>NZ_MUMF01000762.1 GCF_002155905.1 Streptomyces tricolor | reverse complement strand
GGCGGGCGCCGGCCAGCGGGGAGGCGCGGTCTGGGCCGGTCGGGATGCAGGCGCGCAGGTAGCGGCGGAACAGGGCTGTTGCGAGTCGGGGCTTGAGCCGGTGGCTGATCGGTGGGGGTGTATGGGGTGTTACTGGTTCCTCCGGGAATCGAGCGGGGCGGGGCGTGGCCCCGGCGTGGTGCCGGGGCCACCCGGGCGTCCTACGGAGTGCGTCGGGCCGGTGCGGGGCCCGAAGGGCAGGGGGTCGGTGCCGGGCTCTGCACGGCGAGGCGAGCTGCGCGGGTGCGGGCCTCATGCACGGCCTGTCGGTAGGCGGCTTCGTCGAAGACGTCGGGCGTGNNGGCCAGGAGCAGGGCGGGGATGGCACGGGTCGCCAGGCGCTTCTGTTCGTCGGCACCGAGGTGTTCGGGCACGGTGTGCCAGATGTAGAGCGGCGCGCCCATGGGGTATTCGTGGCGTTCCAGGCCGAGCTGTTCCAGCAGGTCGTGGAGCTTGGCGGGGGCGCCGGAGGGGGTGTCGGCGTGGATGGTGGTCGTCAGGGCCTTGATGTAGATCTCGACGTCCGTGCCGTACTCGTCAGCCAGGTTGGCCATGTGATTCTCTCCGGGTTCAACGGCGGCAGGATGGCCAGGGCTGGGCGGTGCTCGGCGGCGGTGTGAGGGCCGCCGGGTGCGGAACGCGGGCGGCGTGGTTGCGGGCGCGGAGGATCACGTGCGCGGCCTGGCTCATGGAGCTGGCGGTGTCCCCGAGCCGTGCGAGGGGTTCGGGTTCCTCGCCGGGTGCAGCCCCCTGGAGGTCACTGGCGGCGATCCAGGCGCGGACGACCACTTCCCTGGTGAGTGGCAGCAGCCCGTGGACGGGGGCGGCGATCTCGGTCAGGACCTCGGCGATCTCTTCGCTGGTCTCGGCGGCAGCGACTCGCTCGGCGAGATGGGCGAGGTAGCGAAGGGCCGCGTCATGTTCGCTGTCCGGCGTGGCCAGCGCGTTCAGAGCGGGGTCGAGGTGGACGCTGTGACCGGCGGCGAACAGGGCGTGCGAGGCGGTGGTCGCCTTGAGGCGCTGCTGCTCGACGGGCAGGCCGTGGGGGAGCCGGTGGTAGTCCCCGCGCGGTCCAGGAGCGGAGAGGAACCCGCCGGTTCGCTGGAGGATGTCCGCCGCCTTCTCGGTGCCGCCGATGGCGACGACCAGGCCGGTG
>NZ_MUMF01000761.1 GCF_002155905.1 Streptomyces tricolor | reverse complement strand
GCACGAGCTTGCGGCGGGTCCGGGCGGCTCCTTAGGGTGCAGCCCCGCTCGGCCCGCCACCCTAAGGAGCCGCCCGGACCCGCCGCAAGCTCGTGCCCCGCCGACGACCAGGCGCTTTCGAATTGTTCAGTGCGGCGAGAGGGGGCTGCTGAACAACGCGCCGACGGCTGAACTCGTGGTCACGGGCCTCGCCGGGAGGGCCGTTCCGCACCTCGCGGACACCGACACACGACGCCAGGAGAAGGCGAACATGACGATCACGAAGAGGGCCACCACCCGCGCCGGAGTGCTCATGGCCACCGCGGCGATGGCCCTGGGCGGACTGGCCACGCACGCCGAGGCCCGCAGCGCGAACATCTCCAGCTGGAACAGCAAGTCCGACTGCAACGCCGCCAGCCCCTACACCTTCTGCCTGTACTACTCGCCCAACGCGAAGAACGCCCCGTACCGGAGCAAGGCGACGAAGATCGGCGACCTGGGCACCAAGAAGTTCACCGGCAGCAAGCCGGGCGGCGGCCAGAAGGTCCGCAACAACGCCGCCTCCGCCCAGAACGGCACCGCGTGCAACGTGGGCATCTGGTACTCGCCGCAGTACCGCGGCGACTCCAACTGGCTCGCGCCGTACAAGGGCGGGAACCTGACCAGCTGGATGCGCAACAACGAGGCGTCCATCGCCATCTCGGACCACACCCGCTGCCCCGGCATCGGCCACTGAACCGACCCGTCCGGAGATCACACGGTGCCCCGCCCCGCCGCGGGGCGGGGCACCGGATCCGCCGTCCGAAGGAAGCACTGGCCATGGCGTACCTCTCCGCCCCTGCCGACGCACGCCGAGCACGGCGTGCCGCGCTCGCCGGCGGCACCCTGCTGCTGGCGGCCCTGACCGCCTGCTCCTCCTCGTCGCCGAAGCCGCCCGAGCCGCCCGCCCTCGGCGCGGTCCCGCGCACCGTCGGGGTCGAACACCTGCGTCTTCCCGTCGAGCGCTACATGCTGAGCCCCCACCAGGCCCTGACACTCGACGAGGCGAGCGACGCGGCCGTGCGGGCCTGCATGCGGCGCCTGTCCGTGCCGTACCCGCCCCCGGCCCGCTCCGCGGCCGACCCGGCGGAACGGCGGCAGGCCGTGAACGGCTACACGGTGCTGTACCGGCGCTACGGGCTCACGGACGCCGCCGAAGCCCGCACCTGGGGCTATCACGCCCCCACGACGGCGGCGGGGCGCTCCCCGGCGAAGTCCGCGCAGCCGAAGCCGCCCTCTTCGGCCGCCCGAGGTGTCCTCACGGGGGTGGACACCTCGGGCGCGCCCCTCACCGCCCACCGCGGCCGGCCCGTTCCGCGCGGAGGCTGCCTCGGCGAGGCCGAACGGCTGCTCGGCGCCGCGGGCCCGCAGGGGCCGGGCACCGACCCGGAGGGGATCGTCGCCCGCATCAAGGCCGACAGTTTCGAGCGCTCCATGGCCGATCCGCGCGTGCGGAAGGTGTTCTCCGCCTGGTCGGCGTGCATGCGCTCCCGGGGGTTCGAGATGTCCACCCCGATGGACGAGGTGCCCTCGGCGAACGCCGAGCGCCCGTCCCGCGAGGAGATCGCCCAGGCGCGAGCGGACGTCGCCTGCAAGGAGCGCACCAATCTCGTGGGGGTATGGTTCGCGGTCGAGTCGGCCTATCAGAAAGCGGCGATCGAAGAGCACGGCACGGAACTGGAGAAGGTGACGACGGCCCGTGAGAAGACGGTCCGGGCCCTCGACCGGCTGACCCACAGCAGCTTCCGCGAGCGGTCCTGACAGCGCGCGGTTCGGTCCGTGCCCCTAGGGCCTGTCGTTCGGATCATGCCGGCCGAAAGGCAACGTGCCCCACAGCCGACCTGATCCGAACGACAGGCCCTAGCGCCGCTCGTAGATGCGCTTGTGGCCGCGCAGCGCCGCCAGCCGGAACGGTCCGGTGGTCTGCGGCGGAGCGGGGTGGTCGCCGCCGTCGGTCGGGAAGGACCGCTCGTGCAGCTCGCGGTAGGCGGCGTGGTCGAGTGTCCGGCGCCGGTCGATCGCCTCCTGGTGCGCCGCGGTGCGCAGGTGCCGCCGGTAGCCGGGTACGGCGGTTCCGGCGAAGAACTCGGCGACGCTGCCGGAGCCGTAGCTGAGGAAACCGATGGGCCGGCCGGTCAGGTCGTCCGCCCGGTCGAGCAGCGCGGCGAGGCCGAGATACGCCGACGCGGTGTAGCTGTTGCCGATGACCCGGTTGTAGGCCGTGGTGTCCTCGACGGCCCGCTGGAGCAGAGCCTCGTCGGTGTCGTACCCGCAGGTGTTCAGCAGATGGCGGTGCGCCTTGTAGGCCATCTTCGTGAACGGCTGGTGGTAGCAGAACGCGGCGAACTCGTCGAGCGGACGGCCGCCCTGTTCCGTGTAGTCCTTCCAGGCGCTCTCCACCGCGTGCAGATACGCGGTGATGGACGCCTCCCCGTCGACCAGCGCGGCCTCACGGTAGTTCGGCCGCCAGAAGTCCATGATGTCGGCGGTGAACAGGCCCGACGGTTCCTCGACACGGACCAGCGCGGGGTCCGCGGCGACCAGCATGGCCACCGCCGCCGCGCCCTGGGTCGGCTCGCCCGGGCTGTCCAGGTCGTACTTGGAGACGTCGCTCGCGACCACGAGGACCTGCTGCCGGGGGTCGCGCAGGACGAGGCCGACGGCGGACTGGAGGGCCGCCGTCGCCCCGTAGCAGGCCTGCTTCAGCTCGACGACCCGGGTTGCGGACGGCAGTCCGAGCAGCGCATGGACGTACACGCCGGCCGACTTGGCCTGGTCGATCGACGACTCCGTCGCGAACAGGACCGTCCGGATCCGGTCGGTGCCGTGCCGGGCGATGATCGGCGCGGCGGCGGCCGCGCCCATGGTCACGATGTCCTCGTCGGCGGCGGGCACGCTCATCGACCGCTGGCCGATGCCCAGATGGTATTTGCCGATCTCGGTGCCGTTGTACCCGGCGAGTGCGGTGTGCGGCAGCACGAACTCGGTCGTCGCCAGTGACAGATCGTGAATTCCTACGGCGCGATCCTTGGCCATGCTCCATGCACCGACCTTCGCTGTCTCTTGGTGAGTTCCTGCCGGACGTGAGCCGCATACGGTCGCCGCCCACCGTAGAGACGGCCGATCCGGCGCGCATCCCCCGCCCTGGTAGAGGGAACGGCGGGTCCGGTGCGCCGCGGCGTCGTCGACGCGGAACCGCTCCCCGAGACACCGCAGGGGGCTTCCGGCGCAGCGGGAGCCCCCTGGAGGGGTACGGGGATCAGTGGCGCCTGCCGCTCACCGGCGGGGCTGGATGAACGGCAGCAGCGGGACGACCGCGTGCCGTCCGGCCTCCTCCTTGACGGCCTGCTGGAGGGAGGTGAGCTGGATGTCCACGAGGCGGCGGGTCATCGGATCCGTGAGGACGGTCGTGGCCTCACCGTCCTCGCCCTCGGCGTCCTCCATCTTCGCCGGGGCCTCGCTGAGGTGCACCCACGGGCCGCTGATCACGAACGCGTGGCAGCCGTGCAGCACACGGCCCAGATCGGTCAGGGCGTTGCGGCCGAGGCCGCGGCCGGGCGTGGCCACCATGGTGACGACGCACTTGCCCAGCAGGGCGGACGTGGCCATCGGGCGAGAGGCCCAGTCGATCGCGTTCTTGAGCACACCCGGAATGGAGCCGTTGTACTCCGGACTCGCGATGATCAGACCGTCCGCCTCGGCGATCGCCGTGCGCAGCCGGCGTACCGGCTCCGGGCAGTCCGCCACGTCGAGATCCTGGTTGTAGAGGGGCACCTCACCCAGGCCGTCGAAGAACTCGATCTCCATTCCCTCGGGTGCCAGCGGAGGGAGGGCACGCAGAAGGCGTGTGTTGAACGAGTCCTGACGCAGCGATCCGGAAATGGCGAGAATACGCAACTGAGAAGCTCCCTGTTGTGCGGTGCCGAATCGCCTCACCGTAGCAGTCGGCCTGCCAGGCCGGGGCGCGTTCCCGGCGGGGCCATCCGTCACGTTGGTAGTTCTTGA
Organism: Streptomyces tricolor; assembly: GCF_002155905.1. Lineage (GTDB taxonomy): Bacteria > Actinomycetota > Actinomycetes > Streptomycetales > Streptomycetaceae > Streptomyces > Streptomyces tricolor. The sequence goes on along the minus strand of NZ_MUMF01000761.1, from coordinate 3,755 downwards.
CTCGGTGGCCCGTAAAGCCTTGCTGGGCCGGAATTTCCCCCTCTACCTTCGGTCGGCATGACGACGTATACGGTGGAATCCACGCACAAAACGGTGCGTTCCGGAATCCTCGACCCGAAGGCGCCGCCCGCCGCCACGATCGAATCCGGCGACGAGGTCGACTACCCGAACACGTGGACCAATTGGCAGAACGAAATGAAATTCGGCATGTCGTTCGCCGAGCGCGCACGCCTGCGCGAACAGTATCCGGGCTGCCCTTTCCAGCTGGTCGGGCCGGTGGAAGTGGCCGGTGCCCGGCCCGGAGACGTGATCGAATGCCGGCTGGTGCGGCTGCGGCTCGCGGACTGGGGGTGCAACGTCTTCCCGACCGGGGCGGGGGCGCTCCCGCACGACTTCGACGAGCCGTACACGCACTACTTCCGCTTCGACGAGACCCGCACCCTCGCCGACTATGTGCACGGCATCTCGTTCACCCTGGCGCCGTTCCTCGGGATCGTCGCGGTGGAGCCGGCCGGCGACGACCCGGTCAGCGCGCTCCCGGCCGGCGCCCACGGCGGCAACCTGTCGCTGCGCGAACTCACCGTCGGCTCCTCGCTGTTCCTGCCCGTGGCCAGGCCGGGCGGCCGGATCTGGGTGGGCGACGTACACGCCCTGCAGGGCGACGGCCTCGTCGACCAGACAGCGATCAAGTCCACCGCGGAGGAGCTGCGGATGCGCTACGACCTGCACCGGGGGTCCGCACTGACCCGGCCGCTGGCCGAGACCGACACACACTGGATCGGCTTCGGCTTCGCCGACAACCTGGACGACGCGCTGATCGACTGCGTCCGCGGCATGATCAGCTGGTTCAGCGTCGCGGCCGGCGTCGGCGCCGCCGAGGCGTACGCGCTGTGCAGCATCTCGGCGAGCTTCCGCGTCACCCAGTACGCCGACCAGCGAGGTGCCCCCTACGTCGGCCTCGACGGACCGCCGAAGGGCGTGCACGGCATGCTGCCGAAGGAGATCTTCCCGGTGGAGCTGCGGGCACGTGTCGACCGGTGGTTGCGCCCGGGCAGCTGACCGGGCGCGGACTGCCGGCCGTGCCGGACCGGGCCCCGGCATGCCGACCGGGCCGGGCCCCGGCAGCCGTCCGGGCGCGCTGAGGGCGACCGCTCAGCCGAGGTCGATCAGGACCTTCCCGGGCACCCCGCTCTCGACCGCGTCGTGGGCGTCGCCGGTGCGGCTGAGCGGGTAGCGGTGCAGCGGCAGCCCCGCGTCGTCGCCCACGCCCAGGGCCCCGTCCCCGACCGCCGCGGCGACGTCCGCCACGGCCGCTTCCTTCTCCTCGGGCGACAGCGTCAGCGTGAGCACGAACTGGTAGCGCAGGTTACGGCCCATCAGCAGCCGCAACGGCAGCCGGACTTCACCGTCGCCCTCCGTGCCGTAGACGGCGACCGTGCCGCCCGGGGCGAGCACCTCCACGTCCAGATCGAGATTCGCGGACGGCGCCACCTCCGTGATCAGGTCCACCCCTGCGGGCGCGACCGCGCGGATGTCCGCCGCGGCACTGCCCGACGTGCGGTGCACCACGTGCGCGGCACCGGCGGCACGCACCGGCTTCTCCTTCTCCGGGGTGCCGACCGTCGCGATCACCGTCGCCCCGCTCCACACCGCGAGCTGGACCACCGCATGGCCGACGACCCCGGCACCACCCGCCACCAGCACCGTACGCCCGGCCAGCGCACCCGGCCCGAGCCGGGCCGGCGCCTGCTGCGCCGAGGTCAGACACCGGTGCGCCGCCAGCGCCGGCAGCCCGATGCTCGCGCCCAGTTCGAGCGAGGCGCCCGGCGGCAGTTCCACCGCCTGCCGGGACGGCAGCACCACGTACTCGGCGGCGGTGCCCTGCGGACGCCGCCACGCCGCCTCCCACAGCCACACCCGCTGCCCCACGCGCTCCGGCGCGACGCCGGGGCCGACGGCGTCGATCACACCGCTGCCGTCGTGATGGGGGATCACCTCGGGGTACATCAGGCGCCCGTCGACATGACCGAACCGCCGGCACTTCCAGTCGGTGGCGTTCACCCCCGAGAACGCCACCCGGACCCGGACCTCGCCCGGGCCCGGTTCCGGCACCGGCCGGTCGACCAGTTCCAGGACGTCCCGGTTGCCCACCGACGCGTACACGATCGCCTTCACTGGCACACCTTTCGACAGGGAGCCGCCGTGGAACCGGTAGCCGTTCCACGGCCGCGAGGCTAACCGCCACAGTTGCGGCGGCACAGCGCTTCGCGCGATGCCTGTCAAGGTGAGGGATGGCGGGACGCCGGGGCATCACTAACGTCGCTTCAGTCCGCCGGTTCTGCCCGGCCTGAGGAGGATGTCGTATGGCAGCGCCCATCACCTACCAGCAACTCGTGGACCGGACCGACCACTTCGCCCCGCCGGCGGTCCTGACGGCGGCGGCGCCGCTGTCCCGCATGGTCTACCCGGACGGGCACGTCGGCTGGCTGGCCACCGGGCTCGAGGTGGCCAAGGAGGTGCTGAGCAGCCCCGCGTTCAGCCACAACTTCCATTCGGCGCACTTCCCGATGCTGAAGAAGGGGCAGCCGTTCCCCGCCATGCCGATCATCCCGGGCATGTTCATCCACATGGACCCGCCCGAGCACACGCGCTACCGCGGCATGCTCACCGCGGAGTTCGGGACGCGCCGCATGGCGGAACTCGCCCCGCGCATCGAGGAGATCGCGGCCGGTCAGCTGGACGCCCTGCGCGCCCAGGGCTCGCCCGCCGACCTGCTGCCCGACTACATCCGGCCGCTGGTGCTGCGGGTGCTCTCCGAGGTCGTCGGAGTCCCCTACGAGGACACCCCCACCCTGGCCGCGCTGGCCGACACCGCCAATGACGACGACGTGCCGCTGGAGGACGAGTTCGCCGCCGAGAAGCGGGCGTTCTTCCTCACCCGCGACCTGGTCGAGCGGGCGCGGACCGCGCCCGGGGACGACATCCTGGGACGGCTGACGCAGGTCGAGGGACTCTCCGACCGCGAGATCACCAACATGCTGCTGGTGGTGTTCGTCGCCGGCTTCGCCACCTGCGAGGGAGCGGTGGCGGCAGCGGCACTCGCCCTGCTGCACCACGCCGACCAGCTCGCGGCCTTCCGCGCGGCGGCGGCATCGGGCCGGGGCACCGAGACGGCGGTCGAAGAGCTGCTCCGCCACACCACCGTGAACCAGTACCAGATCTTCCGCACGGCGCTGCGGGACGTGCGCCTGCACGGGGAACTGGTCCGCGAAGGAGACACGGTCACCGTCTCGCTGCCGGCGGCCAACCGCGACCCGGCCCAGTTCGGCTGCCCCGCGCAGCTGGACCTAGGCCGGCAGGACGCCGCCGGCCACATCGCGTTCGGCTACGGCGCCCACGCGTGTGTCGGTCAGCGCCTCGGGCGGGCCGTACTGGGCACCGCGCTGGAGACGCTCGTACAGGGGCTGCCGGAGCTGGCGCTGGACGCGCCGCTGGAGGAGATCCCGCTGCGTGCCCGGACACCCGTACTGAGCGTGCAGCGGCTGCCTGTGCGCTGGTAGCCGGCGTCCGATCCGTACGGGGCATGACCTTTAGGACGCCTGATCCCTAGGACGCCGGGTCCGTGCGAGGCCGGGTCCGTGCGATGCCGGATCGGTACGACGCTGATCCGTACGGCTGCCGACCCGCCCGATGCCCGACCCGCACGCCGAGCGCCCGGCCGGTGGACCCGGGCCGGGCGTTCGGCGTGCGCACGC
>NZ_MUMF01000760.1 GCF_002155905.1 Streptomyces tricolor | reverse complement strand
GCTCGCCGAGGACCCGGACGGGCTCGCACAGGAACTCGCGCGCCCCATGCCGCGCCCCCCGCAACCCGCCGCGCGGCGGGGCACCCGGTTCCACGCATGGGTGGAAGCCCGCTTCGAAGAGCTGACGCTGCCCCTGCTGGAACCCGACGAGCTGCCCGGCAGCGACGCCGAGATCGCTGACGAACGCGACCTGGAAGCCCTGAAGGGGGCCTTCGAACGCACCGAGTACGCCCGCCGCACCCCCTACCGGGTCGAGGCCCCCTTCCAGCTCACCCTCGCCGGCCGCGTCGTCCGGGGTCGCATCGACGCCGTCTACCGGCACGGCGACGGCGACGAGACGACCTACGAGATCATCGACTGGAAGACCCACCGCGCCCGCACCGCCGACCCGCTCCAGCTCGCCGTGTACCGGCTGGCCTGGGCCGAGCAGCAGGGCATACCCCCCGAGTCGGTCACGGCCGCCTTCCTGTACGTGCGCAGCGGCGAAGTCGTACGCCCCGAGCGACTGCCGGACCGGGCTGCGCTGGAACGGCTGCTCACGGGTGAGACGGAGAGCACACACGAGGCGACCTGAGTGTGACGAACCGCCCGCCGAGGATGTCGGTGCGGGCCGATAGGCTCGGGAGCATGAGCCAGACCCCGGACAGCGCCGTCCGCACGTACATCGAGCAGCACCGCGCCGCCTTCCTCGACGACCTCGCCGCGTGGCTGCGCATCCCCTCCGTGTCGGCCCAGCCCGACCACGCGGCCGACGTACGGCGCAGCGCCGACTGGCTCGCCGCCCGGCTCAAGGAGACCGGCTTCCCGACCGCCGAGATCTGGGAGACCCCGGGCGCCCCCGCCGTCTTCGCCGAGTGGCCCTCGGGCGACCCGCAGGCCCCCACGGTCCTCGTCTACGGCCACCACGACGTGCAGCCCGCCGCCCGCGAGGACGGCTGGGACAGCGACCCCTTCGAACCCGTCGTCCGCGGCAACCGCCTCTACGCGCGCGGGGCCGCCGACGACAAGGGCCAGGTGTTCTTCCACACACTCGGCGTCCGCGCCCACCTCGCCGCCACCGGCCGCACCGCGCCCGCCGTCAACCTCAAGCTGCTGATCGAGGGCGAGGAGGAATCCGGCTCCCCGCACTTCCGGGCCCTGGTGGAGGAGCGGGCCGGGCGGCTCGCCGCCGACGCCGTGATCGTCTCCGACACCGGCATGTGGTCCGAGGACACCCCGACCGTGTGCACCGGCATGCGCGGCCTCGCCGAGTGCGAGATCCGGCTCCACGGCCCCGACCAGGACATCCACTCCGGCTCCTTCGGCGGCGGTGGCCGGGTTGGGCACGGCGCCGCCGAAGGAGCCGGAG
>NZ_MUMF01000759.1 GCF_002155905.1 Streptomyces tricolor | reverse complement strand
CCGCGCTGGTCGGCCTCGGCCGGATCAGCGAGATCCGCGGCTGGCAGTACCAGGACGGCCACGCGCTGCTCGGCGCGGGCCTCACGCACGCGCGCATGGGCCGCCCCGACTTCGCGGCCCTCATCCCGGCGCTCGCCGCCGCCGCGCGCGCCGCGGGCCCGCCGCACATCCGCAACGCGGGCACCCTGGGCGGCAACATCGCCTCGGCCGCCCCCACCGGGGACGCGCTGCCGGTGCTGGCCGCCCTGGAGGCGACACTGATCATCGCGGGCCCGGGCGGAGCCCGCCGGGAGATCCCGGTGTCGCACCTGCTGGCCGGCGTGGAGCTGCTGCGCGGCGGCGAACTCATCGGCTACGTGCGCGTACCGCTGCTGCACGCCCCGCAGGTCTTCCTGAAGGCGACCGGCCGCACCGGCCCCGGCCGCGCGCTGGCCTCCGTGGCCCTCGTCCTCGACCCCGCCCGGCGCGGCGTGCGCTGCGCCGTCGGGGCCATAGCGCCGATGCCGCTCAGGCCCCTGGAGGCCGAGCAGTGGGTCGCGGGGCTGATCGACTGGGACAACGACCGCGCGCTCGTCCCGGAGGCCCTGCACGCCTTCGGGGAGTACGTCGCCGCGGCCTGCATCCCCGACCCGGCCCCCGAGCCCGACGGCTCGGTGACCCCGCTTCCGCCCGCCGTACTGCACCTGCGGCGCACCGTCGCCGCGCTGGCCCGACGAGCACTGGGGAGGGCGCTGTCGTGACCGACGACCAGCACGGAGAGGGCACGCCCCAGGGCGGCGGACGCTGGGACCCGCTGCCCCAGGGCGACTACGACGACGGCGCCACCGCCTTCGTCCAGCTCCCCGAGGGCGGCATCGACGCCCTGCTGTCCGGCGACAGCCCGCTGGCCGCGCCCGGACACGGCTATGTGCCGCCGCAGATCACGGCCACGCACACCGACGGTGCCGCGGACACCTGGCCCGCGCCCGGCGGCGGCCAGTGGCCCGACCCGAACGCCACGCCGGCCGCGCCGCAGGCCGCGGACGACCGGTTCACGTACCAGCCCGGGGCCACCCAGCACTGGACCTTCGAGGAGCCCGCGGCACCGGCCGCCCCGGGGCACGACGTCACCGGGCAGTGGTCCATCCCCGTCGCCGGGGGCGAGCTCCCGGACGAGTCGGGCGAGTTCACCGCGTCCTCGCTGGTCGAGCAGTGGGGCGGCACCCCGCCCGCCACCCTGCCCGGCGGCGCGCCGGCCCCCTGGGCGACGGACGGCGCGGGCCACGCGTGGGGCAGCCCCGCCGCCGAGCCGGCCACGGACGACCCCACGGCCCACACCGGCCACACCCCCCTGCCCGACCACACCGGCGCCCACCCGGCGGGCGGCACCCCGGAGCCGTACGCGCCGGAGACCGGGTACGGCCCGGAGGCCGGATACGGCCCGGAGGGCTACGGCGCCGAGGAGCGGTACGGCGCGGAGGAGGGTTACGGTCCGGCGGACGGGCGTGCTCCGGAGGAGGGCTACGGCCCGGCGGACGGGCACGTTCCGGAGGAGGGCTACGGCCCGGCGGACGGGCATGTCGCGGAGGAGGGGTACGGGCACGGTCCGGCCGGCCATCCGGAGAACGGCCACGTCGACCACGTCCCGGGTACCGAGGACGCCGGCACGCCCGGCGTGACGGATGCCCCCGCCGAACCGGCCCCGTCGGCGCCGTCGTCGGCTTCGCCGGCGCACCGGCCGGCCGAGACGGGGACCGCGCCGGAAGCGGAGGCGCACGGCCTCGCCGAAGCCCCCGAGCGCCCCGCCGACGCCCCC
>NZ_MUMF01000758.1 GCF_002155905.1 Streptomyces tricolor | reverse complement strand
CTGCTGGATAACCCTAGGGGTGGGGAACCGAGGGGGGACCGTGGAGCGGCGGCAGGGGCCCGACCCCGTGGCCGGCCGCCGCTCCACGGCAGAGGGCTCAGCCGGCGCTCAGCCGAAGACGGCCAGGCTCTTGGCCTTGCCCCGGTGCTCCTCGACGAGCGCGAGGAAGCGGTCCTCGGGGTCGAACACGGCGACGGGGCCGGCGCCCGCGTACTCCTCGGGCATCTCCAGCCGGACGCCGTTCAGCAGCAGCCGGGCCCGCTTGGCGTCGACCTGCCAGCGCGGGAACGCGGCGGCGGCGGCCTCGGCGATCGGCATCACGGTCAGCTCCTTCTGGAGCTGGTCCAGCGTCCTGGCCGCGTCGAGTTTGTACGGCCCGACCCGCGTGCGGCGCAGCGCCGTGAGGTGGCCGCCGACGCCCAGGCCGGCGCCCAGGTCGCGGGCGAGCGCGCGGATGTAGGTGCCGGAGGAGCAGACCACCGACACCACCAGGTCGAGCACGGGTGTGCCGTCCTCGGCGACCGCGTCCCGGACGTCGTACACCGCGAAGGAGGACACCGTCACGGGCCGGGCGGGGATCTCGAAGTCCTCGCCCTCGCGGGCCCGCTTGTACGACCGTACGCCGTCGATCTTGATGGCGCTGACCTTGGACGGCACCTGCATGATGTCGCCGGTGAGCTTGGCGATGCCGGCGTCGATGGCGTCCCGGGTCACCTTGGAGGCGTCCGTGGACGAGGTGATCTCGCCCTCGGCGTCGTCGGTGACGGTGTTCTGCCCCAGGCGGATCGTGCCCAGGTACTCCTTCTCGGTGAGCGCGAGGTGTCCGAGGAGCTTGGTGGCGCGCTCCACCCCGAGGACCAGGACGCCGGTCGCCATCGGGTCGAGGGTGCCGGCGTGGCCGACGCGGCGGGTCCGGGCGATCCCGCGCATCTTGGCGACCACGTCGTGCGAAGTGAAGCCCGACGGCTTGTCGACGATGACGAGGCCGTCGGGCGTGGTGTGCTTCTGGGTCATTCGGTGGCGTCGCCGTCCGTGTCGGTGTCGTCGGCCGGCTTCTTGTAGGGGTCGGCGCCGCCGGCGTACGTGGCGCCGGTGGCCGCCTCGCGCACCTTCTGGTCGGACTGCCGGGCCTTGTCGAGGAGGTCCTCGATGGTCCGGGCGGTGTCCGGCAGGGCGTCCGCCACGAAGGTCAGGGTCGGGGTGAACTTCACCCCGGCCGCGCGGCCCACCTCGGAGCGCAGGATGCCCTTGGCGCTCTCCAGGCCCGCCGCGGCGGCCTTCCGCTCCTCCTCGTCGCCGTAGACCGTGTAGAAGACGGTCGCCTCCCGCAGGTCACCCGTGACCCGGGTGTCCGTGATGGTGACGTGCGAGCCGAGCCGCGGGTCCTTGATCCCGCGCTGCAGCTTCTGGGCCACCACCTCCCGGATGAGGTCCGCCAGCCTTTTCGCCCGCGCGTTGTCGGCCACTGGTCCGTCTCCCGTTCTTTCTCTTGCTTGCGTTCTGTGGTCTGGTCGTCGTCAGTCGTCTTCGCCGTGGAAGCGGCGTCGGACCGACAGCAGCTCCACCTCGGGGCGGGCGGCGACCAGCCGTTCACACCGGTCCAGTACGTCGGTGAGATGCGCCGCGTCGCCGGAGACCATGGCGAGGCCGATGATCGCTCGCCGGTGCAGGTCCATGTGGTCCACCTCGGCCGCGCTCACGGCGTACTTCCGTTGGAGTTCGGCGACGATCGGGCGGACGACGGAGCGCTTCTCCTTCAGCGAGTGGACGTCGCCGAGGAGGAGGTCGAAGGACAGAGTCCCCACGTACATGTGTGTAACCGGTTCACCCGCCGGTACGGGATCGATGGCCCCGGGGCCAGATGGCCGGGGACATCAAGAACCGTACCGCGTACCTGCCGGTGGCTCGACAGGGTTTTGGCACCGTGGGCTGCGGCTGCGCCCGGGGGCTCCGCCCCCAGGCCCCCGCTTCGCCCACCTGTCCACCCGTCTCGGTCGGCCGGAGGCGCCACGCCACGGGGCGCCGCCCCGGACTCCGGAGCCTTCAGCCGACCGGGGCAGGTGGACGGGCGGAAAACGGCGCGCTGGCCGGCGGAACCCTGTCCCGCCGGCCAGCACGAAACCGTCGGCCGATCAGGCCCGCGGCTTCTCCCGCATCTCGTACGTCGCGATGACGTCGTCGACCTTGATGTCGTTGAAGTTTCCGAGGTTGATACCACCCTCGTAGCCTTCGCGGATCTCGGTGACGTCGTCCTTGAAGCGACGCAGGCCCTCGATGGTGAGGTTCTCCGCGACCACCTTGCCGTCGCGGATGAGGCGCGCCTTGGTGTTGCGGCGGACCTCGCCCGAGCGGATGAGGACACCGGCGATGTTGCCCAGCTTGGACGACTTGAAGACCTCGCGGATCTCCGCCGTACCCAGCTCGACCTCTTCGAACTCCGGCTTGAGCATGCCCTTGAGGGCCGCCTCGATCTCCTCGATCGCCTGGTAGATGACCGAGTAGTACCGGACGTCCACGCCCTCGCGCTCGGCCATCTGCGCCGCGCGGCCGGCCGCGCGGACGTTGAAGCCGATCACGATGGCGTCGGAGCCCATCGCCAGGTCGATGTCGGACTCCGTGACCGCACCGACGCCGCGGTGCAGGACGCGGATGTCGACCTCTTCGCCGACGTCCAGCTGGAGCAGCGAGGACTCGAGGGCCTCGACGGAACCGGAAGCGTCACCCTTGATGATCAGGTTCAGCTGCTGGACCTCGCCGGCCTTCAGCACCTTGTCCAGGTCCTCCAGCGACACGCGGCGCGTGCGCTTGGCGAAGGCCGCGTTCCGCTCGCGGGCGGCGCGCTTCTCCGCGATCTGGCGGGCGGTGCGGTCCTCGTCGACGACGAGGAAGTTGTCGCCCGCACCCGGGACGTTGGTCAGGCCCAGGACCTGGACCGGCGTCGACGGGCCGGCCTCGGCGACGTTGTTGCCGTTGTCGTCGAGCATGGCGCGCACGCGGCCGTAGGCGTCGCCCACCACCATCGTGTCGCCGACCCGCAGCGTGCCTCGCTGGACGAGGACCGTCGCCACGGCACCGCGGCCGCGGTCGAGGCGGGACTCGATCGAGATGCCCTGCGCGTCCTGGTTCGGGTTGGCCCGCAGGTCGAGCGAGGCGTCGGCCGTGAGGATCACGGCCTCCAGCAGCGAGTCGATGTGCAGACCCTGCTTGGCGGAGATGTCGACGAACATCGTGTCGCCGCCGTACTCCTCGGCCACCAGGCCGTACTCGGTCAGCTGACCGCGCACCTTGGTCGGGTCGGCACCCTCGACGTCGATCTTGTTGACCGCGACCACGATCGGCACGTCGGCCGCCTTGGCGTGGTTCAGCGCCTCGACCGTCTGCGGCATGACGCCGTCGTTGGCCGCGACGACCAGGATCGCGATGTCGGTCGACTTCGCACCGCGGGCACGCATGGCGGTGAACGCCTCGTGACCCGGGGTGTCGATGAAGGTGATCTTGCGCTCTTCGTCGTTGACCTGGGTCGCCACCTGGTAGGCACCGATGTGCTGGGTGATGCCGCCGGCCTCGCCCGCGATGACGTTCGTCTTGCGGATCGCGTCGAGCAGTCGGGTCTTACCGTGGTCGACGTGACCCATGACGGTCACCACCGGCGGACGGACGACCAGGTCCTCGTCGGAGCCCTCGTCCTCACCGAACTCGATGTCGAAGGACTCGAGCAGCTCGCGGTCCTCCTCCTCGGGGCTGACGATCTGAACCGTGTAGTTCATCTCGTCGGCGAGGAGCTGCAGGGTCTCGTCGGAGACGGACTGCGTGGCGGTGACCATCTCGCCGAGGTTCATCATGACCGCGACGAGGGACGCCGGGTTGGCGTTGATCTTCTCCGCGAAGTCGGTGAGCGACGCGCCGCGGGAGAGACGGATGGTCTCGCCGTTGCCGCGCGGCAGCATCACGCCGCCGACGCTCGGGGCCTGCATGGCCTCGTACTCCTGGCGACGCTGCCGCTTCGACTTGCGGCCACGACGCGCCGGACCGCCGGGACGGCCGAACGCACCCTGCGTGCCACCACGGCCACCGGGACCGCCGGGACGGCCGCCGAAGCCGGGACGACCGCCGCCGCCACCGCCGGGACCACCCGGACGGCCGGCGAAGCCGCCACCGCCACCGCCGGGACCACCCGGACGGCCGGCGAAGCCGCCACCGCCGCCACCGGGACGACCGGCGAAGCCGCCGCCGGGACGACCACCGCCGCCACCGGGACGACC
>NZ_MUMF01000757.1 GCF_002155905.1 Streptomyces tricolor | reverse complement strand
CCGACGACGGGCTGAGCGTCGCCTGCGTGACGCTCAGCCCGTCGTCGGCGAGCAGCTTCGCCAGCTGGCTCTGCGACCGCACCGGCTGCCGGTTGAGGATGTCCACGATCCGGCGGTGCCGTGCGGTGCGGGTCTGCGGCACGGCGGGCCCGGCCCCCGCCGCCGGCTCGTGGTCCTGCGCCTCGCTCATCGTCGTCTCATTCTCCGGATCGTCCGTCCCCATCCACAGGGTTCGCTGCGTCGAGGATGCCGGGCAGCGCCCGGAGCAGCGCACCCACCTCGTCGTCGCGGAGATTCAGCGGCGGCATGAGCCGTACGACGTCGGGGGCGGGCGCGTTCACCAGGAACCCGGCCTCCTGGGCCGCCTGCTGCACCTGCGGTGCGCGCGGCCCGGTGAGCACGATACCCAGGAGCAGGCCCGCACCCCGGACATAATCGATCATCGGGTGGTTCAGGGCCTCGATTCCGTCCCGCAGCCGCCCGCTCTGCCGCTTGACGTTGTCGAGCAGGCCCTCGTTCTCGATGGTGTCGAGCACGGCGAGCCCGGCGGCGCAGGCGACCGGGTTGCCGCCGAAGGTGGTCCCGTGCAGGCCGGGCGCGAGCAGTTCGGCGGCCCGGCCGAAGGCCACGGTCGCGCCGAGCGGCAGTCCGCCGCCGAGCTGCTTGGCGAGGGTGACGACGTCGGGCAGCACGCCCTCGTGGGCCTGGTAGGCGAACCAGGTGCCGGTCCGGCCGATGCCGGTCTGCACCTCGTCCAGGACCAGCAGGGCGCCCGTGGCGGCGGTGATCGCGCGGGCCGCCTTCAGGTAGCCGGCGGGGGGCACGACCACGCCGTTCTCGCCCTGGATCGGCTCGATGATCACCAGGGCGGTCTCCTCGGTGACCGCGGCGGCCAGCGCCTGGGCGTCGCCGTAGGGGACGTGGGTGATGTCGCCGGGCAGCGGCCGGAAGGGGTCCTGCTTGGCGGGCTGGCCGGTGAGCGCGAGGGCGCCCATCGTACGGCCGTGGAAACCGCCGCTGGTGGCGACCATGTGGGTGCGCCCGGTGAGCCGGCCGATCTTGAAGGCGGCCTCGTTGGCCTCGGCGCCGGAGTTGCAGAAGAAGACCCGGCCCTCCCGGCCGAAGAGCGTGAGGAGGCGTTCGGCGAGGGCGACGGTGGGCTCGGCCATGAAGAAGTTGGAGATGTGGCCGAGGGAGGCGATCTGCCGGCTGACGGCCTCCACGATCGCCGGGTGGGCGTGGCCGAGGGCGTTGGTGGCGATGCCGCCGACGAAGTCGAGGTACGCCCGGCCCTCGGCGTCCCACACCGTGCTGCCCTCGCCGCGGACGAGCGGCAGGCGCGGGGTGCCGTAGTTGTTCATGAGCGCGCCCTGCCAGCGCTGGGTCAGCTCCTGGTTGCCCGTCACTGTGCGTCCCCTCCGGGCTCGTCGGGCACGACCATGGTGCCGATGCCCTCGTCGGTGAAGATCTCCAGCAGGATCGAGTGCTGGACCCGGCCGTCGATGACCCGGGCGGTCGTCACGCCGTTGCGCACGGCGTGCAGGCAGCCCTCCATCTTCGGCACCATGCCGGAGCTGAGGTCCGGCAGCAGCTTCTCCAGCTGGGAAGCGGTGAGGCGGCTGATCACCTCGTCGGAGTTCGGCCAGTCCTCGTAGAGGCCCTCGACGTCGGTGAGGACCATGAGGGTCTCGGCGCCCAGGGCCGCGGCGATCGCCGCGGCGGCCGTGTCGGCGTTGACGTTGTAGACGTGGCCGTCGTCCGCGGAGCGGGCGATCGAGGAGACGACCGGGATCCTGCCGTCGGCCAGCAGTGCCTCCAGGGCGCCCGTGTCGATGCCGGTGATCTCGCCGACCCGGCCGATGTCGACGGGTTCCCCGTCGATCTCGGGGGTGTGCCTGGTGGCGGTCATGGTGTGCGCGTCCTCGCCGGTGAGGCCGACGGCGAGCGGGCCGTGCTGGTTGAGCAGGCCGACCAGCTCGCGCTGCACCTGCCCGGCGAGCACCATGCGTACGACGTCCATGGCGTCCTCGGTGGTGACGCGCAGGCCGGCCTTGAACTCGCTGACGATGCCGTGCTTGTCGAGGGCGGCGCTGATCTGCGGGCCGCCGCCGTGCACGACGACCGGCTTGAGGCCGGCGTGCCGCAGGAAGACGACGTCCTGGGCGAAGGCGGCCTTCAGCTCCTCGTTCACCATGGCGTTGCCGCCGAACTTGATGACGACGATCTTGCCGTGGTGCCGGGTGAGCCAGGGCAGCGCCTCGATGAGGATCTGGGCCTTGGGCAGCGCGGTGTGCTTGCGGGTGCTCATGAGGAGTAGGCGCTGTTCTCGTGGACGTAGTCGGCGGTCAGGTCGTTGGTCCAGATGGTCGCGGTCTCGGTGCCCGCGGCGAGGTCGGCGACGATGTGGACCTCGCGGTAGCGCATGTCGACCAGCTCCCGGTCCTCGCCGACCGAGCCGTTCTTGCACACCCAGACGCCGTTGATGGCGACGTTCAGCTGGTCCGGCTCGAAGGCGGCCTTCGTGGTGCCGATCGCGGACAGGACGCGGCCCCAGTTGGGGTCCTCGCCGTGGATCGCGCACTTGAGGAGGTTGTTGCGGGCGATGGAGCGGCCCACCTCGACGGCGTCCTCCTCGCTGGCCGCGTTGATCACCTCGACCTTGATGTCCTTGCTGGCGCCCTCGGCGTCGCCGATGAGCTGCCGGCCGAGGTCGTCGCAGACCTGCCGGACGGCCTCGGCGAAGGCGGCGTACTCGGGGGTGATGCCGGAGGCGCCGGAGGCGAGCAGCAGGACGGTGTCGTTGGTGGACATGCAGCCGTCGGAGTCGACGCGGTCGAAGGTGACCTTGGTGGCCGCGCGCAGCGCCTTGTCCAGGTCCTCGTCGCCGAGGTCGGCGTCGGTGGTGAGGACGACGAGCATGGTGGCGAGGCCGGGGGCGAGCATGCCGGCGCCCTTGGCCATGCCGCCGACGGTCCAGCCGTCCCGGGTGACGACGGACGTCTTGTGGACGGTGTCGGTGGTCTTGATGGCGATGGCGGCCTTCTCGCCGCCGTGCTCGCTCAGGGCGGCGGCGGCCGTCTCCACGCCCTTGAGGACCTTGTCCATGGGCAGCAGCACGCCGATCAGGCCGGTGGAGCAGACGGCGACCTCGATGGCGCCCCGGCCGAGCACCTCGGCCGCCTTCTCGGCGGTGGCGTGGGTGTCCTGGAAGCCCTTGGGGCCGGTGCAGGCGTTGGCGCCGCCGGAGTTGAGGACGACGGCCGAGACCTGGCCGCTCTTGAGGACCTGCTCGGACCACAGCACCGGCGCGGCCTTCACGCGGTTGGAGGTGAAGACGCCCGCGGCGGCACGGCGGGGCCCGTTGTTGACCACGAGGGCCAGGTCGGGGTTGCCGTTCTCCTTGATCCCGGCGGCGATGCCCGCCGCCGTGAATCCCTTGGCTGCCGTGACGCTCACGGTGCGACTCCGATCGTGGAAAGCCCGGTGGTCTCGGCGAGACCCAGGGCGATGTTCATGCTCTGGACGGCACCGCCCGCGGTGCCCTTGGTCAGGTTGTCGATGGCGCTGACCGCGATGATCCGGCCCACGGCGGCGTCGTACGCGACCTGCACGTGAACGGCGTTGGAACCGTGGACGGACGCCGTGGCGGGCCACTGGCCCTCGGGCAGCAGGTGGACGAACGGCTCGTCGGCGTAGGCCTTCTCGTACGCGGCGCGGACCGAGTCCGCCGTCACCCCGGCCACCGCCTTGGCGCTGCACGTGGCGAGGATGCCGCGGGGCATCGGCGCGAGGGTCGGGGTGAAGGAGACGGCGACCCGCTCCCCCGCCACCCCGCTGAGGTTCTGGATCATCTCGGGGGTGTGCCGGTGGCCGCCGCCGACGCCGTACGGCGACATGGAGCCCATCACCTCGCTGCCGAGCAGGTGCGGCTTGGGCGCCTTGCCCGCGCCGGAGGTGCCGGAGGCGGCGACGATCACCGCCTCGGGTTCGGCGAGGCGGGCCGCGTAGGCCGGGAACAGGGCGAGGGAGACGGCGGTCGGGTAGCAACCGGGCACCGCGATGCGCTTGGACCCCGTGAGCCGGGCGCGGGCGTCCGGTAGTTCGGGGAGGCCGTAGGGCCAGGTGCCGGCGTGCGGGGAGCCGTAGAAGGTCTCCCAGTCGGCCGGGTCCCGCAGCCGGAAGTCGGCGCCCATGTCGATCACGAGGACGTCGGGGCCGAGCTGCTCGGCGACGGCGGCGGACTGGCCGTGCGGCAGCGCGAGGAAGACCACGTCGTGTCCGGCGAGGGCCTCGGGCGTGGTCTCGGCGAGCACGCGGTCGGCCAGCGGCAGCAGGTGCGGCTGGAGCGCACCGAGCCGCTGTCCCGCGTTGGAGTTGCCGGTCAGGGCACCGATCTCGACCTCGGGGTGCGCGAGGAGCAGGCGCAGGACCTCTCCGCCCGCGTATCCGCTCGCTCCGGCCACCGCCGCACGTACTGCCATGTCCACCCTCCTCTGGATGGCATGACTATACGTATCGCTGCACGTTTATGCAATGGCCTTGGGGAGCATCACCCAGCGCGACACGACGAAGGTGACCGGGATCGCCGCCGCCGAGGCGAGCAGCGGGGCGAAGCGGCTGCCGGCGTGCAGGACGTCCACGATCAGGTAGACGCCCGCCGTCGTGATCAGGAAATTGGTGAGGTTCGTCAGCGGGAACAGCAGGAACTTCCGCCAGGTGGGCCGCGTCCGGTAGGTGAAGCGCGCGTTCAGGAAAAAGGACCCGATCATGCTGAGCAGAAAGGCCAGGATGTGCGCCGCGAGATAAGGGAGGCCGGTCAGAAACAAAAGGTAAAGGCAGTAGTAGGTGGCCGTGTTGACGACACCGACCACCGCGAAGGTCAGGATCTGCCGTTTCAAGGAATGAGGTCTTTCGTCCGCTCCACGTTGGTCGCCTTCACCAGGAAGTGCGGACGGCCCTTCACCTCGTAGTAGATGCGGCCGGTGTACTCCCCGATGACTCCCAGCATGACCATCTGGACGCCCGCGAGGGCGGTCACAGCGGTGATGATGGTCACATAGCCGGGGGTCTGGACGCCGTCCGCCAGCGCGGCGCCCACGATCCAGGCGGTGTAGAGACCCGCGCACAGCAGCAGGGCCACGCCGAGCCAGAGCGCGGCGCGCAGCGGGCGGTTGTTGAAGGACAGCAGGCCGTCGAGGCCGTAGTTGAGCAGCCCGCGCAGGTTCCAGGAGCTGCGGCCGGCCTCCCGCGCGGCGTTCTGGTACTCGAAGGTGGCGCTGGGGAAGCCGACCCAGGCGAACAGGCCCTTGGAGAACCGGTTGTACTCGGTGAGGGCCAGCACCGCGTCCACCACCCGGCGCGACAGCAGCCGGAAGTCCCCGACCCCGTCGACCAGTTCGACGTCGACCAGGCGGTTGACGAGCCGGTAGTACAGGCGCGCGGTGAGGGTCCGGGCCAGCCGGTCGCCGGTGCGGGTGCGCTTGGCGATGACCTGGTCGTGGCCCTGTTCGTGCAGTTCGACCATGCGCCTGATGAGCGCCGGCGGGTGCTGGAGATCGGCGTCCATCACGACGACCGAGTCGCCCGAGGCGTGCCGGAGGCCGGCGAGCAGGGCCGCCTCCTTGCCGAAGTTGCGGCTGAAGGAGACGTAGCGCACCCGGGAGTCGAGGTCCGCGAGGTCCTTCAGGACGGCGAGCGTGCGGTCCCGGCTGCCGTCGTCCACGTACACGAACTCCATGTCGTGGCCGAGGGGCAGCAGTTCCTCGGCGACCTTCTGGACCTCCTGGTGGAAGCGGGCGAGGACGTCCTCCTCGTTGTAGCAGGGCGCGACGATCGATATCAGCATGCGGGGTCCCCCCTGGGCGCGGTCAGAGAGCGGTGGTCACGCGCTCGCGCGGTGAAGTGGTCGTGGGCGGCGCCGGGGCGCGCCGGCGGCGGACGGCGGTGACGGCGGCGAGGAGCAGCAGGGTGAGCAGCGAGGCGGCCCCGACGGCTCCGCCCAGCCGTAGGCCGGGTGGATGGAAGGTGCAGGTCAGGCTGGTGGCGGTGGCGTCGAGCGGGACGGCGATCAGGCCGTGGAAGTCACCGGCGGGGCGCTCGGGGCCGCCGCCGGCGGCGCAGCGCCAGCCGGCGATCCGGGGCGCCGCGACGACCGCGACGCGCTTGCCGCCGGCGGGCAGTTCGGCGCGTACGGTGCCGTCGGAGACGGTCACCTCGGTGGCGCCGGTCGCCTTCAGCCGGGCCGCGGCGGCATCCAGCCGGGCGGTGTCCAGGCAGCCGACGGCACCGGACGGGACGCGGCCGGGCCGGTCCGGGGTCAGCTCGATGCGCACCCGCCCGGAGGCGGGGGCGAGGCCGAGCGGCTCCATGGCGGCGCGGTTGCGCGGGTACGCGAAGCGGAACCGGGCGGATGTCCCGGTGCCGGCGAGCCGCGCGGTGCCGGAGAAGTGCGGGGCCCACAGGTGGACCTGGGTGCCCGCCGGGCAGCGGGCGGTGACCGTGGGCCGGGTCAGGGCCGTCCCGCTGCCGACCCGGCGGCCGGGGAGCGGCCGTCCGCCGTCGTCGTGCACGGTGGCACGGGGCACGGTGTAGACGCGGCTGCCGAGCAGCAGCTCCTGGTTGCGGTACGGCGACGGGCCGAAGGGCCGGGTGCCGGGCGCGGCCCGGACGGTGACCAGGGGCGGCACGTCCCGCCGGGTGACGGTCACCGGGCCGCCGCCCGGGGACGGGTGCTTCTGGTGCGGGTCGGGCGGGGAGTGCACCCGGGCGCCGACGGAGAAGACGACGTCCGTGACGGCGTTGTCCAGGCTCTGCACGCTCCGGCCGCGCGAGGTCCAGCCGCCGCCCAGCGCGGTGAGGGTGCGGCTGAGGACGTCCGAGGTCAGGCTGCTGTAGTACTGCGCGCCCTCGCCGCCCACCAGCAGCGGGTCGTTGCCGACGGTCTGCGCGCGGCCGGGGTCGGTGCGGTACCGGGGCCAGCCGTCGGCCCCGGCGATCGCCGCCGCCTGCACCTCCTGCCGCTCGCCCCAGGGCGCGTAGTCGTCCAGGTGCCCGAGGCGCAGCCGGGTGGCCACGGCGGAGGTGGCGGCACTCTCGCCGACCTGCGCGCCGAGCAGGAGCAGGACGGCCGGCACGGCGAGCCGGGCGCGCCGCCCGGAGCGGGCCAGCAGGACCAGCCCGCCCAGGGCGCCGGCGAGGGCGAGCGGCAGCACGAGCCAGGTGTACGAACGGACCAGCGTGCTGCGGCCGGCGACGGCGGCGGTCAGGACGAGCAGCGCGGTCGCGGCGCCGAGGGCGCGCCGGTCGGGGACGCCGTACGCCAGGGCGTGCCAGGCGGCGATCACCAGCAGGCCGCACAGCACGAACGCCTGCCGGTAGGGGCTGCCCTGCGGGGTGGCGAAGGCGTGCCAGACCAGGTGGGTGGGGGCCCACTGGAGGGACAGGGCCACCGCGAGCACCAGGGCCGTCCAGCCGGTGCGGACCGGGACCGGGACCGCCCGGTGGAAGGGCAGCGCGAGGGCCAGGAGCAGGGCGGTGAGGCCGACGTAGAGGGCCGGGGAGCCGAAGCCGTAGGTCGCGGGCAGCAGCCGGGCCGCGAGGTCCTCGGCCGGTACGGGGACGAACCGGCGGACGCGGCCCGGGTAGGCGTGGGTGGTGCCGAAGTAGACGACCGTGACCAGCGGGGCGGCGAGGCCCACGCCGAGGGCGGTCGTGAGGGCGGCGCGGCCGGCCGCGGCGAGCGCCTGCCGGCGGGCCGGGCGGGCGAGCAGCAGGCGCAGCAGCAGCACGAGGGCGGCGCCCAGGGTGGCCATGTAGGCGGTGTAGAAGTTGGCGGTCCAGGCGAGGGCCACGATCAGCACGCCGGGCAGGTACCGGCGGCCGGTGAGCGCCCGTTCGCCGACCAGGCACAGCAGGGGCAGGGCGATCAGGCCGTCGAGCCACATCGGGTTGTAGGAGGCGTCGGCCAGGCTCCAGCCGCACAGCGCGTAGGAGGCGCCGAGCAGGCCCGCCGCCCACCAGCGGCCGGGGCGCAGGGTGAGCAGCAGCCAGGCCATGGCCGCGGCGGCGGAGGCGGTCTTCAGGAGGGTGACGGCGTAGACGGCGAGGTCGATCTCGTCGCGCGGGAAGAGCGCGACGAGCGGGGCGAACGGGCTGCCGAGGTAGGTGCCGAGGTCGGGCAGGAAGCTCGCGCCGTAGCCGGACTGCCAGTTGACGAGGAGGCCGCCCTCGGCCCGGCCGTGCAGCAGGTCCCACAGGTGGGCGTGGAACGGCACGTACTGGTTGCCGAGGTCGTTGACGCTGCGGGTGCGGGGGCCGAAGGGGTAGCTGCGGGCGAGGATGTCACCGGCGCAGAACGCGGTGATCGTGAGGGCCGCGGCGAGCAGGGCGGCGGCC
>NZ_MUMF01000756.1 GCF_002155905.1 Streptomyces tricolor | reverse complement strand
GCCGCCGCCCTGCTCACCGCGTCCCCCGCGCCGGCCGCCACCGCCGGGGCAGCCGCCCTGCCCACCGGCTTCGCCACGGTCGTGAACGCCGCGAGCGGCAGGTGTCTGGACGCCAGGGCCGCCGCCACCGCCAACGGCACCGTCGTACAGCAGTACGCGTGCAACGGCAGCACGGCCCAGCAGTGGAGCTTCACCGACGCCGGCGACGGCTACGTCCGCATCGCGAACCGCAACGACACCGGCCGGGTGGCCGATGTCGCCGACGTGTCCACGGCCGACAACGCCCCGGTCCACCTGTGGAGTTACGGCGGCGGCGCCAACCAGCAGTGGCTGCCCGTGGACGACGGCGGCGGCGCCTTCCACTTCGTCAACCGGCACAGCGGCAAGTGCCTGGACGACCCCGGTGCCTCGCTCGCCGACAGCGTGCAGTTCGTGCAGTACACCTGCAACGGCAGCGCCGCCCAGCGCTTCCAGGTGGTCCCCGTGACCCCGTCGGCGAGCAACCCGGACCTCGGCCCGAACGTCGTCGTCTTCGACCCGTCGATGTCCTCGTCCGCCATCCAGAGCAAGCTGGACACCATCTTCGAGCAGCAGGAGACCAACCAGTTCGGCCCCCAGCGCCACGCCGTCCTGTTCAAGCCCGGCGCCTACGACGCGAACGTCGACGTCGGCTTCTACACCCAGGTGCTCGGCCTCGGCCTGACCCCGGACGCGGTGACGATCGACGGTGCCGTGCACGCCGAGGCCGACTGGTTCCAGGGCAACGCCACCCAGAACTTCTGGCGCGGCGCCGAGAACCTGTCGGTCAACCCCACCGGCGGCGCCGACCGCTGGGCGGTCTCGCAGGCGGCGGCGTACCGCCGGATGCACCTGCGCGGCAACCTCGCCCTGGACGACGGCGGCTGGTCCTCCGGCGGCTACCTCGCCGACAGCAAGATCGACGGACAGGTGAACTCCGGTTCGCAGCAGCAGTGGATCACCCGCAACTCCCAGCTCGGCGGCTGGACCGGGGCCAACTGGAACATGGTGTTCGTCGGCAGCCAGGGCGTCCCCGCCACCAGCTTCCCGAAGCCGCCGTACACCACCGTCACCCGGAGCCCGGTCACCCGGGAGAAGCCGTTCCTGTACGTCGACGGCTCCGGGGCCTACCAGGTGTTCGTGCCCTCCGTGCGCACCGACTCGACCGCCACCGGCTGGGCGGGCGGCCGGCCGGCCGGCACCTCGCTGCCGCTGAGCCGGTTCCACATCGTCAAGCCCGGCGCCACCGCCGCCCAGCTCAACGCGGCCCTGGCGGCCGGCCAGAACCTGCTCGTCACCCCCGGCGTCTACCACCTCGACCAGACCCTGAAGGTGACCCGCCCGGACACCGTCGTCCTCGGCCTCGGCCTCGCCACCTTCGTCCCGGACAACGGCATCACCGCGATGTCCGTCGCCGACGTCGACGGTGTGAAGATCGCCGGCCTGCTCTTCGACGCCGGCACCACCAGCTCGAAGACCCTGGTCGAGGTCGGGCCGGCCGGCTCCACCGCCTCCCACGCGGCCGATCCGACCTCCCTGCACGACGTGTACTTCCGCGTCGGCGGCGCCGGCGTCGGCAAGGCGGCCACCAGCCTCGTCGTCAACAGCGACGACGTCATCGGCGACCACCTGTGGATCTGGCGCGCCGACCACGGCAGCGGCGTCGGCTGGACCAGCAACACCGCCGACACCGGCCTGGTCGTGAACGGCGACGACGTGACCATGTACGGGCTGTTCGTCGAGCACTTCCAGAAGGACCAGACCGTCTGGAACGGCAACGGCGGCCGTACCTACTTCTTCCAGAACGAGATGCCGTACGACCCGCCGAACCAGGCCGCCTGGATGAACGGCTCCACCCGGGGCTACCCCGCCTACAAGGTCGCCGCCTCCGTCACCAGCCACCAGGCGTACGGCCTCGGCAGCTACTGCTACTTCAACGTCGACCCGGGCGTGACGGCCGCCCGCGCCATCGAGGCGCCGGAGAACCCGAACGTCCGCTTCACCAGCATGGTGACCGTCTCCCTCGGCGGCACCGGCACCATCAGCCACGTCGTCAACGACACCGGAGGCCCGTCGAACGCCACCACCAACGTCGCCGACCTCGTCCGCTACCCGTGACCGAAGGGGACGGCCGTCCGCACGTGTGAGCCCGCCGCGACCTGGATACGCGGTCTGCACGGCTCCACCGTCCGTCCGGAAGGTCGTCCCCGACATGACCAGCGCATGCTCCCGGCCCGGCCACGACTCCGAGGTCACCCTCCGCGTCAACGGCAAACCCCACACCCTGCGCGTCGACCACCGGCGCGTCCTGCTGGACCTGCTGCGTGAGGACCTGGACCTCACCGGGTCCAAGAAGGGCTGCGACCACGGCCAGTGCGGTGCCTGCACCGTGCTGGTCGACGGCCGCCGCCTCAACAGCTGTCTGCTGCTCGCCGTGACCCTCGACGGCAGCGAGGTCACCACCGTCGAG
>NZ_MUMF01000075.1 GCF_002155905.1 Streptomyces tricolor | reverse complement strand
GGCGGCGCGTCGAGGCGCCGGAGTCCCACGGCGGGTATGCCCCGCGCCGCCGCGACCGCGGCCCCGCACCGCCTCCGGCTCGACCGCCGCGAGCGTAGGACCCGTCACGGCCGGCCCGTCGGCGAGCCGGCGTGCCACCCGTCCGCGCCGGTCCTCGACCGACTCGTCCCCGTGCGGGGCGCTGCCGGGATCGGCGGGCCGGCGGTCAGCCGCCTCCGGTTCGACGGGGGCCGCCTCGTCCGGCGTGCGTCCTCGCCGGCGGCCCGCCCCGCAACTCCGGTGCCGGTGCGCCCTCCAGGCCCAGGGCCCGGGTCGTCTCCGGCCGGCGCACGCCGGGGGAGACCGGCACCCGGACCGCGGCGGGCAGCGGCCGGCCGCCGAACGGGCCGGCGCCGCACCGCTCCCGTAGAGCGGGCCGCCGTCGTCGGAACGGGCCTGCCGCGGCGACGCGCTCATGGCGGGCGGGACGAGCGGGACTCGGCTGGTCACGGGGGTGCCGCCGTCACGGGTGTCAGGGGCGCGGGGCGCGAACCCGGTACGGCGGGTCCGCCGGATCATCCTCGCGCACACAGCCCGCGACCGCTTGCGCTCCATACAGGTGGGGGGTATACAGTGGACTCGTTCCGGGTACCCCAGGGGGGTATCCGTACGAGCTGCGAGGAGCAGACATGTCCACCACCACGTCCGGTGCCGCCGAGGTCGAACTCGCCATCGGCGGCATGACCTGTGCCTCGTGCGCCGCCCGCGTCGAGAAGAAGCTCAACCGCATGGACGGCGTCGAGGCCACCGTCAACTACGCCACCGAGAAGGCCAGGGTCACCTTCCGCGAGGACATATCCGTCGCCGATCTGATCGCCACGGTGGAGGCCACCGGGTACACCGCGCGCGAACCCGAGCCGGTCCGCCCCGCGGCGGAACCCGGCGGCGCTCCCGCCGCGGAGGAGGCGGACGACCTGCGGCCCCTGCGGCAGCGGCTGACCACCGCCGTGGTGCTCGCCGTGCCGGTGATCGCGATGGCGATGGTCCCGGCGCTCCAGTTCACGTACTGGCAGTGGCTGTCGCTGACCTTGGCGGCGCCCGTGGTGACGTACGCCGCCTGGCCCTTCCACAGGGCCGCCTGGACCAACGCCCGGCACGGCGCCGCCACCATGGACACGCTGATCTCCGTCGGTACGGCGGCGGCGTTCCTGTGGTCGCTGTGGGCGCTGTTCTTCGGCTCGGCCGGCACGCCCGGCATGACCCACCCCTTCGAGCTGACCATCGCCCGCAGCGACGGCGCCGGGAACATCTACCTGGAGGCCGCGGCCGGCGTGACCGCCTTCATCCTGGCCGGCCGGTACTTCGAGGCGCGCTCCAAGCGCAGGGCGGGCGCCGCGCTGAAGGCCCTGCTGGAGCTGGGCGCCAAGGAAGTCACCGTGCTGCGGGGCGCCCGCGAGGTCCTCGTGCCGGTCGCGGAGCTGAAGGCCGGCGACCGCTTCCTGGTCCGTCCCGGCGAGAAGATCGCCACCGACGGCAAGGTCGTCGAGGGCTCGTCCGCCGTGGACGCCTCCATGCTCACCGGCGAGTCCGTCCCCGTCGAGGTCGGCGTCGGGGACGGCGTCACCGGTGCCACGCTGAACGCCGGCGGACGCCTGGTCGTGGAGGCCACCCGGGTCGGCGCCGACACCCAGCTCGCCCGGATGGCGAAGCTCGTGGAGGACGCCCAGAACGGCAAGGCCGCCGCCCAGCGGCTCGCGGACCGGATCTCCGGCGTCTTCGTCCCCGTCGTGATCGCCCTCGCCCTCGGCACCCTGGGCTTCTGGCTCGGCAACGGCGCGGGTCTCACCGCCGCCTTCACCGCGGCGGTCGCCGTCCTGATCATCGCCTGCCCGTGCGCCCTCGGACTGGCCACCCCGACCGCGCTGATGGTCGGGACCGGGCGCGGCGCGCAGCTCGGCATCCTCATCAAGGGCCCCGAGGTGCTGGAGAGCACCCGCAAGGTCGACACCATCGTCCTGGACAAGACGGGCACCGTCACCACCGGCCGGATGACCCTGCTGGCCGTCCACACCGCCGAAGGCACGGCCGCGACGGACGTGCTGCGGCTGGCCGGTGCCCTGGAGCACTCCTCCGAGCACCCGATCGCCCAGGCCGTCGCCGCCGGAGCCGCCGCCCGGGTCGGCACGCTGCCCGCCCCCGAGGACTTCGCCAACGTCCCCGGCCTCGGCGTCCAGGGCGTCGTGGACGGACACGCCGTCCTCGTCGGCCGGGAGCAGTTGCTGGCGGAGTGGGTCATGTCCCTGCCGGACGACCTGCGCCGTGCCAAGGAGACCGCGGAGGCGGCCGGCCGTACCGCCATCGCCGTCGCCTGGGACGGCGAGGCCCGCGCGGTCCTCGAAGTCGCCGACGCCGTCAAGGAGACCAGCCCGGAAGCCATCCGTCGGCTGCGCGCCCTCGGCCTGACCCCCGTCCTGCTCACCGGTGACAACCGGGCCGTGGCCGAGGCCGTGGCCGCCGAGGTGGGGATCGAGCCCGAGCACGTGATCGCCGAGGTGCTGCCGCAGGACAAGGTCGACGTGGTCAAGCGGCTTCAGGGCGAGGGGCGCTCGGTGGCGATGGTCGGCGACGGCGTCAACGACGCGGCGGCCCTCGCCCAGGCCGACCTCGGCCTGGCGATGGGCACGGGCACGGACGCCGCGATCGAGGCCGGCGACCTCACCCTGGTACGCGGGGACCTGCGGGTCGCCGCCGACGCCATCCGGCTCGCCCGCAGGACGCTGGGCACCATCCGGTCCAACCTGTTCTGGGCGTTCGCCTACAACGTCGCCGCCCTGCCGCTGGCCGCGGCGGGCCTGCTCAACCCGATGATCGCGGGAGCGGCCATGGCCTTCTCCTCGGTCTTCGTGGTCGGCAACAGCCTGCGGCTGCGCGGCTTCCAGGCCGCCGACCGGTAGCCGGCGGTGCCGTGACAGCACCGGAACAGCCGTCGAGGGCCCGACTCTCCGGGCCCTCGACGGATCCGTCGCACAGCGAAGGGAATCCTGTGATCGGACACCAGCCGACACCCTCGGTCCGGGACCGGGTGCACCGCGCCGCGGTGAGCGCGCGGACCCTGCTCCGCGAGGGGGCGAACCACCCGCTGACCCGCGCGGCGGCCGTCGCGCTGTTGCAGGCGGCGGCCGGCCATCTCGGACCGGCGGGCCCCGGCGGCCGGCGGACGAGCGAGTGCCGCTGCCGGGTGTCGCCCCGCTGAGGGCGCCCGCCGGCGGGCCGGGCGCTGCGCCCCGTCAGTCCTCGTCGTGGTCGTCGTCGGTCTCGGTGGCCGTGACCTTGCCGGTCCCCGCGTCGACGGTGACCTCGTGCTCGGTGCTCCGGGTGTCGGTGACGTCGACGTGCCAGGCGGCGGGCCTGCCGTGGTCGTCGTCCAGTTCGGCGGAGGTCGCGGTGCCGTCGACCGCGGCGAGCGCCGCGTCCACGGCCCGGGCGACGCCGGTCCCGGCGGACTTGGCGAGGGCCGCGTCGTCGCCGTCGTCGTCGCGGTCGGTGCCGGCCTTGGTGACCTTGCCGGTCCCCGCGTCGACGGTCACCTCGTGCTCGGTGCCCCGGGAGTCGACCACGTCGACGTGCCAGACCGGCTTGCCCCGGCTGCCCTCCAGCTCGGCGGCGGTGACGGTGCCCGCCACGGACTTCGTGGCGCGCGCGGCGGCCTGCTTCAGGTCCACCTCGGCGCCCTTGAGCAGGACGCTGTCGCGGTCGTCGTCGCGGTCGGAGCCGGCCGCGACCGCCGGGGCGCCGTCGTGGTCGCCGTCCTCGGCGAAGGCGACGGCGGTCGTGGCGCCGGCACCGCCGAGGACCACGGTGGCGGCGAGGACGGCGGCGACGGTACGGCGACGACCGGTCAGCGTGCGCGGACGAACCTTCATGGGATGCGTTCCCTTCCTTGGGCCGATTCCTTGCTCGGTGCGCGGCGGTGTGCGCCGCCCCGATGTCCACCACCATGGACGGCCGATCCTGAAGCCACGCTGAAGGTTCCTGAAGATCGCTTCAGGAAGCGTCTGCGACGCTGGTAGGCATGCGCCCGCCCGTCCCCCACCACCGCCCCGTCGGAGGCGTTCCGCGCCACCCTCTTCGACTGTTGATCGTGGAGGACGAGAAACGCCTCGCCACCGCCCTGGCCCGGGGCCTGGCCGCCGAGGGATTCGTCGTGGACACGGCCCACGACGGCGTCACCGGCCTGCACATGGCCAGCGAGCGCGACTACGACCTGATCGTGCTGGACATCATGCTGCCCGGCCTGAACGGCTACCGCGTGTGCGCGCAGCTGCGGGCCGCGGGCGACGACACGCCGATCCTGATGCTCACCGCCAAGGACGGCGAGTACGACGAGGCCGAGGGCCTCGACACCGGCGCCGACGACTATCTGACCAAGCCCTTCTCCTATGTCGTCCTGCAAGCCCGGATCCGCGCGCTGCTGCGCCGCCGCAGCCGCGCCGGGGCCCGGCCCCTGCGGATCGGGGACCTGGCCGTCGACCCCGCCGCCCGCCGCGTCGAACGGGCCGGCACGGACATCACCCTGACCGCCAAGGAGTTCGCGGTCCTGGAGCACCTCGCCCTGCACGCCGGGCAGGTGGTGTCGAAGAGCGACATCCTCGACCACGTCTGGGACTTCGCCTACGACGGCGACCCGAACATCGTGGAGGTCTACGTCAGCGCCCTGCGCCGCAAGATCGACGTGCCCTTCGGGCGGCGCTCGATCACCACCGTGCGCGGCGCGGGGTACCGGCTGGAGGCCGACGGGGGCCGCGATGCGTAGACCGTTCGCCTCCGTACGCGCCCGCGCGGCCCTGGCCGCGACCGCGGTCGTCTCCCTCGCGCTGGTCGCGGCGGGCGTCCTCGTCGTCGCGGTGCTGCGCCACAACCTCACCGAGCGGGCCGGTCTGGAGGCCGAGGTGACGGCCCGTACCGTGGCGGGCTCCCAGGCCGCCCTGGACGGGAGGTTCGGCGCGCTCGACCTGCCCGACGACGAGGATCGTCCGGTCCAGGTGGTCGACGCGGCCGGCACCGTCCTGGCCGCCGGTGACGACCTGCGCGGGCGCCGCGCGGTCGCCGACTTCGCGCCGGCGCCGGACGGCGGGGCACCGAGCGGCCGGACCGACGACGACGATGACGACGACGACAGTCCTCCGGCGCGCGGCAGGGTCGGCACGGACGTGGACCGCGAGACCCTCGCCGTGCGGGTGGACGACGAGACCCGCGAGTACCGCTTCGCGGCCGTCCACGGCACGACGTACGCCGGCCGCACCTACACCGTCTACGCCGGCGCCTCGCTGGCGGACGAACAGGCCACGCTGGACCAGGTGACCCGGGCGATGCTGGTCGGGCTGCCGTTCCTGCTCTCGGTCGTGGCCGGGGTGACCTGGCTGGTCACCCGGCGGGCGCTGCGGCCGGTGGAGGGCATCCGCGCGGAGATGGCGGAGATCACCGGCAGCGGCGACCTGGCCCGCCGGGTGCCCGAGCCCGACTCCCGCGACGAGATCGCCCGGCTCGCCCGCACCACCAACGAGACGCTGGCCGCGCTGGAGCGGTCCGTGGAGCGCCAGCACCGCTTCGTCGCCGACGCCTCCCACGAACTGCGCAGCCCCATCGCGTCCCTGCGGACCCAGCTGGAGGTCGCCGAGCAGCACCCCGGGCTGCTGGACGTGCCCGACCTGCTGCACGACGTCGTACGGCTCCAGGACCTGGCCGCCGGCCTGCTCCTGCTGGCCCGCCTCGACGCCGGCGAGCGGCCCGCCGACGGGCTGGTCGACCTCGGTGCCCTGGCGCGCGAGGAGGTGGCCCGGCGCGGACCGGCCGACCGCATCACGCCCGCCGTCACCACCGACGGCACCGGGCTGGAGGTCCGGGGCAGCCGCGACCAGCTCGCCCGCGTGCTGGGCAACCTGCTCGACAACGCCCAGCGGCACGCCGCCACCGCGATCACCGTCACCGTGTCCGCGACACCGGACGCCGTGACGCTCACCGTCGCCGACGACGGTCACGGCGTCGCTCCGGCCGACCGGGAGCGCGTCTTCGAACGGTTCGTCCGGCTGGACGAGGCCCGCAGCCGCGACGAGGGCGGCGCCGGTCTCGGCCTGGCCATCGCCCGCGATGTCGTCCAGCACCACGGCGGCACCCTCACCCTCGCCGACGCCGAAGGCGGCGGCGCGGCCTTCCGCATCGACCTGCCCCGCGCACCCCGCCGCTGAACCCGCCCGTCAGTTCCCGCAGCCGCACCCGGACGGGGCCGTCGCGGCCTCGCCCCCGCGCCCGACCGCCGTCGCGCCCGTCCGAAACCCGGGGCATCCCCCGCCGCCCGGTGGGTTTACGGTGGTCCTGAGGGCTCTGTTCGGCCGTCGAGCGCAGCCCGGTCCACCCGGCTTCGCCGGACCGTACCGCTCCTGCTCGTCCGGGGGGTGCCATGAGAATCGAAATGATCCAGCGGGCCGCCGACGTCCTCTTCGACGTGCCGGACGAGATGCACGAAGAGATCATCCTTCTCATCGACGCGGTCACCCACGACGCCCGCACCCGCGCGCCGGACCTGGCCGCCGCCTTCGGGGAGTGGTGCTGGCTCGTGTACACCGTCCACGGCGACGTGGTCGAGGTGCTGGACGTCGGCTGCGCCCGGTGACACCGGGGCCCGCGCTGCCCGCGCGTTTCGGCGCGTGCGGCCCCGGGAACCCGGTGCCGCAGCCGTGCGAGGGGAGTGCGCCGTGCCCGACACCGACCAGGCCGGCATCCGGAGCCAGGCCCTGCCGCTGACCGGTCCGGCGTCGCTGGACCCGCTGATGGAGCGCATCGGCGACGCCCATTACGTGCTGCTGGGCGAGGCGTCCCACGGCACCGCCGACTACTACCAGGTCCGGGACGTGCTGACGCGCCGGCTCATCGAGGAGAAGGGCTTCTCCTTCGTCGCCGTGGAGGGCGACTGGCCGGACTGCCAGTCCGTGCACTGCTCCGTGGTGGGCGCGCCGGGCGCACCCGAGGACCCCGGCGAGGTGCTGGCGGGCTTCGACCGCTGGCCCACGTGGATGTGGGCCAACACCGAGGTCGCCGCGTTCGCCCGGTGGCTGCGCCGGCACAACGAGCAACTGCCGCCCGAACGGCGCGTGGGCTTCTTCGGACTCGACGTCTACAGCCTGTGGGAGTCGCTGCACGCCGTGCTCGCCCACCTGCGCGAGCACGACCCCGACCGGGTGCGGCACGCCCTGGAGGCGTACCGCTGCTTCGAGCCGTTCGACGAGGAGCCGCAGTCCTACGCGCTGGCCACCCGCTATCTGCCCGAGAGCTGTGAACCGCAGGTCGTCTCCCTGCTCACCGAACTGCGGCGGCGGGCCGCGCGGACGGCCGTCCGGGACGGCTCCCTCGCGGAGTTCGCCGCGCGGCAGAACGCCGAGGTGCTGGCCGGCGCGGAGAGCTACTACCGGGCCATGCTCGACAGCGGGCCCCAGTCCTGGAACATCCGCGACCACCACATGGCCGACACCCTGGACCGGCTGATGGAGCATCACGGCCCGGACGCCAAGGCGGTGGTGTGGGAGCACAACACCCACATCGGCGACGCCCGCGCCACGGACATGGCCGACACCGGCATGGTCAACGTCGGTCAGCTGGTGCGCGAACGGCACATGGGCAAGGGCGTGGTCCTGGTGGGCTTCGGCTCCCACTCCGGCACCGTGATCGCCGCAGACGCCTGGGGCGACGTACCGCGGATCATGGACGTGCCGCCCGCGCACCCGGGCAGCCTGGAGGACCTGCTGCACCAGGCCCTGCCGGGGGAGCGGGCCCTGTTCGTCTTCCCGCACGTGCAGCTCCAGCATCCGCCCGCCGCGGGCCACGGCGCGTGGTTCCACGAGGAGCACGGCCACCGCGCGATCGGCGTGGTCTACCGGCCGCACGGCGAACGGGTGGCCAACTACGTCCCCACCGTCCTCGCCCAGCGCTACGACGCCTTCTGCTACCTCGACCACAGCCACGCGCTCACTCCGCTCCATCCCCTGGCCGCGGGCAACGGG
This sequence comes from Streptomyces tricolor, assembly GCF_002155905.1. Taxonomy (GTDB): domain Bacteria; phylum Actinomycetota; class Actinomycetes; order Streptomycetales; family Streptomycetaceae; genus Streptomyces; species Streptomyces tricolor. The sequence goes on along the minus strand of NZ_MUMF01000075.1, from coordinate 20,712 downwards.
GAGAAGCAGACCTGGCCGGTGGGGGTCTGACCCGCGGCCCGGACGCCACGGACGCGGCGGTCACCGTGCCTCAGCGGTCCCGCAACGCCTCCGACACGTCCTCGTCGGTGAGCTGTTCGAAGCTCTCGTACCACTGGCTCACGGCCATGAAGGCACCCGGCCGGTACAGACAGAGGATGTCGTCGGCCTCCCCGCGCAGCAGACCGGCCGCCTCGGGCGAACACACCGGTACGGCCAGGACCACCTGCTCGGGCTCCTGGCGGCGCACCCGGCGCAGCGCGGCGCGCGCGGTGGCGCCGGTGGCCAGACCGTCGTCCACGACGATCACGGTACGTCCCCGCAGCTCGGGAGCCGGCCTGCCCTGCCGGTACAGGTCCTCCCGGCGCCGTGCCTCGGCCCGCTCGCGCGCCACGGCCTCCGCCAGGTCGTCCTCGCTCAGCCCCAGCCGGCCCAGGGCCTCCTCGTCGAAGAGCGGCGGGTCGTCGCCCGCCAGCGCGCCGACGCCGACCTCCTCCTGGGACGGTGCCCCGATCCTGCGGGCGACGAGTACATCGAGGGGCGCCTCCAGGGCGTCGGCGACCTCGCGGGCGACCACCACGCCGCCCCGGGGCAGGGCCAGGACGACCGGATGCGCGAGCGCCCCCTTCTCCTGCTGGATGCGCAGCCGCGCGGCCAGTTCCCGCCCGGCGTGCCTGCGGTCATGGAACTGCATGCGCTGTCGGCTCCTTCCACCCGTTCGCCGCGGCCGGGTACCCGACGGCACACCGCACCACACCCGCGTCCGCGGCGGCCGGCGGCTGTTTCCCCTCCCCGCCCGGAGGGCACCCGGAGCCGGAACAGGAGGGGGCGCGGACCGCGGCGGACGGACAGCAGGAGGGCACCGTGAAGCTGGCGGAATTTCTGGCTCAGGTCCGGGATCGCGGGGAGTACCGCAGCCAGGAGGAGGCCGAGCAGATCAGTACGGCGGTGCTGGGCGTGCTCGCCACCCGGATCACCCCCGAGGAGGCCGACGACCTGGCGGCCCAGCTGCCCGCTCCCCTGGACGACGTGCTGCACCGGGAGAGCACGGGGCCGCAGTCCCTCGGCCGCGAGGAGTTCCTGCGGCGCGTGGCCGAGCAGACGGGCGCCCGCCCGCGGACCGCGGAGTGGGACGCCAGCGCGGTGCTGTCCACGGTCGCGGACGCGGTGTCCGGCGGGGAGGTCAACCACCTGCTGTCCCAGCTGCCGGCCGGTTACGCGGAGCTGTTCGGCAGGCCGGGGCTGAGCTGACGGCCGGCTCACCGCCCGGCACGGTCCTGCGGGCCACCTGGCGGAGGAACTCGGCCACGCCCCAGGTCCGTCCGGTGGTGCCCACGCCGGTCAGGAACCCGCCGATCCCCGTCGGCGGCCCGGCGGCCCGGCGGCTCAGCCCTCGGGGCGCAGCAGTCCGCGTTCGTACGCCTTCACCAGCCGCTGCGGCACCAGGTGCGGGACGCCGTCGACGGTGACCGGGACGAGGGCCGGCGTGCTCGCCTTCCACTGCGCGCGGCGGTGACGGGTGTTGCTGCGGGACATCTTCCGCTTCGGAACGGCCATGGGGTCCTCCTGAATGAGATGGGCAGGCAGGACGCTACATGAAAATGGATCCCATTAGCAACAGAAGTCGGCGGCGTGACCGGGCGGTAGGCGAGCGGGCCCGGCGCCGATCGCTCGACGCCGGGCCCGGCCGGGGGTGCGAGGTGCTTACGAAGCCTGCGCCTTGTCGTACAGGGCCTTGGCCACGTCACCGAAGTACGGGCCGAACATCCGGTTCGGCAGGAACGTGTAGCCGAAGCTGTTCACGGAGACCTGCAGACCGGTGCCGGACGCCTCGTCGAAGCCGGTGAACCAGGGGCCGCCGCTGGAGCCGCCCGTCATGTTGCAGCCGAGGCTGTGGTCCTGCGAGAACAGGAAGTCCTTCGAGCTGTTGCCGCTGCAGTGGATGAGCTTCGTACCGTCGTACGGCGACGCGGCCGGGAAGCCGAAGGCGTACATCGGCTTGTTGTAGCCGCCGTTGAACTGGATGCCCTGCGCGCCGACGACCGAGGTGAGGGTCTTGCCGTTCAGGGGGGAGACGACCGCGGCTCCGATGTCGTGGTTGATGTCCTCGCCGGCCTCCCACTGCGGGGTGGTGAGGGTCTTGGCCGCGGTCCACTGGCCGTACGGCGCGTTGCCGTTGGCGTAGGCCGGCACGAAGACCCAGTTGGTGTGCCAGCTGCCCTGGTATTTGACGCAGTGCCCGGCCGTGATGACGGTGCTGGCGTTCTGGCTGGTCACCGCGTTGCCGGAGCAGGAGGCGGTGCGGCCCTGGAAGGTGAAGAACACCCGGCCCGAGGTGGCGACGACGGCACCGCCGCCGGTCCAGGGACCGCCGGCCTGCGGGAAGGCGGCGGAGGCGGCGGGCGTGGGCGCGACGGTGGCCGGACGTCCGTGCGCCTGCGGTGACCTGAGGCTCCGGGCGGCCTGCTCGGTCAGCAGCAGATCGAGGGGAGTGGCGCTGCGCATGCGCTCGGCGGTCCAGAAGGCGCGGGCCTTGTGCTGTGCGGTCGCCGAGGCGGTGTGGGTCGCGGCCGAGGGGGCGGACGGCGCCGACGGCGCGGCGTCGGCGGCTCCGGCCTGGACGAGGCCGCCGGTGAACAGGGCTCCGACGGCCAACAGAATGCCCGCGGCGGTGCGATGGCGTCTCACGCAGGTCTCCTTCTGCCGTGCCCGGACCGGTCGGGCCCGGGCAGGGTGGGGGAACGAAGAGCGGTGCGGAAGGACGTGCGTCAGGCAGCGTGCCACGGGAATCCTGAATTGTCAGGAGCACGTAAAGGGTGTTTCCGTCGGACGGGGTCAGCGGCCGGGGCGGCGCAGCAGGAGGTCGGCGACCACCGGACGGTGGTCGGAGGCCGCGGTCGCCCACGCGCGGGCGCCGGTGACGGTGACGTCCGGGGAGACGGCCACCAGGTCGATCCGCCTGACCGGGCCGACCGCCGGGTAGGTCTTCCCGCCGTTCGGGGCGGCGTCCGCCAACGGGCCCCACAGCCGCGACAGTTCTGGGGCGCCCGGCTCGGCGTTGAAGTCGCCGAGGAGCACCTTCGGGCCCGGGTCCTCGGCCAGGACCGCCAGCATGTCGTCGACCTGGGCCCGCCGGACCGAGGGGTCCGTACGGTAGTCCAGGTGGGTCGTGTACACGTGCACGAGGGTGCCGCCGACCTTGACCGTCACCTCGGCGAAGCCCGGCGCGGGGGCCGGCACCGGATCGGGTGTCTGCGTGGACAGCCGGGTGATCTCGTGGTTCCGCGCGTCGCGCAGCGGACGGCGGCTCAGCACGGCGACCCCGTACTGCCGTCGCGGCCCGTCCGCCGTGGCCGGGGGCAGGTCGTAGATCGGCGCGAAGTACACCCGCATGCGCAGCCGCCCGGCCAACTCCCGCGCCTCGTCGGCGAAGTCGCTCCGCGCACCCCAGTGCACGTCGACCTCCTGAAGGCCGATCACATCGGCGTCGAGGTCGCGGATCGCCGCCGCCGTGCGATCGAGGTCGAAGACGTTGTCCTGGCCGGCCCCGGCGTGGATGTTGTAGGTGGCCACGCGCAGCGGCACACGCGCCGCGCCCGGTCCGGTGCCGGCCGCGCGGCCGGCCGCGGTGGCGCTCGGCGGCGCCGCGCCGACCGCCACGGCGACGGCGAGCGCGGCGGCGGCCGGTATGCGGTGAACGGGGCGTCGGGGCTTGCGGTCCACGGAATCCTCCAGCGGTTTCGGTGATCCTGTACGGCTGCGGGGGCGCGCGTTCTCCTCGGGCTCGGGCACCGCGGTACGGCCCCGTCCCTCAACTCCGCCACGCGGGCGCCGGTTTGCCCTGGTGGGTGAAGGCCGCCCAGTGATGGGGCTGGTGCAGGTCCGAGCGGGCGGCCTCGTGGCGCAGCGGTTCGTCCAGCGGGAAAGGGAGCCTGCGGTGGGGATCGAGCATCCACGACTGGGCGGCGCGCAGGGCGTCGGGCGGGGCCAGCCCGCCCGCCGTGAGGTGGTGGTGGAAGGCGTCCCGCTCCCCGTCGGGCGCGGCCGGGTCCGTGGCCACCGCCTCGGCCGTCGTGCCGGAGGAGAGGAGGCCGGGGGCCAGCATCCGCTCCAGGACCTGCTGGACGTCTGCGGTCCGCTGCTGGAACTCCGCGTCGAACGGGGCCTCGGCGATCCGGTGGACGACCTCCTTGGCCTCGGTGAGATCCCGGCGCACCGACTCGGTCAGCAGGTCCTCTCCCTGGCCGGGGGTGAGCAACGCGTCCCGCAGGACGGTGGTGGTGCCGTCGCCGCGCGGCAGGGCCCAGGGGGCGAGCAGGAACACCAGCATCATGCGGGCCTGCACGGCGAGCGGGTTGTCCGTCGGTCCGTGCCGATCCGTCCACCGCAGGCGCCGCAGCGCTTCCGTCCGCTCCGCGGATCCGGAACCGGACGAGGTGCGTTCGCCCCTGTTCAGGCAGTACGCGCCGAGGACCAGACCCCGGACGACGAAGCAGCCGGCGAAGTCCTCACCGTGCTGCGCCAGCTCGGTCTCCAGGCGGCCGAGCCGGTCGGTCATCGCGACCAGCGCCTCGGCGGGCGGCCGGCCCGAGGGGTCGTCCAGCAGCCGGTGGGCCTCCTGAAGAGCCTCGGCCAGCTCCCGTTGCCGTGCCGCCGCGCCCGCGCCGTCCTCGCCCCGCCGTACCTCGCCGACCATCGGCTCCCCCGCCGTGCGCCCGCCTCGTCACCGCATCATGCCCGGGGGCAGGGCCGGTTGGCCACCACGCCGACGCCATCACGCCGACGCCACCGCGCCGTCGGCGGCGCGAGGCGCGCGGGCCCGGGGGAAGTGATCCGCGAGGGGTTCGAAGGCGGGGCTCGCGTGCCGGCCCCGCGCGGCCTCGGCCGGGGCCGGGTGGGCGGTGCGGTGATCGTGGGGCCTCTCCGGCGGGCACCCCCGAGTGCGCCGAGGACGCAGGGCGCGGCCGTCTGCGCCGGACGCGCGTCAAGCTCCGTGTCCCTTGAGGCAGTTGACGCACCCCGCCGAGGTCAGACCGCCGACGCGACCGGCTCCTCGACCCAGATCGTCTTGCCGCGGTCCTCGTAACGCGTTCCCCACCGCTGCGCGAACTGGGAGACCAGCAGCAGACCGCGCCCGCCCTCGTCGGTCGTGCGGGCGTGCCGCAGATACGGTGCGGTGCTGCTGCCGTCGGAGACCTCGACGCTCAGCGTCCGGTCGCGGATCAGCCGCAGCTGCACGGGGGGCTCGGCGTAGCGGATGGCGTTGGTGACCAGCTCGCTGACGATCAGTTCGGTGGCGAACGCCTCGTCCTCCATGTCCCAGGCGCTCAGCTGCCGGGAGGCCAGGCAGCGGGCGGTGGCGACGGCCGCCGGATCGGCCGGCAGGGTCCAGGTGGCGACACGGGCGGGGTCGAGGGGCCGGGTGCGGGCCACCAGGACCGCGGCGTCCTCCGGGGGATCGGGCGGAACCAGCCGCTCCGTGAGTCGTAGGCACAGATCCTGCGGGGACGGGCAGGCCTCGGCCAGCTCGCGGGTCAGCGCCCGGTGCCCGGCGTCCCCGGAGAAGGCCTGCAACAGCCCCGGGGTGAACAGGACCAGCCGGCTCCCCTCCGGCAGGCTCAGCGTGGCCTTCGCGAACGGCGGCCCGGGCCGGCCGAGGGGCGGCCCGGCCGGGACGTCGGGGAAGGTCACGGTGCGGTCCGCGGCGACCAGCGCCAGCCCCGCCGGGCCGGCCGTGGCGACGCTGCACCGGCAGGTGACGGGGTCGTAGACGAGGTAGAGACAGGTGGCACCGACGGGGCCGGCGGCCGGCGCACCGGCGGCCTCGGCGTCCATCTGCCGGACCAGGTCCTCCAGCCGGGCCATGACCTCGTCGGGTGCCAGTTCGAGGGAGGCCAGCGTGTGCACGGCGGTCCGCAGCCGCCCCATCGTGGCAGCGGTCCGCACACCCCGGCCGGGCGTGCTGCCCGCCACGAGCGCCACCCGGGCCCCGGGCAGCGTGATCACGTCCGTCCAGTCGCCGCCCGCACCGGAGTGCACCCAGTGGTGCGCCGCCTGCACCGCGTCGGCGGCGGGCAGGCGCTGCGGCAGCAGACCGCGTTGCAGGGACAGCACGGCGTTGCGTTCCCGCGCATAGCGGTGCGCGTTGTCCAGGGCCACGGCGGCGCGGCCGGCCAGGTCCTCGGCCAGAGTGAGGTCGTCCCTCTGGAACGCGCCGCGATCGGTCCACCGGTACAGCGCGACGAGACCCAGCGCCCGCCCGCGGACCAGCAGCGGGACCACCATCAGCGAGTGCACCCGCTCCTCCCGCATCCGCCGGCCGCGGACCGTGTCGGCGCGCACCCACGCGCTGTCCTCCTCGACCACGGGCACCAGCCGCGGCCGGTGGTCGACGAGGACCTGTGCCGCGGGCGCGGCGGCGGGGTAGCTGCTGACCTCACCGACCCGGTAGGCGCCGGGGGAGACGCCGGTACGGATGGTGCGCGAGGCGGCGCGCCGCAGGTCCCGGCCGGCCTCGCCCGGCCCGTGCGGTACCTCCTCCCCGGCCAGCACCGGCTCCAGCAGATCCACCGCCACGCTGTCGGCCAGCCCCGGCACCAGCAGGCCGGCCAGCTCGCCCGCGGTGTCCAGCACGTCCAGGCTGCCCCCGATCCGGGAACCGGCCTCGGCCATCAGCGCGAGCCGCTGCCGGGCGCGGTGCCGTTCGGTGACGTCGACCACCACGTCGGCGACCCCGAGGACGCGGCCGTCGTCGTCCTCCAGCCGGAAGACGGACGCCGCATAGACGTGCTCCCGCCCGGGGTCGGCGGGCGGACGGCCGCGCTTCTCGAAGGACAGCACCGGCCGGCCGGTCTCCAGCACCTCGGCCATCACCCGCTCGGCCGCCTCGGCGCTGAAGTCGGGCCACGCCTGCGTGGGCCGCAGTCCGAGCCCCTCGGTCACCCGGGTGCCCTGCATGCCCTCCGCCGCGGCGTTGCAGCGCACCAGGCGCAGCTGCGGGTCCAGCACGAACAGGCCGACCGGGGACCGGGTGAACAGCGCCTCCAGCAGCGCCCGGTCGACGGCGTCGGACGCCCCGCGCGCGCTCGCCGTCAGCCGGACCCTCCAGCGCGGCACCGTGTCCGCGCCGTGCTCGGCGACGACGCGCACGGTGCAGCCGACGTGGTGGCCGTCCCGGTGCCGCAGCACGACATCGGCGTCCGCCGGGTCCGCCACGGCGTCCGTGACCACCAGCTCCCTCGCCGCCCGGCCGAGGACCCGGTACGCGGGATGGCCCAGCAGTTCCTCGGCGTCCGGGGGCCACGCCACCACGACGCCCTCGTCGTCGACCACGAACGACGCCCGGCCCGTCGCTCCGGGGGCCGGCCCCGCCGTGCGGAGGCTGCTGTCTGTCGGCTGAGTCATGATCAGTGACCGTTCTCCCGCTGGTGCCGTGCGGTCGTACGTCCCCGTCCCCAGTCTGACCAAGGCGGCCCCGGGCGGCACATCATCCGGCGGGGGTGCCGAAACGGCTTTTTTCCGCAACTCCACGGCCCCGGGATGCGCACGGCCGCCCGGCCCGCAGACGCACACGACGCCCGCAGACGCCCGCGGACGCCCGCAGGGGCACGCCGAGGCCCGCGGACGCCCGCGGACGAGCAACAGCGGGCCCTCCTGGGTACACGCGGAGTACGGCCGCGCCGGGCCTCGACCCGGCCGTCGCGAGGCACACCGCCGCGATCCCGGTGACTATGAAGGATGAGGACCGCAAGGCGCCGGCACGGCGTGTGCTCCCACCGAGTGGGAGAGGAGCACGGGGATGGGTAGCACGGACACCACGCGACCCGGCCGGGGCCGCCCCCTGGCGGGTGCCGGCACGTCGCCCACCGGCCTGCTCGATCTGCTGAGCGTGGCCGCGGTGGTGCTGGACACGAACGGGCGGGTGGTGTTCTGGAGCCCCCAGGCGGAGGACCTGTTCGGCTACACCGCCGAGGAGGCGCTGGGCCGGTACGCGGTGCAACTGCTGGTCAACGAGGAGCACCGGGACGAGGTCGTCGCGCTGTTCGCCGAGGTCATGGAGTCGGGGACCGACTGGGCCGGCGCCTTCCCGGTCCGCCACAAGAACGGCAGCACCCGGCTGGTCGAGTTCCGCAACATGCGCCTGCTCGACGACCTCGGTGACACCTACGCCCTGGGACTCGCCGTGGACCAGGCGACCGTGGCCCGGGTCGAGCGGGGCGTCGCCCTCTCCGCACGCCTGGTCACCCAGTCCCCGATCGGACTGGCCATCCTCGATCCGGACCTGCGCTACCTGACCGTGAACCCGGCGCTGGAACGGATCCACGGCCGCTCCGCCGCCGACCATCTCGGCCGGCGCGTCCAGGACGTGCTGCCTTTCCTGGACACCGAGGCCATCGAAGGCCGTCTGCGCCGGGTGCTGGAGACCGGGCAGCCGGTGACCGACCGGTACGTCGTGGGCCGCCCCACCTTCGATCCGCACCGCGAGCACGCCTGGTCCGTGTCGATCCACCGGCTGGAGGACGCCGCCGGCCGGGTGCTCGGCGTGGCCACCTCCGTCATCGACATCACGGAGCGCCACGAGGCGATGATCGCGGCGACCCGGGCCCGCAACCGATTGGCCATGATCGCCGGCGCCTCCGCCTCCATCGGCTCGACCCTCGACGTGGAGCAGACGGCGCACGAGCTGGCCGGCGTCGTCGTACCGGACCTCGCCGACGTCGCCACCGTCCACGTCCTCGACAGCGTGCTGCGCGGGCGCACCCCGTCGGTCACCGGCCCCGCCCGCTTCCGGGCCGCAGCCGTCGCCGCGGCGCACGCCCCCGAGGCGGCGCGGGTCGCCGACCCGCCCGGAGAACTCGCCCGCTACGACAGCGACCGCCTGCTCACCCGGTGCGTGCGCACCCGCCGGCCGGTACTGGTCGCCGAGACCACCCGCCAGGATCTACGGCGCATCGCCCGCACCAGCGAGGCCGCCTCCGTTCTGGAGAGGACGGGCGTGCACTCCTACCTCGCCGTGCCGCTCCTGGCCCGCGGAGAGGTCCTGGGCGCCCTCAGCCTCGAACGCATCGGCACACCCGCGTCCTTCGACGACGACGACACGCTCCTCGCCTGCGAGCTGGCCGGCCGCGCCGCGACCTGCATCGACAACGCCCGCTGGTACCAGAGCGTGCGCAACACCGCCCTCACCCTCCAGCGCCGGCTGCTGCCGCAGCTGCCGTCCCGCCTGCCCGGCCTCGCGATCGCCTGCCGCTATCTGCCGGCCGGAGCCGTCAGCGAGATCGGCGGTGACTGGTTCGACGCGATGCGCCTGCCCGGGGACAGGACCGCCCTGGTCGTCGGGGACGTGATGGGCAGCGGCATCAACGCCGCCGCCAGCATGGGCCAGCTGCGCAGCGCCACCCGCGCGTTCGCCGGGCTCGACCTCGATCCGGCGGAGGTGCTCCGGCAGCTCGACCGCCTGACCGAGGACGTCGAGCACACCATCGCCACCTGCGCCTACTGCCGTTACGACCCCGAGCAGGGGCAGTGCCGCATCAGTCTCGCCGGTCATCTGCCCCCGGCCCTCGTCCGGTCCGGCCGGCCGGCGCGGCTGCTCGACCTGCCGTCCGGCGTGCCGCTGGGGGTCGGCGGTACGGCCTTCGAGACGACGGAGTTCGCCTTCCGCCCCGGCGATCAGCTCGCGCTCTACACCGATGGCCTGGTCGAGACCCGCTGCGATCCGATCGACGCCCGCCTCGGCACCCTCCTCGACGCCCTGACCGCGACGGCCGGCCAGGGCCTGGGGGAGACCTGCGACTGGGTCCTGGAGACGCTCCGCCCGCCCGGGGGCGACGACGACGTCGCCCTGCTGGTGGCGCGGGTCGAGCCCTGAGGGGCACCCCTGGCCGGGGTCAGCGCCGGTACAGCCCGACGAGGGTGCCGCTGGCCAGCTGCCGCCGGTCGAGCACGGCGTGGGCGTCGTCGGCGGTGACGCGGTCCGGGAGCGAGACCGGCTCCGCAAGGGCGTAGAGCCGGAAGAAGTACCGGTGCGCGTCGTCGCCGGCCGGGGGCTGCGGGCCGCCCCAGCCGCGCTCCCCGAAGCCGTTGCGGTGCGGCCGGCCGCCCCGCGGCGTCTCACCGGCCTCCAGGCCCCCGGCGCGGGGATCGATACCGGTGACGAGCCAGTGCACGAAGGTCCCGGACGGCGCGTCCGGGTCCTCGCACAGCAGCACCAGTTCCTCCGCCTCGTCGGGGACGCCGGACCAGGTGAGCGGCGGGGAGACGTTGTCCGCGTCATGGGCGTGACGGCGCGGGATCATGCGGTGATCGCTGAACGCGGGGCTCCTGAGTTCCATACCGGCCATGCCTTCCGGAGTACCCGGCGCGGGCCCGGGCCACGACCGCTCAGCCGGCCCATTCCAGCAGCCGCTCGCCGGTCTCCGGGGCCCGCAGCCGGGTGAGGGACTGTTTCTCCAGCTGGCGCACGCGTTCCCGGGTCAGTCCCACCTGGTCCGCCACCTGCTGCAACGTACGGGTCTGCCCGTCGTGCAGTCCGTAGCGCAGACTGAGGATCATGGCCTCACGGGGCGCCAGCAGACCCAGCGCGTCCCTGAGGTCCTCGGCGAGCGCCCGGTACTCGGCCACCTCGGGAGCCTGCAGCACGTCGGTGGCGGGGATCAGGTCGCCGACCACGGTCTCGCCGGTGTCGTCCACGGGCGTGTCGAGGCTGATCGTCTGCCGCCCGACCCGGCGCAGCCAGGCCACACGGCTCTCGGCGAAGCCGCTCTCGCGGGCGACCTCGTCGTCCGTCGGCTCCTGCCCCAGGCGCAGCTGCAGCCGCCGTTCGGCCTTCGCGAGCTTCTGCAACTCCTCCACGACGTGCATGGGCAGCCGCACATTGCGGGCGTGCTGGGCCAGGCCCCGTTCGATCGCCTGGCGGATCCACCAGGTCGCGTACGTGGAGAACTTGAAGCCCTTGGTGTGGTCGAACTTCTCCACGGCGCGCATCAGGCCGAGGTTGCCCTCCTGGATCACGTCGAGCAACGGCACACCCCGGTGCGCGTGCCGCTTGGCGATCGACACCACCAGCCGCAGGTTGGCCCGGATCATGCGGTCCTTGGCGTGCCACCCGTCCCGGACGGCCGCCTCCAGCTCCCGGCGCCGCCGCGGCGCGAGCCCGCGCTCGCCGGCCTCGGCCCGCTCCAGCTCCTCGGCGGCCCGCACACCGGCCTCGATACGGCCGGCCAGCCGGACCTCGTCGTCTGCGGTGAGCAGCGGCGTCGCGGCGATCTGGGCCAGGTACTGGCCCAGCAGATCGGGATCGTCGCCGGTCTCCGGGGCCCTGCTGCGCGGGCGTGCGGAGCGGGCGGCGGTACGGCGGCGTTCCCGGGGATCCGGCGCAGCGGATCGTGCCGACGCGGACATGACTCCGACCCTCCGACTCCTGTCGATCGCTTCGTCCTCCGCCTCCGGAAGCGGCACGCCTCCGGAGGGGTGACGGGTACCCGGGCGGCACGTCACGACACCGGGGGCGTCCGGTGCGCGGGTGCGCGGCTGCGCGGGAGGAGCCGGCCGCGACCGCGGTGTCTCGGCCGGCCGCGGTCTGTCCGAAACACGTGTGTTCGAGAGTGCGGCCCGCTCGTTGTGCCTGAGGAACGTCACCGGACGACCGTCGAGTTCAAGGGGGCCACGGTGGTGCAGCCCGATGACCAGCCGTCGCGGACCGCGCCCCACGTCATCGGGGTGCATCTGTATCTGGAGGACGCACAGGGGCGGGTGCTGCTCGGGCTGCGTCATCCCGACTGCTCCTACGCCGGCCGGACCTGGCACTTCCTCGCAGGGCACTGTGAGCGCGAGCCGGCCCTCGGGTGCCTGGTCCGGGAGGCCTGGGAAGAGGCCGGCCTGGTCATCGACCCGGCCGACGCGGAGTACGCGCACGCCGTGCACCTCCTGGACGACCCCGGTGCGCCGCCGCGCGTCCAGCTCGTGTTCCGCGTCCGCCGCTGGCAGGGCACCCCGCGGGTGCGCGAGCCCGACAGGTGCCTCGACTGGCGGTGGTGGCGGCCGGACCGCCTGCCGGAGCCGGTCGTCCCGTACACGCGCGCCGCTGTCGAGGGGATCCGCGCCGGCCGGCTGTACACGGAGATGGGGTGGTGAGGGAGATGACCGCCGCTGAGCCGCGGACGGGCTCCGGCCCTGAGCGGCATCGGGAGCCGCTGGACGTGCACCTGATCCTGACACGGGAGACCGCCGGAGGGTCCGAGGTGCTGCTGTCACGGCGGGCCGGTCCGGTCTACGCCGCCGGGCTGTGGCATCTGCCGTCGGGCCACCTGGACGGCCCGCACGAGGACGTCGTCACCGCCCTGGTCCGCGAGGCACGTGAGGAGACCGGCGTCGTCATCGACCCGGCCGACGTCCGGGCCGCCGTCACCGTCCACCACCGCGGCCCCGGCGGGCGTTCCCGGACCGGCTTCTTCTTCGAGGTCCGGCGGTGGCGGGGCGAGCCACGGATCGCGGAGCCCGCGGTGTGCGACGCGATGCGCTGGGCCCGCCTCGACGGCCTGCCCGCCGGCATGGTGGCCTACTGCCGGGCGGGCCTCGACGCCTACGCGGCCGGCGCACGGCTCGCCGTGCACTTCCAGCAGCCGGAGGACGGGATCGGCTACGACCCCGCCACCGACAGACTCCGCGTCGTCCCCGGTGTCGACGCGGGCGCCGCGCAGCGGGACCCGCGGTGAGGAACCGACCGACGGAGGAAACCGTGCCCACCAGCCTGCTCGGCGTCTTCGCGCACCCGGACGACGAGGCGCTGCTCGCCGGGGGCGTGCTCGCCCGGCACGCCGCCGCCGGCGGTCGTACGGCCGTCGTCACGGCCACCTGGGCGCCCGGCACTCCCCGTGCCGGCGAACTCGCCGACGCCGTCGCGGCCTTGGGCGTCCGCGAGCCCCCGCGGATGCTCGGCTATGCCGACCACCGCGTCCCGGCCTCCGCTCCCGGCCGGTCACGGTGGTGCGAGGTGCCCCTCGACGAGGCCGTCGGACGCCTCGTGGCCCACATCAGGGAGGTCCGGCCCGGGACCGTCGTCACCCATGACGCCTACGGGCAGCTGACCGGGCATCCCGATCACCGGCACACCCACCGGATGGTGCTGCTCGCGGTGACCGCCGCCGGGCTCGGACAGCTGTATCCCGAGGCGGGCGAGCCGTGGCAGCCCCGAGCGGTCCAGCTGGCCACCCACCCGCACGCGGGCGTCGCCGAGCTGGGCGAACTGCTGGGTCTGGCAGGGAAGTCCGTGCTGAGCGTGCCGGACGCGCACGTCACGGAGACGGTGGACGTCCGGCCGTGGCGGGACCGGAAGTGGGCCGCGATCCTGGCGCACCGCAGCCAGGTGGAGCGGGAGCGCGCGCTGCCCGGGATCCTCTCCCGGCTCCCGGAAGAGGCCCGGGACCGCGTCCTCGGCACCGACTACTACAGCCGCGTCACCCTCGCTCCGGGCGCTGCGTGAGGGCGATGAAGCGGTCGACGTCGATGTTCCCGCCGGAGGCGATGACACCGATCCGCCGCGGCGGGTTCTCGACGCGTCCGGCGAGCAGGGCGGCCAGGGGCGTGGCACCGCTGGGTTCCAGGACCGTCTTCAGGCGTTCGAAGGCGAAGCGCATCGCGGTGCGGATCTCGTCGTCGCTGACGAGGGCGATGGAGTCGACCAGACGCTGGTTGATGGGGAAGGTGATCTCGCCGGGGGTGGCCAGGGCCTGGCCGTCGGCGATGGTGCGGGGCACCGGGACGGTGACCCGGGTACCGGCCTCCAGGGAGCGCTTGGTGTCGTCGCCCGCCTCCGGTTCGACGCCGATGACACGGATCCCCGGGTGCAGCGCCGCGGCGGCGGTGGCGCTGCCCGCGATGAGCCCGCCGCCTCCGACCGGCACCAGCAGGGCGTCCAGCGGGCCGGTCTCCTCCAGGAGTTCCAGCGCGGCGGTGCCCTGGCCGGCGATGACATGAGGGTGGTCGTAGGGCGGGATCAGGGTCAGCCCGCGGTCCTCGGCCAGGGCGTGGGCGAGCGCGGCGCGGTCCTGGGTGTAGCGGTCGTAGGTGACGACCTCCGCGCCGTAGCCGGCGGTCGCCTCCCTCTTGGAACGCGGGGCGTCCTCGGGCATCAGGATGACGGCCGTGGTGCCCAGTTCCCGGGCGGCGAGCGCGGTGGCCTGGGCATGGTTGCCGGAGGAGTAGGCCGCGATGCCCTTCGCCCGCTGCTCCGGGGGCAGTTGGGCGATGGCGTTGTACGCACCGCGGAACTTGAAGGCTCCCATCCGCTGGACGTTCTCGGCCTTGATGAACACCTCCGCTCCGACCAAAGAGTTCAGGGTGCGGGAGGTGAGGACCGGGGTCCGGTGGGCGATGCCCCGGAGGCGGGCGGCGGCCTCGCGGACGTCGGCGAACGAGACGGGCAGTGCGGCGGTGGCCATGGGTGTCCTTGAAAGGTCCTTGAGGGGCGGGAAGCGGGGCGGCAGACGGTTCACCAGCCGGTGACGCGCGGCCAGTATGCCGTGATCACCGGCGCGGAAGCCGCCGGGCCGCGGGTGCCGTCGACGACGTGGTAGCCGTGGTGCTGGGCGGCGGTGGCGCAGGCATGGTTGGGCAGGATGCGCAGGCGGGTGCCGATGGCCAGGTCGGGCAGGGCGGCGCCGTTCCGGGCGCTGAGGGTGCCGTGTTCCTGGCTGGCGGCGGTCATCACCACGTCCGGGATCAGGGTGCCGTCCAGGTCGGTGACCAGGCCGTAGCCCTGGTCCTGCGGCTGGGCGGCGGTGCCGCGGTCGCGGGACATGGCCATCCAGCCGCCGTCGGTGAGGATCCAGCCGTGCTCGGGGCGGTGTCCGATGACGGTGACCACGACCGACAGGGCGAGGTCGTCCAGGCCGCAGACGCCGAGACCGGCCATCACCAGGTCGAAGAAGACGTAGTTGCCGGCGCGGAGTTCGGTGACCCCGGTGAGGTCGTCGGCGGCGTGGGCGGTCGGCGTGGAGCCCACGCTGACGGTGCGCACGGGCAGGCCGGCCGCGCGGAGCCGCTCGGCCGCGGCGACCGCGGCATCCCGCTCCGCGCGCGCCGCCGTACGCCGCGCCTCGGCGGTACCGCAGAAGTACGACTCGCCCGCGTGGGTCAGTACGCCGTCCAGGCAGCCCGCGTCGTGCAGGATGCGGGCGATCCCGGGGAGCCCCGGGGCGTCGGGTTCGAGGCCGCCGCGGTGGCCGTCGCAGTCGATCTCGATCAGGGCGGGGAGGGCGACGCGCGCCTCCCGCGCCGCCGCGGCGACGAACGTCGCCTGCTCGGTGCTGTCCAGCAGGACGCGCACGGTGACGCCGCGACGCGACAGGTCGATGACGCGCGCGAGTTTGTGCGGCTCGATGCCGACGGCGTAGGTGATGTCGCGGTGACCGGCGGCGGCGAACGCCTCCGCCTCGGCGAGGGTGGAGACGGTGACGGGGCCGGGGGAGCCGTCGTGCAGGAGGGCGGCGGCGTCGAGGCTCTTGGCCGTCTTCACGTGGGGGCGCAGGGCGACCCCCAGGCGCTCCGCCCGGGCCCGCAGACGCGCGACGTTGCGCCGGACCGCCGTACGTCCACGACGGCGAACGGCGTGTCCGGATCGGCCAGCGTCCGCCCGACGGGGGACGAGGCACCGGCCGGGGAGGGCGAACCGGGGAGGGAGGCAGTGGTCATGGGCAAGCGCCCCTTCACTTCGCGTAGTTGTAGACCGTGGCCCGGGACACGCCGAGCAGGTCCGCGATGGTCTGCGCGGCGTCGCGCGAGTCGAAGTAGCCGTCGCGCTGCAACTGCCGTACGAGGGCCTTCTTGTCCTCCCTGCTCAGCGAGCGGGGAGTGGCGGCGCGCTCCGCGGCCCGGGCCTCCACCGCCTCGCGCAACTCGCGCGCGGTGCGGTCCCGCAGGGTCTCCAGCGGCTTCTCGCGGTGCTCGGTGTCCGTGGCCACGAGGTTGGACAACGCGAGGGTCACCGGGGACAGCACGGACACGTCCAGGTTCAGGCACAGCGCCGCGATGTACTCGCCGGCCGGGTTCTTGATGCCGATGGACGTGCTCTTCGCCGGCCGGCCGTCCGGGAAGCGGTTGGGGTAGTTCTGGATGACGCTGGGGTACTGCGGGTCGGCGATCCGGGCCAGCCCCAACTCGGTGGCCGAGTCGCCCACCTGACGTCCCGACAGGTTGTTCTCGATCGCGCGGATGGCGTGATCCGGATCCCGCAGGTCGTGCAGCACCACCTCGCACAGGCCCGGGAACATGCGGCCCAGCGCGACGGCGATCTTCTCGGCCTCCCGGATGAGGTGCTCGTCCGTACCGTCCCCGTCCACGCCGACCTCCATTCGACTTGTCGTCCAGATATAGACACGCAGTCTAAGGAGATAAATACAGCGCGTCAAGCAACGGTCACGCGCGATTGCATGACGATCGGTTCATGAGTGTTATCAGGGGATATAAAGCCTCCGTAATACACGCCCCTCCGAAGTGCTTGTTGATCATGTCCGAGTAAACGGGCGTAAACCTCACAAAGCGGACAGTCGGATGATTCTTGCAGGGTGCCGCAGGCGGCGTGTAGGGTTCCACATGGTTCGGCCAGACGGGGGAAGGCTGATATGAGCACGTTCGAACCGCATCGCAATTCAGAGCAGCTCCTGCCGATGACCACGGCGGGGGACGGGGTGGATATCGAATCGGCTGGGTCCGGATTAACGGACGAGTCGTCGGCCTATCGGAAGCGGCGTGATGAAATCGCCGCCCTCGCCGCGGACCACACAGTCGGCGACCCGATTCCGGAGGTCGAATACACCGACGCCGAGCACGCACTGTGGCGTCTTGTGTCCCAGCGGCTTGCGGAGCGGCACCGGCATCTGGCCGCGCCCGAGTTCCTGGCCGCCGCGGAGCGGCTCGACGTGACCGGAGAGGGCGTTCCGCAGTTGCGGGACGTGTCCGACCGGCTGCACGGGCTGACCGGATTCCGCCTCCGCCCCGCGGCCGGCGTCGTCCCCTTCGCCCTGTTCTGCGGCTCGCTGGCCGACCGCTACTTCCATTCGACGCAGTACCTCCGCGACGGCGCGACGCCGTTCTATTCCACCGAGCCGGACATCCTGCACGAGGTCATCGGGCATGGCAGCGCCATGGCCGACGACCGGTTCGCCGCGCTGTACCGCCTGGCCGGCGAGGCCGTGCGCAGGGTCGAATCCGAGACAGCCGTCCAGTTCGTCGCCAAGACGTTCTGGTTCACGATCGAGTGCGGCCTGCTGGACGCCGCCGACGGCCCGCGGGCCTACGGCGCCAGCATCGTCTCCTCCTACGGCGAGCTTGAGCACTTCCGCTCCGCCGACATCCGGCCGCTGGACATCGCCGACATGGTCCACGTCGACTACGACATAACCCAGTACCAGACCACCCTTTACAGCGCGCGCTCCCTCGCTCATCTGGAGGACGTCGCGGGTGAATTCTGGGCGTCCTGCGACGACACATCCATTGAGAAACTCCTGGTGGTTGATATATGACCCGGCTCGCAGGACACGCCCCCACTGCGCAGCACAGCCCGGAATCAGAAGTACGGGACGTCACCGGAATCGGATTCGGTGCCGCGAATCTCGCCCTGGCGGTAGCGCTCCATGAATCGGGAGCCGGCGACCGGGCCCTTTTCCTGGAGAAGCAGAAGGAATTCGGCTGGCACCGGGGAATGCTGATCGAGGGTTCCTCCCTCCAGGTGTCCTTCCTCAAGGACATCGCCACCATGCGCAATCCGACCAGTGATTTCGGCTTCCTTTCCTACTTGCAGGAGAAGGGCCGGCTGGTCGACTTCATCAACCAGCACACCCTGCTGCCCTCGCGGATCGAGTACCACGACTACCTCCAGTGGGCCGCCGACCGGCTGGGCCACATGGTCGAGTACGGCGTGGAGGCCACCGGCGTGCGGCCGGTGACCGACGCCGGTGAGGTCGTCGCGCTCGACGTGCTCGCCGGCGACCGGGTGGTCACGCGGACCAGGAACCTCGTCATCGCCTCCGGCCTGCGCCCCCGGCTCCCCGAGGGCGCCGAGACCGGTGAACGCGTCTGGCACAGCTCCCAGTTGCTGCACCGGCTGCCCGCGTTCGACGAACGGCCGCCCCGGCGGGCCGTCGTGGTCGGCGCCGGCCAGAGCGCGGCCGAGGTCGCCGCCCACCTCATGGAACGCTACCCGCAGGCCGAGGTGTGCGCCGTCTTCTCCCGCTACGGCTACAGCGTCGCCGACTCCAGCCCCTTCGCCAACCGCGTCTTCGACCCGGCCGCCGTGGACGACTTCTACTTCGCCCCGCCCGAGGTCAAGCAGGCCATCATGCGCTACCACGGCGGCACCAACTACGCCGTGGTCGACGAGGACGTCCTCCAGGGCCTCTACCGCCGCCAGTACGAGCAGAAGGTGACCGGCACCCCGCGGCTGCGCGTGATGAACGCCTCCCGCCTGGTGTCCGTCGAACCCCGCGGCGAAACCGCCGCCGTACGCGTGGAGTTCCTGCCCACCGGCGAGCACGCCGACCTCGACGCGGACCTCGTCGTGTACGCCACCGGGTACCGCTCCGCCGACCCGGCCGAACTCCTCGGCGGCGTCGCCGGCTCCCTCCGCCGGGACGCGGCGGGACAGGTGCTCATCGGCCGCGACTACCGGCTCAGCACCACCGGGGACTTCCGGTGCGGCATCTACGTCCAGGGCGCCACCGAGGCGACCCACGGCATCGCCTCCACCCTGCTGTCCATGGTGGCGGTCCGCGCGGGCGAGATCGCCCAGTCCATCATCGGCGGCCGGCGCGACCCGGACCGCACCGCCGGAACCAAGGCCGTGGCCGGGAACAGGGGCTGAAGTGTACGAGCGTCCGCTGTACCGCGAGGACCGCGACGGCGTCGTCCTGGCGTTCCTGCACCACCACCCGCTGGCCCTGGTCGTCACCGCGCACGAGGGCGTCCCGGTGGCCACCCACGCGCCGGTGCTGTTCCGGCACGGACCCGACGGGGCCGACGCCGAGGCCGTGGCCGCCGGTACGGTCCCGCTGGCCGGCTCCACCCTGATCGGCCACATGAACGTCGAGAACCCGCAGTGGCGCCGGATGCGCTCCGGCGACCGGGCCCTCATCGTCTTCCAGGGCCCGCACGGCTATGTCTCGCCGACCGTCTACGACGTCACACCCGCGGCCCCCACCTGGAACTTCACCGCCGTCCACGTGACCGGCACGGTGGAGCCCACCGCCGAACCGGCCGACGTGCTCGACATCGTCTCCGACACCGCCCGGCGGCTGGAGGGGCGCTTCGGGCGCGGCTGGGACCAGGAGTCCTCCCTGGACTACTTCCGGCAGATCGCGCCCGGAGTCGGCGCGTTCACCCTGCGGGTCGAGTCCGTGCAGACGATGTTCAAGCTCAGCCAGGAGAAGCCCACGCCGATGCGGCGGCGCGTGGCCGAGCAGTTCGAAGCAAGCGAGTCCGGCACCCACCGCGCGCTGGCGGGCATGATGCGCGCCCACGGACTCACCGACGCCGACGAGGAGCGGGAGACAGCCGGATGACGCAGGGGAGCTCGCGACGGCCGGGACTGGACTCGGCACTGAACCGGCTCCGGGAGCGCACGGCGAGAAAAGGCGCGACACCGGCGGGCATCACCCGCGTCCCCCGGGACCGGCCGCTGGCACTCTCGTTCGCCCAGCAGCGGCTGTGGTTCCTCGACCGGCTGATGCCGGACAGCGCCTTCTACAACTTCGGTACGGCGGTCCGCGTCCGCGGCCCGCTCGACGCCGGCATCCTCGGCCGCGCCCTGTCCCTGGTGGTCTCCCGGCACGAGACCCTGCGCACCGTCTTCGCCGACCACGACGGCGTCCCCGGTGCCGTCGTCCTGCCGCCCGAGCCGGTGCCCGTCCCCGTGACCGACGCCGCCGACGAGGCCGACGCCGAGCGGCTGGCCGGCGAGGAGGCCGCGCGCCCCTTCGACCTCACCGAGGGGCCGCTGCTGCGCGCCCGCCTGCTCCGGCTCGCCGCCGACGACCACGTCCTGTCGCTGACGGTGCACCACATCGCCACCGACGGCTGGTCGCACGGCCTGCTGTGGACCGAACTGACCACGGCCTACGCCGCCCTGGCCGAGGGACGGCAGCCCGCCCTGCCCGAACTCCCCGTCCAGTACGCCGACTTCGCCGCCTGGCAGCGCCGTGCCCTCACGCCCGCCGTACTGGAGCAGCGGCTGGCCTTCTGGCGGGACCGGCTGGCCGGGCTCCCCCCGCTGGACCTGCCGCTCGACCGGCCCCGCCCCGCCGTGGCCTCCGCCGAGGGCGGTGTCGTCACCTGGCGGCTGCCCGCCGTCGCCGTCGCCGCCGCCCGGGCCGTCGCCGCCCGGCAGGGCGCCACCCTGCACATGACCCTGCTGGCCGCGTTCAGCGCGGTCCTCGGCCGGCACGCCCGCACCGAGGACGTCGCCGTCGCCCAGCCGGTCGCCGGCCGGCCCCTGGCCGAGGCCGAGCAACTCGTCGGGTTCTTCGTCAACACCGTCGTCACCCGCACCGACCTCGCCGGCGACCCCACCTTCGCCGAGCTGGTCGACCGCGTCCGCGCCGCCTCCGTGGACGAGATGGCCCACCAGGACGTGCCGTTCGAGTACCTGGTGGAGCGGCTGGTCCCGGAGCGCGACCTGTCCCGCAACCCGCTGGCCCAGGT
>NZ_MUMF01000755.1 GCF_002155905.1 Streptomyces tricolor | reverse complement strand
CCACGAACAGCCCCGCTTTTAAGCGGTCTGGTTGATTGTTTCATAGTGTTTCGGTGGTCATAGCGTGAGGGAAACGCCCGGTTACATTCCGAACCCGGAAGCTAAGCCTCACAGCGCCGATGGTACTGCAGGGGGGACCCTGTGGGAGAGTAGGACGCCGCCGAACAATTATTGGGAAAACCCCCGCATCGAAATGATGCGGGGGTTTTCTGCGTTCTGGACCAGTCAGTGTCCCCGAGGGGACAGCGGCGAATCGCCGTCGAATCACAGTCGGCCCGCCGCTTTGAGAGCCAGATAGGCATCCGCGAGCGCCGGCGCCACCTCCTCCGGAGTCGCGTCCACCACCGTCACCCCGTGCCGACGGAGCTGTTCCGCGGTGCGCTGACGCTCGCTCTGGGCCTGAGCCGCGGCTGCCGCCTCGTACACGGCGTCAGCGTCGCCCCTGGCCCGCGCCATGCGGGCAATGTGGGGATCGGCTACCGACGCGACCAGAACGGTGTGGCGCTGAGTGAGCTGTGGAAGGACGGGAAGCAGGCCCTGTTCGACCGGTGCCGCGTCCAGCGTGGTGAGGAGAACGATCAGGGAACGCCGCGGCGCGGTTCTGAGCGCGGTGGCGGTGAGGCCGCGGGCGTCCGTCTCGACGAGTTCCGGTTCGAGCCCGGCCATCGCGTTGACCAGGGAAGGCAGCACGTCACCTGCCGAGCGGCCCTGGACCAGGGCGCGGACCCGGCGGTCATAGGCGAGCAGGGCCACGCGGTCGCCGGCGCGGGAGGCGAGGGCCGCGAGCAGCAGGGCCGCGTCCATGGAGGCGTCCAGGCGGGGAGCGTCGCCCACCCGCCCGGCCGAGGTACGGCCGGTGTCCAGGACCAGGAGGATGTGCCGGTCCCGTTCGGGGCGCCAGGTGCGGACGGCCACGGCGGACTGCCGGGCCGTGGCCCGCCAGTCGATCGACCGGGTGTCGTCACCGGGGACGTACTCGCGCAGGCTGTCGAACTCCGTTCCCTCCCCGCGGGTCAGCACGCTCGTGCGGCCGTCGAGTTCACGCAATCGGGCGAGTTTCGACGGGAGATGCTTGCGGCTGGTGAAGGGGGGCAGAACTCGGACTGTCCAGGGCACCTTGTGGGAGCCCTGGCGGGAGAACAGGCCGAGGGGGCCGTAGGAGCGGATGGTGACGCGGTCGGCCTGGCGGTCGCCGCGGCGGGTGGGGCGCAGTCGGGTCGTCACGCGTCGGCGTTCGCCCGGAGGCACGGTCAGTCGGTGCCGGGAGGACTCGATCTCGGTGCCCGGCTGCCAGCTGCTCGGCGGCCACGCGTCCCGCACCCGGGCCCGGAGCGGGCGCCGGGACGGGTTCGTGATCGTGAGCGTGACGTCGGCGGTGTCGCCGAGGCGGGTCGAGGTGTCGCCGGAGCGGGTCAGCAGCAGCCGGCGTACCGGTGCGGCCAGCGCGTAGTCGCAGGCGCAGGCCAGCGCCAGCGGGCCGTTGACCGCGAGGATGCCCGTCCAGCCCGGTTCCAGGACGCCGACGGGGATCGAGCCGAGGGCCGCGAGGAGGGCGGCGCGTCCGGTGAGTGCCATCAGCGGGGGACCGGGACGTGGGCGAGGATGGCGTTGATGACCGAGTCCGCGGTCACGCCCTCCATCTCCGCCTCGGGTCGCAGCTGGACGCGGTGGCGCAGGGTGGGCAGGGCGAGGGCCTTCACGTCGTCGGGGATGACGTAGTCGCGGCCCGTCAGCCAGGCCCAGGCGCGCGAGGTGGCGAGCAGGGCGGTGGCGCCGCGCGGGGAGACGCCGAGGGAGAGGGAGGGCGACTCGCGGGTGGCGCGGCAGATGTCGACGACGTAGGCGGTGATCTCGGGGGACACGGTCGTCCTGGCGACCGCGGAGCGGGCCGCCTCCAGGTCCGCGGGGCCGGCGACCGGGCGTACACCGGCGGCGCGCAGGTCGCGCGGGTTGAAGCCCGAGGCGTGCCGGGTGAGGACGTCGATCTCGTCCTGCCGGGAGGGCAGAGGGATCGTCAGTTTGAGGAGGAACCGGTCCAGTTGGGCTTCGGGGAGGGGGTAGGTGCCCTCGTACTCGACCGGGTTCTGCGTCGCGGCGACGAGGAAGGGTTCGGGGAGCGGGCGGGGGGTGCCGTCGACCGTGACCTGGCGTTCCTCCATGGCCTCCAGGAGGGAGGACTGGGTCTTGGGCGGGGTGCGGTTGATCTCGTCCGCGAGGAGGAGGTTGGTGAAGACCGGGCCGGGCTGGAAGGAGAACTCGGCCGTGCGGGTGTCGTAGACGAGGGAGCCGGTGACGTCGCTCGGCATCAGGTCCGGGGTGAACTGGACGCGCTTGGTGTCGAGTTCCAGCGCGGACGCGAGGGCGCGGACGAGCAGCGTTTTGGCGACGCCGGGGACTCCTTCGAGCAGGACGTGTCCCCGGCAGAGGAGAGCGACGACGAGGCCGGTCACGGCGGGGTCCTGGCCGACCACGGCTTTGGCGATCTCGGCGCGCAGGGCTTCCAGGGAGGCCCGGGCGGTGCCCGGATCCCCGCTCTGCCCGGCGTTGTCAGTGGTCGGGTCCATCATGAACGGCGTACCTCTCTTTCGAGGGCGTCGAGTTGGTCGGTGAGTGCGATGAGGGCCGCGTCGTCGCCCGGCGGCGGTCCGAAGAGGAGGGAGTGCAGGGTCTGTCCGTCGCCGGCGAGGTGGGCGGACAGGGCGGGGAGCAGGGCCTCGGGCGAGTGCGCCTGAGAGACGGGGACACCCACGAGCGGGGCGAGGCGGGCGCGGGTGGCGGCGCGCAGAGCGGCGGCGGCGCGGTCGCGGGCGTTGGCCTTGCGGTAGAGGCGGGCGCGGCCTTCGGCGGTCTCCGAGGCGCGGATCGCGACGGGGAGTCTCTCGGGCACGAGGGGGCCGAAGCGGCGGGCCCGCCAGAAGGCGGCGAGGGCCGCCGCGATGAAGAGCTGCAGGGTGGCCCAGAGCCATCCCGGGGGGAGCAGGTCGAGGAAGTCTTTGCGCTCGCCGGTCTCGGTGGCGGCGGTGTCGGACAGCGAGGGGAGGTACCAGACCAGATGGGGGCGGGAGCCGAGGAGTTGAAGGGCGAGCGAGGCGTTGCCCTGCTCGTCGAGGCGGTCGTTGTAGAGGATGTCGGGCGCGCCGAGCACGACGGTGTCGCCGCCTCCCGAGGCCGCGGGGATGCGCAGCAGGGTGGCGAGGCGTTCGCTGGGGTAGCAGGAGTCGGCGTCGAGGTGGGTGGTGGTGTAGCGGATGCCGCCGGTGTCGGCGGTGCCCGCGCGCCGGGCTTCGGGCAGGGCGCACTGCGGGGCGAGCGCGTCCGCGCTGCTGGTGGCGGGGTCCGCGGTGACACCGGGGGCGAGCCGTTCGACGGACCAGCTGCCGGCCGCGACCAGGACGGTCCGTCCGCCGGAGGGCGCCGTCGCCGCGTGCAGCTCGGTCTGTTGACGGCGGGTCAGCAGATCGGGCACGGCGACCAGCAGGGTGGTGTCCGGTCCGGCGGCGGCGCGGGCCGCATCGAACGTGGTGACCACGCGCGTGGAGACGCCTCGCTCGGCCAGCAGGTGGGCGACGGCACGGCTGCCGTAGGGGTCGGCGGAGCGCGGGTCCAGCTCACCGTGCCGGGCGGTGGAGCGTACGGCGGCCATGGCGACGGCCGCGGCCAGGAGCAGGACGACGGCGAGCGCGATGCCCCGTGCCCGGGTCCACACCTGGCGGCCGGTGGGCGCGAGGGAGGTGGTGGTCGGCGTGGCCTCGGTGGTCACTCGGCTGCCCCCCGGCGGCTGCTGCGGGCCGTGCCGGCGGCGCCGGCGGGGCTGTGGGCGAGGGTCGGTCTGGTGCGTTCCAGGTCGCGGTCGAGGTCGGCGAGCCGGTGGTACGACTGCTCGTCGGCCCGGCGCCCGCCGTATGTGACGTCGTCGAACTCGCGGGCGGCGGCGCGCAGCCGTTCCGCGTGCGCGGGAAGGACGCGGCCGGCCTCCGCGGCTGCCTCGTCCGCGGTGCGGCCGGGGCGTACGTCGAGCAGGGCGCGTTCCTCCAGGGAGCGGACGAGGGCCCGCATGCGCTCCTGGACGGCCTGGTTCCAGTGGCCCTGGGCCGCGTGTGCCTCGCTGGCCGCACGGTGTTCGGCGGCGCTGCGGGGGCGCTCGTCGAACAC
>NZ_MUMF01000754.1 GCF_002155905.1 Streptomyces tricolor | reverse complement strand
GTGGGACGGCGCGGGGGAGGACAGCCAGAGGCTGTTCTCGCACTTCCGCAACGTCGCCAAGGAGAACAACGCGACGATGACGTACTTCCTCAGCGGCGTGTACCTGCTGCCGAAGGAGAAGCGCGAGCTCTACAAGCCGCCCCAGCACCCGCCGGGCAGTTCCGACATCGGTTTCAACGACGAGCAGGGCATCGTCGACACCCTGAAGCAGGTGCGGCTGGCCTGGCTGGAGGGCAACGAGATCGGCACCCACTTCAACGGCCACTTCTGCGGCCCCGACGGAGGGGTCGGCACCTGGTCGGTGGACGAGTGGGAGAGCGAGATCGCCCAGGCCAAGCGGTTCGTGAAGTCCTGGAAGACCAACACCGGCATGAAGCAGGCGGACCCGCTGCCCTTCGACTACGAGAAGGAGCTGATCGGCGCCCGCACTCCCTGCCTGGAAGGGCAGAAGAACTTCATGAAGGCCGCTCGCCGGCTCGGCTTCCGCTACGACTCCAGCGGAGTCAACGACCAGGTGTGGCCCAAGAAGAAGCAGGGCCTGTGGGACCTGTCGATGCAGCTGGTGCCCTTCCCGGGCCACACCTATGAGCAGCTGACCATGGACTACAACTTCATGGTCAACCAGTCCGGCACCGAGACCCAGGGCGACCCCGACAAGTTCGACTACTGGGGCGACCAGATGCGCGACGGCCTGCTCAAGGGCTTCTACCGCGCCTACGACGGCAACCGCGCGCCTCTGATCATCGGCAACCACTTCGAGTCCTGGAACGGCGGCACCTATATGCGCGCCGTCGAAGAGGTGGTGAAGGAGGTGTGCACCAAGCCCGAGGTGCGCTGTGTCTCCTTCCGCCGGCTGGCCGACTGGCTGGACGCCCAGGACCCGCAGGTCCTGGCGAGGCTGCGCACCCTGGAGGTCGGTGAGGCGCCCCGGCAGGGCTGGGCGTCCTTCCTGTCCGGCCGCCCGGCCCCGGCGCCCAAGGGCGTGCCCGGGGCGCCGGCGCGCACGTCGTAGCCGTCAGGCCGGCGTCGCCACACTCTCGCCGAGCACGAAGTGGGGGTCGACCTGCGCCGCCAGGTCGGCCCCGGTGCGCTCGTTGCCCCAGGACTCGGCGTTCTTCAGGTGGAAGTGCACCATCTGGCGGGTGTAGCGCTCCCAGTCCCGCCGCTCGTAGGTGGCGTCCACGGTGGCCCGGAGCGTCTCCAGTGCGCGGGCGTTGGCCTCCTCCAGGAATTCGAACCGGGGCGGGCGGCCCTTCTCCATGGCGCGCACCCAGTCCGAGCGCCCGACCGTCACGAGCAGGTCGTCGCCGACCTCCGCGCGCAGGAAGTCGATGTCGTCCGGCTCCTGGATCTTGTTGCCGACGACTTGCAGGGCGACGCCGAAGTCCCGCGCGTACTCCTTGTACTGGCGGTAGACGGACACCCCCTTCCGGGTCGGCTCGGCGACGAGGAACGTCATGTCGAAGCGGGTGAACATGCCGGAGGCGAAGGAGTCCGAACCGGCCGTCATGTCGACCACGACGTACTCGTCGGGGCCGTCGACGAGGTGGTTCAGGAACAGCTCCACCGCTCCCGTCTTGGAGTGGTAGCAGGCGACCCCCAGGTCGGCGTCCGTGAAGGGGCCCGTGACCATCAAACGGACGGCACCGCCGTCGAGTTCCACCGGGCGGGCGCAGGCGTCGTAGACGGGGTTGGGCTCGCGCACCCGGACCAGCCGTGAGCCCTCGCCGGGCGGGGTGGTCTTGATCATCGTCGCGGCCGAGGCGATGCGCGGGTTGCTGCCCCGCAGGTAGTCCTTGATCAGGGGCAGCTGTTCGCCCATGGCGGGCAGCGCCGCCGCCTCCTCCTCGCCGAGGCCGAGCGCGGGGCCGAGGTGCTGGTTGATGTCCGCGTCGATGGCGACCACCGGGGCGCCGACGGACGCGAGATGGCGGATGAAGAGGGAGGAGAGCGTGGTCTTGCCGCTGCCGCCCTTCCCGACGAAAGCAATTTTCATGTTCACCAAGGGTAGCCGCGCCATAGCTGTATGTGTCACGAGGAAGTGAAGAAGACCACTCCTTCGTGGGGTCGGCCGGTGAGGTGCGTACTGTCGTACTCATGAGTACGACAGGAGCGACCGCCGAGCCTCCCCCAAGCTCTCGAACGGGCTCGAACAGTGGGGACCCGCTCGCGGCCCTGGGCTCGCTGCCCGGTGTGGCCGAGTCCGTGGAGTCCGTGCGCAAGGCCGTGGACCGGGTCTACGGGCACCGGATCATGCGGCGCCGCAGCAACGAGATCACCTCCGAGGCGGCCCTGCGCGGCGCCCGTGGCTCGGCGGCGCTGTCCGGTGCCGACTGGGCCCTGGAGGAGGTGCGCCGGCGCAGCGACTTCGGCGCCGACCCCGAGGCCCGCGTGATGGGCGCGGCCCTGCGGCTCACCGCCGAGGCGGGACAGCTGCTGTCCATCTGGCGCCAGTCGCCCCTGCGGGTGCTGGCCCGGCTGCACCTGGTGGCCGCGGCGAGCGGGGACGACCGGGTGGGCAGGCCGCGCCAGGCCGGCGAGCCGGTGGAGGAGCCGCTGATCGAGCTGCCGCTGCCGGACGCCGAGGAGGTCTCGGGACGGCTGGAGGGGCTGGCGGACCTGATCATCGCCGGCAGCTCCGCGCCCGCGCTGGTGACGGCCGCCGTGGTCCACGGTGAACTGCTCGCCCTGCGCCCCTTCACGTCCCACAACGGTCTGGTCGCGCGCGCGGCCGAGCGGATCGTGCTGATCGGCAGCGGCCTGGACCCGAAGGCGATCTGTCCGGCCGAGGTCGGGTACGCGGAGCTGGGCCGCGCCTCCTACCTGGCGGCGCTGGACGGGTACGTCTCCGGCACCCCCGAGGGCATGGCGGCCTGGATCGCCCACTGCGGCCGGGCGGTCGAGCTGGGCGTGCGCGAGTCGACCGCGGTGTGCGAGGCGCTGCAGCGCGGCGCGGCCTGAGGCGACGGCGGCATGCGGGGGCCGCGGGCCGAAGGGGCGGAGCCCTGAGGGACCTGCGGGCAACCCCGGACAAGGGTTGCGGCGGTACGAGTGTTCGTACCGCCGCTGGCACGCTCACCGGGGTACCAAGCGTCCTCGATATGTCGCCCATCAGGTCGGGGTGCTTTGCCCGTCACCTGGTGCGGCTGGCCCGTAATCGACGGGTCGACGTCGCGTGGGTGCCCGGTGTCCGTGCGGGGTCCGTGGGGCCATGTGCGTAGTGGTAGGGGATCCTCTCGGATGTCCTTTGGTCTCGCGGGCCTAAGTTCTTTGTACCGCGAGCCGGGACGAAGCGGAACCCCAGCCTGCACTTCTTTACTTTCACCCACGAATGGGGGTGAAACCGGCGCCGTTCAGGCGGTGCCGCGGCGCCGGCTGGCGTACCAGACGAGGCCGGCGGTCGCCGCCGCAGCTCCTACGGCCGCCGCCGCGACCAGTGCCGGGCGCGGCGGGACGGAGAACGTGGGCAGTCGCTTCTTGAGCGGGACCGGGCGGCGGAACTCCAGGACCGGCCACCCGCGCGCGAGGGCCTCGCGGCGCAGCGCGCGGTCCGGGTTCACGGCGTGCGGGTGCCCGACGGTCCGGAGCATCGGCAGGTCGGTCGCCGAGTCGCTGTACGCGTAGCAGCGGTCGAGGTCGTAGCCCTCGGACGCGGCCAGTTCCCTGATGGCCTCGGCCTTGGTGGGGCCGTAGGCGTAGTACTCCACCTCGCCGGTGAAGCAGCCGTCCTCGCCGACGACCATGCGGGTGGCGACCACGCGGTCAGCGCCCAGCAGTTCGCCGATCGGCTCGACCACCTCGGCGCCCGACGTGGACACGATCACCACGTCCCGGCCGGCCGCGTGGTGCTCCTCGATGAGGGAGGCGGCCTCGTCGTAGATGATCGGGTCGATCAGCTCGTGCAGCGTCTCGGCGACGATCTCCCGCACCTGCTGGACGTTCCAGCCGCGGCACAGCGTGGAGAGATACTCGCGCATGCGCTCCATCTGGTCGTGGTCCAGGCCGCCGGCCAGGAAGACGAACTGGGCGTATGCGGTACGCAGCGCGGCCCTGCGGTTGATCAGCCCGCCTTGGTAGAAGGACTTGCTGAAGGTGAGCGTGCTCGACTTCGCAATGACCGTCTTGTCCAGGTCAAAGAAGGCCGCTGCGCGGGGCAAGGAGTGGTTTTCCACGTCCCTGAGCATAGGCGCCCACCATTCGGCGTAAGGTGGGGCGCGTGGGTTTGCCTGAGAGGGCTCTCGGGTACACCATGGAAGTCACGGATCGTTCGCGACCGTGCTAACCCGGTCCGACTCCTCCCCCCCCGAGTCGGCCGTGGGGACGACCCCCGCTCTCCCCC
>NZ_MUMF01000753.1 GCF_002155905.1 Streptomyces tricolor | reverse complement strand
GCGGTGTCATAAGCAGTCCACCCCCGGGGGAGGCCGACGTGAGGAGCTGCTCGTAGTAGGGCGCGAGGAAGGGGGTGCCGCAGAAGACGACCGACGTGCCCGCGAACTCCGGGCGCCGGTCCAGCGCCCGGCGGACCACGCCGCAAGCGGCCCGCTCCGCCCGCTCCAAGGACTCCGCGGCGAGGAAGAGACCGACCGTCGGGGGAGGTCCCGCGTGGACCATCACATGTTCGAGGCGATCCTCGTCGGTGGCGCAGGACATGATGAATGAGGAGAATTCGGGCTCAATATGCACATGGGGTCCGTCAAGGCGTACGTGAACAAGTCGCATACCCCGCAGCATCGATGAGCCGCATCCCGTTCACCAGGGATTGGCGGGGCCGCATGCGGACGAGGACGGAAAAGGACGTGCGGACCGTCCGCAGCGGGTGGCCAACTCGCTTATCGAATAGGCGACTTGACCGATACGGAACGTCGGGGACCGGGACCCGGACCGACGGGGCCCGCGTCGGCGCGACGACGATCGTTGCAGCTTAAATCGTAAGTTACCTGTAGCCAGCAGGGGTTCTTCGGGTAATCTCGGCTCACCGGTGTCGGCAAGAAATTGCCGATTGCACTGAAAGAGATGGGCGCTTGAATGCCGGAAACACTAGGCATGGAAGAGACGACCGAGCTCGTATACCGAACGATGCTCGCTCACCCCAGTGAGGGTTTCGACAGAATTAGAGAGCTCACTGGTCTCGCAGAAGCCGATCTGAGAACCCAGCTGAACCGACTCAGCGAACTGGCCCTTGTTCGCCCCGCGGCCGACGACCCGAACCGCATGCATGCCGTATCACCGCAGATCGGAATGAAGGTCCTCCTGGCCGAACGGCAGGCGGAACTGGCCGCGGCGCAGCAACAGCTGGAGGACGCGAGGTATGCGGCCGAGAGGATCATCGCGGAATTCTCCCAAGTGCAGGACAGCGGCAACGGGGAGATAGAAAAGCTGTACCACCTCGACGAGATCCGGGACCGGATCCGTCTCCTGTGCGCCGAGGTCAAGGAGGAGGTGATGGCCTTCACCCCCGACGGCGCGCAGACGGCGGCGAACATGGAGGCCGCGAAACCCCAGGACGCCGAACTGCTGCGGCGGGGCGTCAGAATGCGCACCCTGTACCTGGACAGCCTCCGCAACAATCCCCCGACCGTCGCCTACGCCAACTGGCTGGCGGAGCAGGGGGGTCAGGTCCGCACGGTGCCGTCGCTCCCGATCCGGATGCTGATCATGGACCGGGCGACGGCTCTCGTCCCCGTCACGCGGGACGACAGTTCCATGGGCGCCGTGGTCCTGCGCGGTGAAGGGATACTCGCGGCCCTGTGCGGGCTGTTCGAGTCGACGTGGGAGCGGGCCACCCCGCTGGGTTCCAGCAAGGCACAGGAACGCGACGACCGGGGTCTGACCCCGTCGGAGGCCGAGGTGCTCAAGCTCCTCGCCAAGGGACACACGGACGAGACCATCGCCAAACGCGTCGGAGTCTCGTCACGGACGGTCCGCCGTATCGCCGCCGACCTGATGGACAAGATGGACGCGCGCAGCCGCTTCCAGGCCGGAGCACAGGCAGCGCTGCGGGGATGGATCACCCTGGACGACGCGACGTCGACGGCCTGACGCGGCCGGCCCCGAGGCCGGGCCGTGCCGAGGACCCCCTCGGCGCGGCCCGGCCTCTTGCGCGTTCCACGGCCGTACCGGCGTGCGGGCTGGACTGCTTATGACACCGC
>NZ_MUMF01000752.1 GCF_002155905.1 Streptomyces tricolor | reverse complement strand
ACGCGGGGGTGGTGGCGATCAGCCGAGAGAGGCACTCCTGGAACACATCGGTGTCCAGCGGCCCGGTGATGTCCATGTGATAGGCGCCGCCCGCTCCCATCTGGTCCAGCAGGCCGTCGGGTCCCGCCGGGAACACCGAGCGCAACGCGGGGGTGGTGGCGATCAGCCGAGAGAGGCACTCCTGGAACACATCGGTGTCCAGCGGCCCGGTGATGTCCAGTCCGCCCACGATGTGATAGGCGCCGCCCGCTCCCATCTGGTCCAGCAGCCACATCCGCTCCTGCGCGGCGGTCAGCCCCGGGGGGCCGCCGGCGGCGGGTTCGCGCGGCTCCTGCTGCGGGGGGCCGCCGGGCTCCTGCCGATCGCACTGCGGGAGACCGACGGGTTCCTGCGGCCCCTGCTGCCGGAGGCCGGCGGACTCCTGCGGATCGCACTGCGGGAGACCGACGGGTTCCTGCGGTTCCCGCTGCCGGAGGCCGGCGGACTCCTGCGGATCGCACTGCGGGAGACCGACGGGTTCCTGCGGCCCCCGCTGCCGGAGGCCGGCGGACTCCTGCCGATCGCACTGCGGGAGACCGACGAGTTGGCGGGCGGTGAGTCCGCCGAGGAGGGCGGCGAGGGGCACGGTGACCTTGTGCTCCTCCCGCAGCGCCGCCAGCAGCCGCACGGCGCGCAGCGAGTCCAGTCCCTGGGCGACCAGCGGGACGTCCGGGTCGAGCGCGGCCGGTGCCGTCCCGAGTTCGGCCGTGACGAGCCGGAGGAGGTCGGACGGCAGCGCCGCGGAGGGGCGCGCGGCGGCGGGCGGGGCGGCCGGGGGCGCGGCCACCGGCGTGAGGTCGCCGGCCAGCCAGCGGGTACGGCACTCGGACCGGCGGATCTTGCCGCTGCTGGTCCGCGGGATCGCACCGAGCCGGACCAGGACGACGTCGTCGACGCTCACCCCGTGTCCGTCGGCCACGCTCTCGCGGACCGCGGCGGTGATCCCGGCGACGTCGTCGCCGTCGAGCCGCCCGCGCACCTCGTGGACCAGGACGATCCGGCTGCCGGCCGCGTCGTCCACGGCGAACGCGGCGCTGCGCGCGGGCTGGAGCGCCGGATGCGCGGCCTCCGCCGTCTGTTCGAGGTCGGGAGCGTAGTGGTTGCGCCCCCGGACGATCATCAGGTCGTCGTCGCGGCCGGTGAGGAAGAGGTCCGCACCGTGCCGGAAGCCCAGGTCGCCGGTGCGCAGGAACGCGCGTCCGGGGTGGCCCGCGGCGCGGGCGGCGAAGGTGTCGCGGGTCTGCCGGGGCCGCTGCCAGTAGCCGAGCGCCACCGTGGGCCCGCTGACCCACACCTCGCCGACCTCGCCCTCGGGCAGCGGGCGGCCCGACGCGGGGTCGGCCACCAGCAGCAGGTCCTCGTCGGTGGCCCAGCCGCAGCCGACCAGTTCGCGGGTCTGCGGGCCGTCGGTGGCGACGACGGCCCGGCCCGCGTCCAGCGCGGCGCGCTCCACCCGCAGCCGGGCCGGTTCGCCGGCGTCGCGGGCCGCGCCGGAGACGAAGAGGGTGGCCTCGGCGAGCCCGTAGCAGGGCACGAACGCCGACCGGCGGAAGCCGCTGCTCTCGAAGGTCTCGGCGAACCGGTCGAGGGTGGCGCCGCGCACCGGTTCGGCACCGACCAGGGCGTGCCGCAGCGCGGAGAGGTCCAGGGCGCGGCGGTCCTCGGGGGTGACCCGCCGGACCGCCTCGCCGTAGGCGAAGTCGGGCGCGGCGGTGACCGTGGCGCGGGTACGGGTCAGTTCGTGCAGCCAGCGTGCCGGGCGGTACATGAAGGCCAGCGGGGACAGCAGCGTGCACGGGAAGCCGGTGTGCAGCGGTTGCAGGATGCCGCCGATCAGGCCCATGTCGTGGTAGGGCGGCAGCCAGCTGACGCCCCGGCTGTCCTCGGTCAGCCCGAGGGTGCGCGCGAGGACGGCGGAGTTGTGCACCAGGTTGCCGTGGCTGACCATGACGCCCTTGGGGCGCCCGGTGGAGCCGGAGGTGTACTGGAGGAACGCCAGGTCGTCCAGGCGGGGGCGGTGTCCGGTCCAGTCCTCGGCGCGGGCCGGGTCGATGTCGTCGCCGGCCGCCCAGTACACCGTGCCGTCCGCGTCGAGTCCGTGGCGTGCGCCGGCCGGGCCGGTCAGGAAGTCCCGGTCGGCCAGGGCCAGTTCGGCTCCGGCGTCGGCGATCACGGCGGCCAGCCGGTCCCGGCCGCGCGCTCCGGTGGGCGGGTAGAGGGGTACGGCCACCGCACCCGCGTACAGGCAGCCGAGGAAGGCGGCGACGTAGTCGGGCCCGGGCTGGTGGACGATCAGGACGCGTCCGCCCGGGGCGAGACGGTCCTGCACCAGGGCGGCGACGGCGCGGGCCCGCCGGTCGAGTGCGGCGTGGTCCAGGCGCAGACGGGTGTCCTCGCCCAGGGCGAACTCCAGGGCGAGGCGGTCCGGCGCCGTCTCGGCGCGCTCGTGCAGCAGTTCCACGAAGCCGGCGCTCATCGGCCTTCCTCCGCCCGGTGCTCGCTGATGGGGTGACGTGCGGCGCGCTGGATGGGCACGGGTGTCGCCGCCGTGTCCGACGCCCGGTCCAGGAGGGCGGCGACGGCGGCGACGGTGGGTGCGCGCAGCAGGGCGCCGACCGAGAGGTCGCCGCGGGCCAGGGCGCGCAGTCTGCCGACCAGTTGGACGGCGAGGAGGGAGTGGCCGCCCAGGGCGAAGAAGTCGTCGTGGACACCGATCCGGTCCACGCCGAGGACCTCGCACCACACCCGCGCCACCGCGCGTTCGGTGGCGGTGCGCGGGGCGACGTAGCCGGTGGCCAGGGTCGGGCGGAGCCCGTCGGGCGGGGGCAGGGCGGCACGGTCCAGTTTGCCGGTGCGGCCGAGCGGCCACTCCTCCAGCACGGCCAGCGAGGCGGGGACCATGAAGTCGGGCAGCGTCCGGGCGAGGTGCTCCCGCAGGGCCGCGACGACCAGGCGTTCGCGTGCCGCGCGTTGCGGATCGTTGGTGTACGCCTCCCAGGTGCCGGTGCCGGCGTCGGGGCGGGGCAGCGGCGCCGGGGCGGACGGCGTCGCTGCCGGGGCCGGGAACTCCAGGTCCAGGGTGCCCGGTACGGCTCCCAGGTGCGGCACCATCACGAGGCCGGCCGCGCGGGCGTGTTCGGCGAGGGCGGCCGGGTCGGCCGCGGGCTCCTCGGGGTCGGCGGCCAGCGTGCGTCGCAGACCGTCGACGGTCTCGTCGTCGCCGGCCGCGTGCAGCGCGCGGACGGCGCGCAGGTCCGCGCCCAGCCGGGCATCGGGCACGGCACGCCAGCCGTGGGCGCCCGGCCCGCCGTCCCCGGGCAGCGCGGCCGGTCCGGGCCAGGCCCGCCAGTCGGCCGCCGGGGCGGGGGGTGCCGCGGCCGGCCGGGCGGTGAGGACCACGTCGTAGCGGAAGCGGGTCAGTTCGTTGCGGTACGGCGAGGTCTTGGCCAGGACGGTGACGTCGGCGTCGGTGCCGGCCACCGCCTGGAACAGCGCGGGGTGGACGAGGAGTTCCTCCTCGCGCGCCGTCTGCCGGGCGACCAGCCGGCGCAGGGTGCGCACGGGGGTGCCGGGCGGCAGCCGGTGCAGCAGGAGCGAGGTGTGCAGCGCGTCGAGCAGGAGGAGATTGCGTACGTCGCCGACGAACAGGTGGCCGCCGGGGGCGAGCAGGGACAGCGCCCCGCGGATCACGCGCACCAGGTACGCGGCGTCGGGGAAGTACTGGACGACCGAGTTGAGGATCACCGTGTCGAAGCCGCCCGCGGGCAGGCCGGTGAAGTCGTCGGCGGCGCGCCGCGCCAGTTCCACGCGGGTGCCGTCGAGCCGCTCGGTGTGGGCGCGCAGCCTGTCGACGGCCTCGGCGGAGACGTCGGTGCCGTGGTAGAGGGCGCAGCCGGGGGCGATCCGGAACAGCAGCAGGCCGGTGCCGCAGCCGATCTCCAGCACCCGGCGCGGTCGCAGGGCGCCGATCCGCGCGACGGTCTCCTCGACCCAGGCCCGCATCTCGACGTCGGGGATGGGGTCGCCGGTGGCGGAGTCCACCCAGCCCACGGTGTCGAAGGCGGGGTCCTCGGGGCGGGAGTCCCGGTAGGTCTCGTCGAAGACGGCGCGCCACCGGTCGACGTGCTCGGCGTGCTCGGCGGGCCCAGCGGGCCCGTCCGCGGGCGGGCCGGCCGCGTCCGGGCGCAGGCCGACGTAGGCCGCGAGCTGGAGGTCGCCCGCCGCGTCCCGGTACGGCTCGACCGCCGCCCGCTCGACGGCCGGATGGGCGCCGAGCACCGTCTCGATCTCGCCGGGTTCGATGCGCTGGCCGCGGATCTTGAGCTGGGAGTCGAGCCGGCCGAGGAAGTCGAGGGTGCCGTCCGGGAGCCGGCGGGCCCGGTCTCCGGTGCGGTACAGGCGCCGGCCGGGTTCGAAGGGGTCGGGCAGGAAGCGCTGGGCGGTGAGTCCGGGGCGCCCGCGGTAGCCACGCCCCACGGGGAGGCCGCCGAGGAACAGCTCTCCCGGCAGGCCCGGCGGCACGGGCCGCATCCGCTCGTCCAGGACGTAGGTCCGCGCCCCCGCGATCGGCGTGCCGATGGGCAGGCGGGCCCACGCCTCGGCGTCCAGGCCCTCGGGGACGGTCCACGCGGTGACGTCGATGGCGGCCTCGGTCGGGCCGTACAGGTTGTGCAGCGCCACTCCGGGCAGCACCTCCTGGACCCGGGCGGCGAGTGCGGGCGGCAGGGCCTCTCCGCTGCACACGATCCGGCGCAGCGGTCCGGCGCAGCCGGCGGATGCGGGGTCGTCCAGGAAGATCCGCAGCATCGAGGGGACGAAGTGGCAGGTGGTGACGGCGTGGTCGCGGATCAGTGCCGCGATGACGGCGGGGTCGCGGCGCCCGTCCGCGTCGGCCACGACGACGCGGGCTCCCACCGCGAGCGGCCAGAGCCATTCCCAGACGGACACGTCGAAGCCGAGGGGGGTCTTGTGCAGGACCGCCTCGCCGGGCCCGAGCCGGTACTCCTGCTGCATCCACAGGATCCGGTTGACGACCGCCGCGTGTTCGTTCACCGCGCCCTTCGGGCGTCCCGTCGATCCGGAGGTGTACAGCACGTAGGCGCTGTTGCCGGGCAGGACGGTGACGGCGGGGCGGGTGTCCGGGGCGCGCCGGACCTCGTCGTCGGTCACGCTCAGGACGGCGGGCGCCGCACGGCCGTCCTCCCGTGCGGCGGCCGTCAGCCGGCGGGCCGTCGCGTCGCAGCCGGCGAGCACCGAGTGGACGGCGGCGTCGGCGGCGAGCCGGGCCAGGCGGCGCGGGGGCAGTGCGGGGTCCAGGGGCAGGAAGGCCGCGCCCGCCTTCAGTACGCCCAGCATCGCGGCGACGGCCGCGGCCGACCGGGGTACGGCGATCCCGACCACGTCCTCGGGACGCACGCCCCGCGCGCGCAGGCAGTGGGCGATCCGGTTCGCGCGCCGGTCCAGCTCGGCGTAGTCGACCACGTCGCCGTCGTGCACGACGGCGGGGGCCGAGGCCCGCTCGTCCACCGTGCGCTCGAACAGCGCGGGCAGGCTCTGCCCGGCCCCGGCGTGGGCCGGTGCGCCGCACGCCTGCCGGGTCACGAGGGCGCGGTCGGCGTCGCCCAGGACGTTCAGGTCCCAGACCGGGGTGTCCGGCCGGTCCACGCCGTCGGCCAGCAGCAGCCGCAGCCCCTGGGCGAGCCGGGTGACGGTGGACGCGTCGAACAGTTCCCGCGCGTACTCGATCCAGCCGGTGAGGCCGCCGTCCGGGGTGGGCGCCAGCTCGATCTCCAGCTCGAACTTCGCGGTGCCGGTCTGCACCGGCAGCACGGCCACCTCCAGGCCGGGGAGGTCCAGGCGGGGCCGGGGGGTGTTGTGCAGGACCAGCATGTGCCGCACCAGCGGGACCCGTGCCCCCGGGTCCCGCTCGGGCCGCAGCGCCTGGACGATCCGCTCGAACGGCACCTCCTGCCAGGCGTACAGATCGGTGCAGGCGTCCCGGGCCCGGGCCACCAGGGTCCGCAACGACGGCTCCGCGCTCAGGTCGAGGCGCAGCGGCAGGGTGTTGACGAAGAAGCCGATGAGCGGCTCGATCTCGGTGCGGTCGCGTCCGGCCACGGCGCAGCCCAGCAGGACGTCCTCGGTCCGCCCGGCGCAGCGCGCCAGCAGCGCGGCGAACGCCGCCGAGAGCACCATGAAGGGCGTGGCCCGTTCCCGGTCGGCGAACCGCTTGATCCGGGCCACCAGATCCGGGGGCAGCTCCAGGCCGACCCAGCCGCCCGCGTACGACTCCTCCGTCCGCCGGGGCCGGTCGGTGACCAGGTCCAGCGGGGCGGCCCCGGCCAGCCGGTCGGTCCATTTCCGCAGCAGCTCGGCGTGGCGGGGCTGCTCGGTCAGCTCGCGCTGCCAGCGGGCGTAGTCGGCGTACTGCACGACCGGTTCCGGCAGCGGTGAGGGCCGGCCCTGCTGGAACGCTCCGTACAGCGTGCCGAGTTCGCCGATGAGGACGCCGAGCGACCAGCCGTCGGCGGCGATGTGGTGCAGGGACAGTTGCAGGAGGTGTTCGTCGGCGGCGAGCCGCAGCAGCGCGCAGCGCAGCATCCGGTCGCGGGCCAGGTCGAACGGGCGCGCGGCCTCCGCGGCGAGGTGCTCCCGCACGGCCCGGGCGCGCCGCTCGGCGGGCAGCGCGGACAGGTCCGTCTCGGGCAGGTCGACGGGGCCGGCCTCCTCCACGCGGGCCCAGGGCTCGTGTTCGCCGGGGAAGGTGGTGCGCAGCGACTCGTGCCGGCGCAGCACCTCGTCCAGGGCGCGGCGCAGCACGCGGGTGTCGAGGGCGCCGCGCAGCTGTGCGACGCCGGTGATGGTGTAGAGGGACGAGTGCGGCCGGACCCGGTCGAAGAACCAGATCCGCTGCTGGGCGAAGGACAGTTCGGACCGTGCCCGGTCGGCGGCGCCCGGGACGAGTGCCGCCCGGCGCGGCTGCTCCGCCTGTTCGCCGAGCAGCCGGTCCAGCAGCCTGCGCTGGTCGGCGGTGAGGTGGGAGCTGCTCATTCGGCCAGGCTCCTTTTCACCTGTTCCTCGGTCATGGCGCCCACCTGGAGCACCAGGTCCGCGACGCGGTCGGCGTCGACGCCCTGCGCGTCCGCCGTCGCCCGCAGGTGGGCGGCCAGGGCGGGCAGGGTGCTCGCGGCCAGGAAGCCGCGGATGGACAGGTCCACCCGGAACAGGTCGCGGATCCGGGAGACGGCCTGGGTCACCAGCAGGGAGTGGCCGCCCAGTTCGAAGAAGTCGTCGCCCGCGCCGACCCGGTCC
>NZ_MUMF01000751.1 GCF_002155905.1 Streptomyces tricolor | reverse complement strand
GCTCGGCCAGCGTGCGGCCGGGGCCGTCCGCCATGCCCTCCAGCAGGCGGTGCAGATGGGCGGTCAGGCGTGCCACGGTCGCCGCCTCGAACAGGTCCGTGGTGAACTCGGCGGTCAGCACGCAGCCGCCGTCCGTGTCCGGGGTGAACTCCAGGACCAGGTCGAAGCGGGCGGCCGGGCGGGGCAGCGGATGCTCCGTGAAGCGGACCCCGCCGGACAGCGGGGGCTCCGGGAGCGCGGTCTGCTGCACGACGAGCGCCTGCACCAGCGGGGTGCGGCTCGGGTCGCGGGGCGGGGCCAGCTCCTCCACCACCCGGTCGAACGGCACCCCGTCGTGGGCGAAGGCGTCCAGCACCGTGGTCCGCATGCGCTCCACGAACCGGTCCACGGTCGCCCGCTCGTCCACCTCGCCGCGCAGCACCACCGTGTTGGCGAAGAAGCCCGGCACGTCCTCCAGGTCCCGCCGGCCGCGCCCGGTGGTGACGGTGCCGAAGGCGACGTCCCGCTGCCCGGAGTAGCGGGAGAACAGCAGCGCCGCCGCGCCCGCGAACAGGGTGAACACCGTGGTGCCGCGTCCCGCGGCCAGCTGCCGCAGCCGGGACATCAACTCCGCGGGCAGGGCGTGCCGGTGGGCCGCCCCGGCGGTGCTGCGCACGGCGGGGCGCGGCCGGTCGGTGGGCAGCTCCAGCTGCTGAAGGTCCGCCAGGTGCCGCTTCCAGTAGGCGAGATCGGCGGCGTCCGTGTCGCCGGCCCGCTGCCGCCGCTCCCACACCGCGAAGTCCGGGTACTGCACGCCGGGTTCGGGCAGTCCGTCGGGTTCTCCGGTGACCTCCGCGTGGTGCAGGGCGGCGAGTTCCCGGGTGAGGACGCCCACCGACCAGCCGTCGGTGACGATGTGGTGCTGGGCCAGCAGCAGCAGGTGGTCCTCGGCGGCGAGCCGCACGAGCAGGGCCCGGGTGAGCGGTCCGGCCGCCAGGTCGTAGGGGCGGCTCAGCTCCTCGGTGAGCAGCTCCTCGGCGGCCTCGGCGCGGCGTTCCTCGGGTACGCCGGTGAGGTCGGCGGTGCGCAGCGGCAGGTCCGGCTCCGCCGCGACGCGCTGGGCGCCCTGGCCGTCGACGGTGGTGAAGGTGGTGCGCAGGGAGGCGTGGCGGGCCGCGAGGCGGTGCAGGGCGCGGCGCAGCGCGTCCGGGTCCAGGGGGCCGCGCAGGCGCAGGGACACGCCGGTGTTGTACTCGGTGCCGCCCGGGTTCAGCT
The DNA here is from genome assembly GCF_002155905.1 of Streptomyces tricolor. Lineage (GTDB taxonomy): Bacteria > Actinomycetota > Actinomycetes > Streptomycetales > Streptomycetaceae > Streptomyces > Streptomyces tricolor. Next base: position 6,399 of record NZ_MUMF01000751.1, on the reverse strand, counting down.
CGTCGAGGTACCACAGCCGCCGCTGGGCGCTGGAGAGCGGCAGGGTGCCTTCGCGGGGGGCCGGCGGTATCGGCTCCGTCGGTACGGCGGCCGACGGGTCGCCGAGCAGCGGGGCCAGGGCGGCGATCGTCCGCGCGGTGAACACGTCCCGCACCGTCAGCCGGACGCCCAGCTCGTCCCGGATCCGGGCCAGGACGCGGGCGGCGAGGATCGATTCACCGCCCAGGTCGAAGAAGTCGTCCGTCACGCCGACCGCGTCGACGCCCAGGACCTCCGCCCAGATCGCGGCCAGCGCCCGTTCCCGGGCCGACCGCGGCGCCACCTGCCCGGCCGCGGCCGTCCGCTCCGGCGCGGGCAGGGCCCGCCGGTCGATCTTGTGCTGCGGGGTGAGCGGCATCCGGTCCAGCACCACGATCGCCGACGGCACCATGTGCGCGGGCAGCACGGCGGCTACGGCGGCACGCAGGGCCGCGGGGTCCGGGGCGGGAGCGGCGGAGCTGCTGGGGTCGACCACGTCGGCCGGACCAGCCGGGTCAACCGGGTCAACCGGGTCAGCCGGATCCGTGGACGCCGGCGCCCCGGCCGGCGTGACGTAGCCGACGAGGCGCTGGTGGCCCGGCTCGTCCTCGCGGACCACGACCACCGCCTCACCCACGCGGCCGGCACCGGCGCGGCGCAGCGCCGCCTCGATCTCGCCCGGCTCGATGCGGAAGCCGCGGATCTTCACCTGCCGGTCCAGCCGGCCCAGGAACTCCAGCTCCCCGTCGGCGGTCAGGCGCGCCCGGTCCCCGGTGCGGTACAGCCGGGCCCCGGGCGGGCCGAAGGGGTCGGCGACGAAGCGGGCGGCGGTCAGTCCCGGCCGGCCCAGGTAGCCGCGGGCCACCGCGTCACCGCCGACGAACAACTCGCCGTCCGCACCGGGCGGTACGGGACGCAGCGCCGCGTCGAGGACGTGCACCCGGGTGTGCGGCAGGGCACCGCCGATCGTCGGGGTGCCCCGGCCGGCGGTCAGCGGCCCGGTCCAGGTGGCGACGATGGTGGCCTCGGTCGGGCCATAGGAGTTGATCATGCGCCGGCCGGGTGCCCAGCGGTCCACGAGCGCCGCGGAGCAGGCCTCGGCGCCCACGATCAGCGTGCGCAGATGGCGGGCGGTGCCCTGCGCGGGGTCGGGCAGGGTGGCGAGCGCGGCCGGCGGGATGAGCGCGTGGCTGATGAGGTGCTCGTCCAGGACCGCGGCGAGTTCGTCGCCCAGCCAGGGGCCGTGCGGCGGTACGACGAGCGTGGCACCGGACAGGACGGAGACGCACAGCTCCAGCACGGAGGCGTCGAAGCTCGGCGAGGAGAACTGGAGCACGCGGTCGCCGGGGCCCACCGCGTACCGTTCGGCGGCGGCTCTGGTGAAGCCGCCGAGGCCGCGGTGGGTGACCGTCACACCCTTGGGGGTGCCGGTGGAACCGGAGGTGTAGATGACGTAGGCGGCGTGGTCGGCGTCGACACGCGCAGCGGCCGCCGTACCGTCCCCGGTGTCCAGCAGTTCACGGACCCGGCGCGGGTCGTCCAGGGTGACGGCGGGAGCGGCGTCGGCGAGCATCAGCGCGCGGCGCTCGGCGGGGTAGGCGGGGTCCACGGGCAGGAAGGCGGCACCGGCCCGGGCGACGGCCAGCTCGGCCGCGATCAGCTCCATCGAACGCGGCAGGACGAGGGCCACGACCCGGTCGGGCCCTGCTCCCCGCCGGGTCAGGTGTACGGCCAACCGGTCGGCGCGGGCGGCCAGTTCACGGTAGGTCCAGGTCCGCCGGCCGTCGGTGAGGGCCGGCGCGTCCGGGGTCCGGGCCACCCAGGCGGTGAACAGCTCGCCGAGCGTCGGATGCGCCGGAGCCGCGTCCCCCTCCGGCGCGCCGTCGGCGGGGCCGGCCTGCGGCGGCAGGGAGGACGCCGGTGCGGGCTTGTCGTGCAGGTCCGTCATGGGTGAAGTCCTTTGGAGAGCGGGACGATGCGACGCCGGTGCCCCGGCCGGAGGTGGTGCGCTGGACCGGGGTGGCACACCGGAGGTGCGCCACGGTGCTGCGGTGCGGGGTGCCGTGCCGGGGCCGGGGCGGTGACCCGACTCCGGGAGGGGAGGGCCGACGGTGCGGGACGGCCGGTGGTGCGGGCCGGGCGGCCGACGGTGCCGACCGGCCGGAGCCGACGACTGCCGGGCCGGGGCCTGGCCGGACATGCCCGGGGCGAACCGGGCCGGACCGGGGCGGGCTGGACCGGCCCGAGCCGCGAGCGGGCTGAGCCGAGCCGGACCAGACCCGGCCGCGACCAGGCCGAGCCGAGCCGGTCCGAGACCGATCCAGACCGAGCCGAGTCGAACCGAGCCGAGTCGAGTCGAACCGAACCGGGACCAGCCGAGCGAGACCGGTCCGGGGCCAGACCGAGGCGAGCCGGACCGAGGCCGAGTGCCGAGCCAAGGCCGGGGCCGACCCGAGGCCGGGAGCGCGCCCGAGACCCGAGGCCAACCCAATCCCGAAGCCAACCCAAGGCCGGGCCAACCCAAGGCCCGGAGCCGGCCCGAAGCCCCGAGCCGACCCCACGCCCCGAAGTCGGCGACCCGAAGCCCGGATCCGACCCGAGGCCGCGGGCCCAGCCGAGTCCCGAGGGCACCCGCGTTCAGCCGTCGTCGGTGATCCGGCGGGCCGTGCGGCCGGAGATCTGTACGCGGTCGACCCTGCCGGTGGCCGGATCCCGGTGGAACCGGCCGCCCGGTTGCGGACGCCCGGTGTCCGGATCGAGCAGATCACAGGTCAGGTCGGCGTAGCAGACCAGCGGGATGGGCAGGTCGCCGTCCACCGACAGGGCCGGCGCGCCGTCCGCCCCGGGCGCGACGCGGTACGTCGTGGTGCCGTTGCGATAGGTGCCCACGCAGTCGGGCAGCGCGACGGGACGGCCACGGTCCACGGTCCGCGCCCCGGCGGGCACCCGGATGCCGGTCAGCCGGCCCAGTTCCTCGGTGAGATCACGCCAGAGCGCGGTCGCGCCCCCGGCGTTGCCCGTGAAGGCGACCACCACCGCGCTCTCCGGGTCGGCCCGCAGATGGCAGGACGTGCCCTGGGCGTTGCCGTCGTGCCCGCACCACACGCGGTCGTCCCGCTCGTACAGGGCGAGGCCCGCACCCCAGCCGTCGGCCAGCGCCCCCGGGCGTGCGGCCGGCTCGGGTCGGCGCATCTCCTTGGCGACGGCGGGCGGCAGCAGGTCCGCGCGGCCGATCAGCGCGTTGCCGAACGCGGTCAGATCCAGGGCGCTCGCGAGCAGCGCACCGGCCGGCGCCTCCAGCGGCGCCAGGTTCTGCCGGGCCGGACGGGCCTGCCCGGTCGCGGTGTTGAGGGCGTGTCCGGCGGCGACGGGACGCGCGGGCGCGGCGTCCCCGACGAACGCCGGTACGACACCGAGGGGTTCGAGGAGCAGCACCCGCATCGCCTCGGGCCACGGCATGCCGGTGACCGTCTCCACCAGCCGCCCGGCGGCGACGTAGCCGGCGTTGGAGTAGGAGAAGTCGGTGCCCGGCGCGAACAGCGCGTCGCGGGCGGTGCAGACGGCCGCGAGATAGCGGGCGGCGGTGGTCGTGGCGGCGGTGTCCGAGTCCGGCCCGGTGGGCAGTCCGCCGGTATGACTGAGCAGGTGACGTATCGTCACGTCGGGTATGCCGCTCAGTTCGGGGAGGTGCGCGGCGGCGGGCTCGTCCGGGTCGAGGTCGCCGTCGTCGGCGAGGAGCATGACGAGCGCGGCGGTGCAGGGCTTGGTGAGCGATCCCAGCGGGACCGCCGTGTCCGCGGTGAACGGAGTGCCGGTCGCGGTGTCGGCCGTACCGGTGTGTACGGCGATGACGTCCGTGCCGGTGTCGAGGGCGAGTTGGGCCCCGGGCACCCGGTGGGTGCGGGCCAGGGTGTCGAGAAGGTCCTGCAGCTCCCGGTGTAACAGGGACGGCGTCGGGGAAGCGGTCGGAGCGGCGGGGATGGTGTACGGCATGAGAAGGGGACTCCCGTTGGGTGGGTCTCATGTGCGGGTGTGCCGGTCCGGCCCGTGCACGAGCGGTGTGGGGAGGGCCGGCCGGGGGCGCTGGACGCGCTCGGACTACGGTCTGCCGACCTCGACGGGCAGGTGCCGTACGCCGATGATGACGGCCGGGTTCTGGTAGGCGATGTCCTCGTAGCAGGGGACCGCCAGGATGCGGAATCGTTCATGCAACATCCGCAGGGCGATCCGCGCCTCCAGCCGGGCCAGTGGCGCGCCGAAACAGAAGTGGATGCCGTGCCCGAAGGTCAGATGCGGATTCGGGTTCCGGGCCGCGTCGAAGACGTCGGGCGTGTCGAAGCGGGTGGGGTCCCGGTTCGCGGCGCCCAGATGTGCCATCAGCAGGGTGCCGGCGGGGATGTCCCGACCGCCGAGGACCACGGGGCGGGTGACCCGGCGGCCCAGCTCCGGGAACGGCGGCAGCCAGCGCAGCACTTCCTCGACGGCGGCCGGGATCCGCGCGGGATCGGCGCGCAGCGCGGCGTCGGTGCCGGGGTGCCGGTCGAAGGTGACGACGGCGTTGCCCAGCAGCGCGGTCGTGGTGATGTGCCCGGCGACCAGCAGCAGCGCCACGAATCCGACCATCTCCTGGTCGGCGAGCCGGACACCGTCCACCTCGGCGGCGATGAGTCTGCTGGTGAGGTCGTCACCGGGGTGGGCGCGGCGGGCGCGGATGTGGTCCAGCATGTAGCCGTTCATCTCGCGCACGGTGGGGGCGATGGCCTCCAGCGCCCGTTCCAGGTCGGCCATGTCCGGCGCCTCGCCGAGCTGGTCGCCGCCGAACAGGACGCTCGCCCACTCCTGGAAGAGCCGGTGCTCCTCGGCCGGGATGCCGAGCAGTTCGGCGATCACGATGATCGGCAGCGGATAGGCCAGCGCGTCGACCAGGTCGAACCGGTCGCGGTCGGCGACCGCGTCCAGGAGCCGGGCGCACACGGCCTCGATACGGGGGCCGAGCCCCTGCACGACCCGCGGGGTGAACGCCTGGCTCACCAGGGTGCGGAGCTTGCGGTGCTCCGGCGGGTCCATGCCGACGAAGTTGCCCTGCCGGAAGGTCTCGAAGTCGGACTGGGTGGGGGCGAGGGCGGAGAGGTCCGAGGAGTACGTCGCCGGGTCGGCGAGCACCGTGGCGACGCCCGCGTGGTCCAGCACCTGCCAGACGCCCTGCGTCTCGTCGTACCGCACCGGCCCGGCCTCGCGTAAGTCCCGCCAGCGGTCGGGTAACTCCTCCAGGAGGAGCCGTTCGCCCGTCGGTTGCCTGCTGATCACCTTGTCTCCTTGCTAGCGCGTACGGGCATGGAGGAGTCACACATCCACGGGGAGGACGCGGACCGGAGCGGCCGGGGCCGCGGGCACGGCGATACCTTCGCTGCCGGGACGTCCGGACGGAAGAAGCGCGCGACCCGCGTGGCGACCGGTGTACGGCGGGACGGTCGACCGCCGCGAGTCGGCCTCGGCCGGTCGGCCACCATCGGCCTGCCGCGGTCCGCTGCCGTCGGTCTGCTGCCGGAGTGGCCCGCAGGCCTCAGCACATGCGGTGCAGGACGCGGCGGCTGCGCGGCCGGCCACGGCCCCGCAGCGAGCCCGGTCGTGCGGCGCGCCAACCCGACATAACCCATCCCCTCGGCGATACCTCCCGCGCAGCGATCACGCGGGACCCTCCCGGCTCGTGTACGGACAACGGGGCGCACAGCCCCGGCCCTTGGAAACGAGGTGTGAGAATACGCAGTCGCAGCGCGTGCCGCCCCCTGATTGGCATGATGCGCACTCCGCGACACCTTCGTTTCGATGGAACTCGGCCACAGTCTTCACGGTGCGTCACGCACAAGCAACCCCCTGAAGTTGAACGGAGAGTACTCTGCCGGTGCTTTTGCGTCACTGTCCGGCCACTTGCCGAGGCCCCGTGCGCGCCCAGGGCCGCGGCCGGATCGTCGCCCCCGCGTGTGCCCCGGCGCCTCGCGCGCAAACCGGGCGCGCGCGAAAAAGGTCGCCACCGCGCACCGACCGGCGTTCCGTACGCCGCTCGGCCGCCCGTCGGCCGACGGTCCGCTCCGATGTTCGACGGGTTGGCCGGACTGCTTCTGATCTGGGGGGATGATTCGGCCAGTGGACACTCCGGGGCCGGCGGGCGGAACGCCGACGACACGCGCGGCGCGCCGTCCCGGCCCACCGCCGACACGCCCCGGCCGCCTCGCGCTTCTCGGCACCGGCACGTGACCCTCCGGTAACCGAAGGGCCGGGAACGACGGCCCTCCCGTCCAGATTCAGCCATCCAGGCGCGACAGGGGCGCACACCAGAAACCCGTACACCACCCGTGCTTCTCCCCCGCCCCCGTGCCACCC
>NZ_MUMF01000750.1 GCF_002155905.1 Streptomyces tricolor | reverse complement strand
CCGTTCGGGCCGGAGCCGACGACCGCGCGGCCGGGGGCGGGATCCCTCGTTGTGCCCACTAATCCGATGATCCATTCCCGCTCTTTCGGGTAATGGCGCCACCACGGTGCGTGCTGGAAGGCTCGGACGCGAGACCGGTGCCCGCGCGATTCGGCACCGGGCCATACATGGGAGGGCATTTCTTTATGTCGGTAGGCGAAGAGGTCCGCACAGAGCAGGGCAGGCCGCAGCAGTCCCTCGGGACGGCGGCAGCGCGGAACCTGGCCACCACCACCAAGTCCGTTCCGCAGATGCAGGAGATCAGCTCCCGCTGGCTGCTGCGCACGCTTCCCTGGGTGGACGTCCAGGGCGGCACCTACCGGGTGAACAGGCGGCTGACGTACGCCGTCGGCGACGGCCGCATCACCTTCGTCAAGACCGGGGACCAGGTGGAGGTCATCCCGAACGAACTGGCCGAGCTGCCGGCCCTGCGGTCGTACGAGGACGAGGAGGTGCTGACGGAGCTGGCCCGCCGCTGCCGCCAGCGCGACTTCGCGCCCGGCGAGGTGATCGCCGACTTCGGCAACCGGACGGACGAGGTCTACCTCCTCGCCCACGGCCGGGTGGAGAAGGTCGGCACGGGCCCCTACGGCGACGACGCCGTGCTCGGCGTCCTCGCCGACGGCGCCTACTTCGGCGACCAGGCGCTGATCGACCCCGAGGCGATCTGGGAGTACACCGTCCGCGCGGACACCGCGACCACGGTGCTGATCCTCAGCCGGCAGGACTTCGCGCAGGTCGCGGAGCGCTCCGACTCGCTGCGGGCGCACCTCGAACGACTGCGCTCGATCCCCGAGCAGCGGACCAACAAGTACGGGGAGAAGGAGGTCGAGCTGGCGGCCGGCCACTCCGGCGAGCCCGACATCCCGCACACCTTCGTGGACTACGAGGCACGGCCCCGCGAGTACGAACTGAGCATCGCCCAGACCGTGCTGCGCATCCACTCGCGCGTGGCCGACCTCTACAACCAGCCGATGAACCAGACCGAGCAGCAGCTGCGGCTCACGGTCGAGGCGCTGAAGGAGCGCCAGGAGCACGAGCTGGTCAACAACCCGGAGTTCGGCCTGCTCAGCAACTGCGAGTACGACCAGCGGATCCAGCCGCACGACGGCGTGCCCAGCCCGGACGACCTGGACGAGCTGCTCAGCCGCCGCCGCGGCACCAAGCTGCTGCTGGCCCACCCGCGCGCGATCGCCGCGATCGGGCGGGAGCTGAACAAGCGGGGGCTGGTCCCCGAGACGATCGACATCGCCGGCAACCGCATCCCCACCTGGCGCGGGGTGCCGATCTACCCGTGCAACAAGATCCCGATCAGCGAGGCCCGTACGACCTCCATCATCGCCATGCGTACCGGCGAGGCCGAGCAGGGCGTCATCGGCCTGCGGCAGTCCGGCATCCCGGACGAGATCGAGCCGAGCCTGTCGGTCCGCTTCATGGGCATCAACGAACAGGCCATCATCAAGTACCTGGTGACGGCGTACTACTCGGCCGCCGTCCTGGTGCCCGACGCGCTCGGTGTGCTGGAGAACGTCGAGATCGGCCGGTGGAGGTGACGTTTCCGCACGTCGCGGCCGTGTCCGCGCCCGCCGGCGCGGGTAGGTCCTCGGGGTATGCGTCCGGCAAGGCCGGTGACGCCGGCCTGCGCGGACCTGACGAGGGGGAGGCATGGCCGAGTTCATGACGGAGACCGAAGAGCGTGCCTCCGGTGTGCCGGGTCCCGGCGCACCGGGGGAGCCGCGGGAGAAGACCGGGGAGGGGACCGGCCCGGCCGACGCGCAGGAGGCGGCGGCGCAACTGGAGCGCACCCGGGCCCTGGTCGACCCGGAGCTGCGCGCGGCCGTGGAGTCGCTGCCCGGCTCCATGCGCCGGATCGGCCTCTACCACTTCGGCTGGCAGCAGGCCGACGGCTCTCCGGCGGCGGGCAACGCGGGCAAGGCGATCAGGCCGGCGCTCGTGCTGGCGGCTGCCGCCGCGCTCGGCGGACCGGCGGCCCGGACGGCGGCCGTCCGGGCGGCGGCGGCGGTCGAACTGGTCCACAACTTCACGCTGTTGCACGACGACGTGATGGACCGGGACACCACCCGCCGGCACCGGCCGACGGCCTGGACCGTGTTCGGCGACACCGACGCGATCCTCGCCGGGGACGCCCTCCAGGCGCTGGCTCTCCGGCTGCTCGCCGAGGACCCGCACCCGGCGTCGGTGCCGGCCGCGGCCCGGCTCGCCGCCTGTGTCGTGGAGCTGTGCGAGGGCCAGCACACCGACACCGACCTGGAGCAGCGGGCACCGGAAGCGGTCACCCTGGACGAGGTGCTCGCCATGGCCGAGGCCAAGACCGGCGCTCTGCTGGGCTGCGCCTGCGCACTCGGCGCGCTGTACGCGGGCGCCGGCGAGGAGGAGGTGGCCGCGCTGGACGGCTTCGGCCGGCAGGCCGGGCTCGCCTTCCAGCTGATCGACGACGTCATCGGCATATGGGGAGACCCGCGGCACACCGGCAAACCGGCCGGCGCGGATCTCGCCGCCCGCAAGAAGTCCCTGCCGGTGGTGGCCGCGCTCACCTCCGGCACCCCGGCGGCGGTCGAACTCGCCCAGCTGTACGGCAAGCCGTACCGGGAGGAGGCGGCGGAGGCCGGGGAGACCGCGCGCATCGCACTCGCGGTGGAGCGGGCCGGCGGCCGGGACTGGGCGCAGGCCGAGGCGGCCGACCGGATGGCCCGGGCCATGCAGGAACTGGCCCGCGCGGTCCCCGACCCGGAGGCGGCGGGCGGTCTGCTGGCGCTCGCCGAGTTCGTGACCCGGCGCACCAGCTGAGGGCCCCCTCCCGGCGCCCGACAAGGACCCGGAGCCCCCGGTGACCGTGCGGGGTCAGGAGC
>NZ_MUMF01000749.1:514-642 GCF_002155905.1 Streptomyces tricolor | reverse complement strand
CCCCCGCTCCACATACGCCGAGCCCAGCACCGCCCACGCCCGGGCGTCCCGTGGCCGCGCCCGCACCCGCTGCTCCTGCCGCCCGATCAGCGCCGTCAGCCCGGGCAGCGCCGCCGGCACCCCGTAGG
>NZ_MUMF01000749.1:0-411 GCF_002155905.1 Streptomyces tricolor | reverse complement strand
CGGCGGCTCGGAGATCAGGGACGTACCCACGCACTGTCGGTTGTCCATGCCGCTCACTGTGCGTCAATACGACGAACACATCCGGGTGGCCCAAGGGCGGCGCGGGCGGGGTTCACACCGATGGCCGCGAGTGCCACGCTGTGATCATGAGCCGCATCGAAGCACCGCGCGACGAGCACACGGGCAACCTCACCGACCGGCTCCTGGCGGGCCTGCCGCCCGAGGCCGTCCTGACCGACCCCGACGTCACGGCCTCCTACGGGAACGACATGGCGAGCTTCTGCCCGGCCGGCAGCCCCGCCGTCGTCGTCCTGCCGCGCACCGTCGAGCAGGTCCAGCACGTCATGCGCACCGCCACCGAGCTGCGCGTCCCCGTCGTACCGCAGGGCGCCCGCACCGGCCTGTCCGGCG
>NZ_MUMF01000748.1 GCF_002155905.1 Streptomyces tricolor | reverse complement strand
CTCCTGCCTGGTAGCCGGGGCCCGGCCCATGCCCCGGCTACCAGGCAGGAGCGCATGCCTCAGACCCCCCTCACCGGCGCGGTCCGCCGACTGGCGCGCCGCGTCGACTGGTACATCGTCGCGTTGTTCGGCGCCATCGGCGTCGCGGCGCTCGTCCCCGCGGAGCGGGAGGCGGCCGAGGCCGTCTCCTGGCTGACCCGGATCGCCATCGGCCTGCTGTTCTTCCTCTACGGCGCCCGGCTCTCCCCGCAGGCCGCGCTCGACGGCGTACGCCACTGGCGGCTGCACCTGCCGGTCCTGGCGCTGACGTTCGCCGCCTTCCCGCTGCTCGGGCTGGCCGCGGAACTGCTGCCGGACCGGGTGCTCGGCGCCGAGCTGACCGCCGGCGTGCTCTTCCTCGCCGTGCTGCCGTCCACCGTCCAGTCCTCCATCGCCTTCACCTCCCTGGCCCGCGGCAACGTCGCCGCCGCCCTGTGCTCCGCGTCCTTCTCCACGGTCCTGGGCGTGCTGCTCACGCCCCTGCTGGCGGTCGCCCTGATCGGCGCCGGCGAGGACGGCGGCATCCCCGTCGTCCTCGGCCAACTCGGCGACATCGCCGTCCAGTTGCTGCTGCCGTTCCTCGCCGGGCAGGCGGTGCGGCGCTGGATCTCCGACTGGCTCGGCCGGCACCGCACGCTGATCGGCCTGTGCGACCGGGGCTCGATCCTGCTGGTCGTCTACGCGGCGTTCAGCCGGGGCATGACCACCGGCATCTGGCAGCGGGTGTCACCCGGCCGGCTGGCCCTGCTCGGCGTCCTGGCCGCCCTGTTGCTCGGCGCCGCCCTGCTCCTCGCCGACCGCTCCGCCCGGCTGCTGCGGCTGCCCCGCGAGGACCGCGTCACCGCGCTCTTCTGCGGCGCCACCAAGAGCCTGGCCAGCGGGCTGCCCATGGCGTCCGTGCTGTTCCCGGCGGACGAGGTCGCCATGACCGTGCTGCCCCTGATGCTCTACCACACCCTCCAGCTGGTGGTCTGCGCCGCGCTGGCCCGCCGGCTCAGTCGGACGCGGGAGCCGGCGCCGTCCGCGCCGACCAGCGCTCCTCCACCCGCGCCAGCCGCCAGTACCCCAGCGCTGCCGCCCACACCACCACGAACAGGCCGACGATGATGTAGCCGACGTTGTCCAGGTCGAGACCGGCGATCCAGGTGGTGACGGAGTCGCGCAGGTCGAACTTCTCGTGCAGGACGCCGACCAGCTCGATCGTGCCGATGAAGAAGGCCACGGCGATGGACAGGCCGGTGATCGCGAGGTTGTAGAACACCTTGCGGACGGGGTTGGCGAACGCCCACTGGTAGGCGAAGTTCATGAACGTGCCGTCCAGGGTGTCGAACAGGCTCATCCCGGCGGCGAACAGCAGAGGCAGGCACAGGATCGCGTACCAGGGCAGGCCGGCCGCCGCGCCGGAGCCCGCCATCACCATCAGCGAGACCTCGGTGGCCGTGTCGAAGCCGAGGCCGAACAGGAAGCCGAGCGGGTACATCTGCCCCGGCCGCGACACCGACTTCGTCAGACGCCCGAGCACCCGGTTCATGAACCCGCGCGAGTCCAGGTGCTGCTCCAGCTCCTTCTCGTCGTACGCCCCCGCCCGCATCGCCCGGAACACCTTGAGGATGCCCGCCAGCGCGACCAGGTTCAGCGCGGCGATGAGGTACAGGAACGTGCCGGAGATCGTCGTACCCAGGACACCGAGCACCTGATGGGTGGTGGACCCCTCGTTCATCACCTTCCCGGCCAGCGAGGTGCCGCCCGCGATCAGCAGCGCCAGCAGCACCACCACGCTGGAGTGCCCGAGCGCGAACCAGAACCCCACCGACACCGGCCGCTTCCCGTCCGCCATCAGCTTGCGGGTGGTGTTGTCGATCGCCGCGATGTGGTCGGCGTCGAACGCGTGCCGCATACCGAGCGTGTAGGCGGTGATACCGAGCCCGACCCCGAACACCTCCGAACCGACCTTGTAGTGCCCCGGCGTGACGAGCAGGAAGAGAATCCCGAAGGCGACGACATGCAGGGCGACGATCACCGCCATCAGCCCCACCGTCTTGACGGTGTCCTCGCGTCGCCAGCGGAACGAGGCGTGCGCGGACTCGGACAGGGACGTCCCGGGCAGGTTCATGTGGTCAGCTCCAGCACCTCGTGGATCTTTTTGTGAACTGCCGTGGCCGGTCTCCTGGCTTACGGGTCACACGTCCGCCGTCCCTGCCTTCCCGGTCGTACGACCAGTGGCCCGGCGGTGTGCCGGACGGAACGGGAACTCCCCGATCACAGTGGCGAGGGCCGCGTCGACCTTGCATCGACTTCCCGAACACCACGGCCCGCCCACCGTAGAGGGGCACGCGGTTTCCTGCATAGCTGCTTACCTGCGCAGGTATGGAAGATCACAGAAGCGGGCCTGCGAGGATGTGGGCATGCATCTCGTGCCTGCCGACCGAGCCGACCGTCGCACCATCGACGGGCACCGGGTGTGCGAGGCGATCGCCGCCATCGGCGACGCGGGGCGTCTGCGCACCTGGGCCGAACGTTTCTCGCTGCTGGCCGATCCCAACCGGCTCGCGCTGCTGCTCGCCCTGCACCGCACCGGGCCGCTCGCCGTCTCCGATCTGGCGATCGCCACGGGCATGAACGACCCGGCCGTCTCGCAGGCGCTGCGGCTGCTGCGGGCGGCCGGGGTCGTGGCGGGGGAGAAGGAGGGGCGCGTGGTGCGGTACCGGGTGGTGGACACGGAGGTACAGGGCCTGTTGGAGCACTGCACGGACTGATCGGCCGTGAAAAGGTTCGCTTTCCGGGCAAGGTGGACAGGTACAGATTCCGTACCGTCGTCCCTCCCAAGGGAGCCCGTATGGCCGACCTCTCGCCGGACCTCTCGCCCAGGAACCCCGACTGGTGGCGGCAGGCCGTCATCTACCAGGTCTATCCGCGCAGTTTCGCCGACGCCGACGGAGACGGCCTCGGCGATCTGAAGGGCATCGCCCAGCGCCTGGACCACCTCGCCGCGCTCGGCGTGGACGCCGTGTGGCTGAGCCCCTTCTACCCGTCCGAACTCGCCGACGGCGGCTACGACGTCATCGACCCGCGCGGGGTCGACGACCGCCTCGGCACCCTGGACGACTTCGACGCCCTGGTGGCCGAGGCGCACCGGCTCGGCCTCAAGGTCATCGTGGACATCGTGCCCAACCACACCTCCCACCTGCACCCCTGGTTCCAGGAGGCGCTGCGCGCCGGGCCCGGCTCCGCGGCCCGGGAGCGGTACGTCTTCCGGCGGGGCCGCGGGGCGCACGGGGAACTCCCGCCCAGCGACTGGCAGTCGGTGTTCGGCGGCAGCGCCTGGCGGCGGGTGCCGGACGGGGAGTGGTACCTGCACCTGTTCGCCCCGGAACAGCCCGACCTGAACTGGGACAACGAGGAGGTCCGCGCCGACTTCCGCACCACCTTGCGGTTCTGGTCCGACCGGGGGGTGGACGGCTTCCGCGTCGATGTCGCCCACGGCCTGGCCAAGGACCTCACCGAGCCGCTGCGGGACGTCGGCGACATCGGCGCGACCGGCGAGGACGCGCTGCCCCTGGTCCCGCCGGGCAGCCACCCGTACTGGGACCGCGACGAGGTCCACGAGATCTACCGCGACTGGCGCAAGATCTTCGACGCCTACCGCCCGCCGCGCATGGCGGTCGCCGAGGCCTGGGTGCCGGGTGCCCGCCGCGCCCTGTACGCCCGCCCCGACGAACTCGGCCAGGCGTTCAACTTCGAGTACCTGGAGGCGCGCTGGGACGCCGAGGAGCTGCGGGACGTCATCACCGGCTCGCTGGCCACCGCCCGGGCCGCCGGAGCCTCCGCGACCTGGGTGCTGTCCAACCACGACGTCGTACGCCACGCCTCCCGGCTCATGCTGCCGCCCGGCACCGATCCGGCCGCCTGGCTGCTCGCCGACGGCAGGGCGCCCGCGGTGGACCCGGCGGCCGGGCTGCGCCGGGCCCGGGCGGCGACCCTGCTGATGCTGGCGCTGCCCGGCTCGGCCTACCTGTACCAGGGCGAGGAGCTGGGTCTGCCCGAGGTCGCCGACCTGCCCGTCGAGGTGCTCCAGGACCCGATCTGGGAGCAGACCGGCCATGTCCGCAAGGGCCGCGACGGCTGCCGGGTGCCGCTGCCGTGGACCGCCGGGCTGCCGCACGCGGGCTTCGGCGCGCGGGAGGAGCCGTGGCTGCCGCAGCCGGCCGGCTGGCCGTCGTACGCGGTCGACCGCCAGCGGTCGGACCCCGACTCCATGCTCTCCCTCTACCGCACGGCCATCGCGCTGCGCCCGCGGTTCGGCGACGGCCCGCTGACCTGGCTGCCCGCCCCCGACGGCGTGCTGGCCTTCTCCCGCGCGGACGGGGCGCTGTGCGTGGTCAACCTCGCGGCCACGCCCGCCGACCTCCCCGCCCGCTCCCGGCTCCTGCTCAGCAGCGGCCCGCTGGACGACGCGGGCCGGCTGCCGCAGGACACGGCGGCCTGGCTGCACGCCTGAGCCGAGCCGTCACGACCTCGCTGTCCCACGCACCCCCACCACGAAGGGATCAGCACATGCACCGCAGCACCGCCGGAAACCTCCGGCGCATCCCCGCCCTCGGGGCGGTCGCCGCCCTCGCCACCGGCCTGCTCACCGCCGTCGCCCCGGCCGCCCACGCGGCGGCCGGCGCCACCCTCCCCTTCACCTCCGTGGAGGCCGAGTCGGCGACCGGCGACGGCACGAGGATCGGCCCCGACTACACACAGGGCACCCTCGCCTCGGAGGCCTCCGGCCGGCAGGCCGTCCGGCTGTCCGCCGGGCAGCGGCTGGAGTTCACCGTGCCGCGCGCCGCGAACGCGCTGAACCTCGCCTACAGCGTCCCGGACGGCCAGTCCGGCGCGCTGAACGTGTACGTCAACGGCACCAGGCTCGCGAAGACCCTGCCGGTGACCGCCAAGTACTCCTACATCGACACCGGCTGGATCCCCGGCGCCAAGACGCACCACTTCTTCGACAACACCCGGATGCTGCTCGGGCGCAGCGTCCAGGCCGGCGACAAGGTGGCCGTCGAGGCGACCGGCGTCCAGGTCACCGTCGATGTCGCCGACTTCGAACAGGTCGCCCCGGCCACCGCCCAGCCCGCCGGTTCGGTGTCCGTCGTCTCCAAGGGCGCCGACCCCAGCGGCGCCGGCGACTCCACCCAGGCCTTCCGGGACGCCATCGCCGCCGCCCAGGGGGGCACCGTATGGATCCCGCCGGGCGACTACCGGATCACCTCCTCCCTGAGCGGCGTACAGAACGTCACCCTCCAGGGCGCCGGCAGCTGGCACTCGGTGGTGCACACCTCCCGCTTCATCGACCAGTCCGGCTCCGCCGGAAACGTCCGCATCAAGGACTTCGCGGTGATCGGCGAGGTCACCGAACGCGTCGACTCCAGCCCGGACAACTTCGTCAACGGCTCGCTGGGTCCGGGCAGTTCGGTCTCCGGGATGTGGATCCAGCACCTCAAGGTCGGCCTGTGGCTCACCGGCAACAACGACAACCTGGTCGTGGAGAACAACCGGATCCTCGACACCACAGCGGACGGCCTCAACCTCAATGGCTCCGCCAAGGGCGTCCGGGTGCGCAACAACTTCCTGCGCAACCAGGGCGACGACGCCCTCGCCATGTGGTCGCTGTACTCCCCGGACACCGACTCCAGCTTCGAGAACAACACCATCTCGCAGCCCAACCTCGCCAACGGCATCGCCGTCTACGGCGGCACCGACATCGCCGTACGCGACAACCTCGTCTCCGACACCAACGCCCTCGGCAGCGGGATCGCCATCTCCAACCAGAAGTTCCTCGATCCGTTCCACCCCCTCGCCGGCACCATCACGGTCGCCGGCAACACGCTGGTGCGCACCGGCGCGATGAACCCCAACTGGAACCATCCGATGGGCGCGTTGCGCGTCGACTCCTACGACAGCGCGATCGAGGCGACCGTGGACATCACCGACACGACGATCACCGACAGCCCGTACAGCGCCTTCGAGTTCGTCTCCGGGGGCGGGCGCGGCCACCCGGTGAAGAACGTCACCGTCAGCGGCGCGACCGTGAGGAACACCGGCACGGTCGTGGTCCAGGCGGAGGCGCAGGGCGCGGCCACCTTCAAGAACGTCACCGCCACCCAGGTCGGAGCGGCCGGGATCTACAACTGCCCCTACCCGGCGAACTCCGGTTCCTTCAGCCTCACCGACGGCGGCGGCAACTCGGGCTGGTCGAGCACCTGGTCGGACTGTTCCACCTGGCCGCAGCCCGGACAGGGCAACCCCGAACCCGACCCGAACCGCAACCTCGCCAAGGGCCGCCCGGCCACCGCGACCGGCTCCCAGGACGTCTACACACCGGGCAAGGCGGTCGACGGTGACGCAGGCACCTACTGGGAGTCGGCCAACCACGCCTTCCCGCAGTCCTGGACGGTCGACCTCGGCTCCGCCTACGCCGTGCGCCGCCTGGTGCTGAAGCTGCCGCCGTCGGCCGCCTGGGGCGCCCGCACCCAGACCGTCACGGTGCTCGGCAGCACCGACGGCTCCGGCTACTCGACCGTCGTCGGCGCCCAGGGCTATCGCTTCGACCCGGCCACCGGCAACACCGCGACCGTGTCCCTGCCCGGCGGCACGAACCTGCGCTACCTGCGCCTGAGCGTCAGCGCCAACACGGGCTGGCCGGCCGGGCAGTTCAGCGAGGTGGAGGCGTACACGACCCCCTGACCGAGACCGGGGGAGAGCGGGGGAGCCGGGTCCCGTGCGCGAGGCGCGGCTCCCCCTCAGCGTTCCAGCTCCCGGTGGGCCGTCTCCGGCAGCCGCAGGTACACCAGCGAGGACAGCAGACAGAGCACGGCGACGTACCAGGGGAAGAGCCCGGAGTGGCCCAGCTCCTTGAACAGCGTGCCGACGTACGGGGCCGTGCCGCCGAACAGCGCCACGGTGAGGGAGTACGGGAAGCCGATGCCGGCCGCGCGCACCCGGGGCGGGAACACCTCGGCGTTGACGGCCGCGCTGACGGACGTGAACCCGGTCAGCAGCACCATGCCCGCGCAACTCACCAGCAGCAGCACGGCGAAGGAGTCGCGCAGCACGTGCAGCAGCGGCACGCACAACACGGCGAAGCCCAGCCCGAAGCACAGCAGCAGCGGCCGGCGGCCCACCCGGTCGGACAGCAGCCCGCCGAGCGGCTGGAGCAGGGCGAAGAAGGCCAGCGAGAGGGTGCTCGCGAGCAGCGCGTCCGACTTCGCGACGCCCGCGTTGAGTTCGGCGTACGTCGGCAGGTACGACGTCCAGGTGTAGTAGGCGAGGGTGCCGCCCGCGGTGATGCCGGCGATGAGCAGGGACTGGCGCGGATGGCGGCGCAGCGCCTCGAACAGGCCCGGCCGGGGCGCCTGGCGCTGCGCGGCGCTGCGGGTCTCCTCGGCGCCCCGCCGGATCCAGAAGCCGACCAGGCTGAACACCCCGCCGAGCCAGAACGGCACGCGCCAGCCCCAGCCGTCCATCGAGGGCTCGGCGAGCGTGTCCACGAGCACGGTGGTGACCCCGGACGCGGCCAGCTGGCCGGCGGTCGTCGAGACGTACTGGAAACTGGAGAACAGCCCGCGCCGGCCCGGCCCCGCCGACTCCACGAGGAAGGTGGTCGAGGCCGCGAACTCACCGCCCACCGACAGCCCCTGGAGCAGCCGGGCGGCGACCAGCACCACCGGGGCCAGCAGGCCCACCGAGGCGTAGGTGGGGGTGAGGCCGACCAGCAGGCTGCTGCCGCCCATCAGCAGGATGGTGACGGTGAGGGCGGCCCGCCGGCCGTGCCGGTCGGCGACGGCGCCCATGAGCAGCCCGCCCACGGGCCGCATGAAGAAGCCCACCGCGAACACGGCGAACGTCGACAGCAGCGGCACCAGCGAGTCGCCGGTGCCCTCGGGGAAGACCGCGGCGGCGATGTAGGTGGCGAGAAACGTGTAGGCGTACCAGTCGTACCACTCCACGGCGTTGCCCACGGATGCCGCGACAAGCTGCTTCATGGACTGTTTCGTCCGCTTCGGTACTCTCGTCTGTGCGTCTGTCATGATCGCGACCATCCCCGATCGGCGGCTTGCGCACTCCTCATGTCGCGACGAGTTCACATGAGTTCCACCAGAGCCTTCCCTGACGTTTGGTGCTCTTGGAACACTCGCTCCGCGCAGATTCCATCATTTCGGTGGCGTCATGTACGTCAGGACGAGAGGACCCTCACTCATGCCCGAAGTCAACCGGCGGCGCTTCCTCCAACTCGCGGGTGCCACCACCGCCTTCACGGCTCTGTCGAGCAGCATCCAGCGCGCGGCCGCCCTGCCCGCCCATTACCGCACCGGGTCCGTGGAGGATGTCGAGCACATCGTCGTCCTGATGCAGGAGAACCGTTCCTTCGACCACTACTTCGGCTCGCTCCGAGGAGTCCGCGGCTTCGGCGACCCGCGTCCGGTCACCCAGAACGGCAGGTCCGTCTGGAGGCAGTCCGACGGCACCAAGGACATCCTGCCGTTCCACCCCGACGCCGACGACCTGGGCCTGGCCTTCCTCCAGGACCTCCCGCACGGCTGGAACGACGGCCACGCCGCGTTCGCGGGCGGCAGGTACGACACGTGGGTGCCCGCGAAGTCCGCGACCACGATGGCGTACCTCACACGCGACGACATCCCCTTCCACTACGCGCTCGCGGACGCCTTCACCGTCTGCGACGCCTACCACTGCTCGTTCATCGGCTCCACCGACCCCAACCGCTACTACATGTGGACGGGCTACACCGGCAACGACGGCACGGGCGGCGGCCCGGTCCTCGGCAACGACGAGAAGGGCTACGGCTGGACGACGTACCCGGAACGGCTGGAGCGGGCCGGGGTCTCCTGGAAGATCTACCAGGACATCGGCGACGGCCTCGACGCGAACGGCAGCTGGGGCTGGATCAACGACGCCTACCGCGGCAACTACGGAGACAACTCCCTGCTCTACTTCACCGCGTACCGCGACGCCAAGCCCGGCGACCCGCTGTACGACAAGGCCCGCACCGGCACCGACGCCCGCAAGGGCGAGGGCTTCTTCGACCGGCTGAAGGCGGACGTCCAGGCGGACCGGCTGCCCCAGGTCTCCTGGATCGTCGCCCCCGAGGCCTTCACCGAGCACCCCAACTGGCCGGCCAACTACGGCGCCTGGTACATCTCCCAGGTGCTGGACGCGCTCACCGCCAACCCCGCCGTGTGGGGGAAGACGGCGCTGTTCATCACCTACGACGAGAACGACGGCTTCTTCGACCACGTCATCCCGCCCTACCCGCCGGCCTCCGCCGCCCAGGGCCGGTCGACGGTCGACCCCGCGCCGGACCTGTTCAAGGGCGACAGCAGTCATGTCGCCGGCCCCTACGGGCTCGGCCAGCGGGTGCCCATGCTGGTCGTCTCCCCCTGGAGCAAGGGCGGCTACGTCTGCTCCGAGACCTTCGACCACACCTCCATCATCCGGTTCATCGAGCGACGCTTCGGGGTCCGGGAGCCGAACATCTCGCCCTGGCGGCGCGCCATATGCGGCGACCTGACCAGCGCCTTCGACTTCTCCCGCAAGGACACCGCGCCGGCCGCGCTGCCCTCCACGGCCGGGTACCTGCCGAAGGACCACGACCGCCACCCCGA
>NZ_MUMF01000747.1 GCF_002155905.1 Streptomyces tricolor | reverse complement strand
CGCGAACCGGTTCGCGAGGTGTTGCAGCAGTTCGTTCAGCGGGGTCGGGACGCCGTGCAGCCGGCCGAGCAGGACGATCTCGCCGTTGAGGTGGTCCGCCTCGATGGTGCCGGTGCCCCGGGCCAGGGACTGCCAGGAGGAGCCGCCGCCGCGCGGGGTGCCGTCCAGCGGGACCAGGGTGACCTTGTCGCCGCGGGCCGCGCGCTGCTCCGCAGCGCCGGTGTAGGGGATCCCGGCGGCGTCGAGCACCGCCTCGCCCTCCGCGCGGACGCGCGCGTACAGGGCCTGGGCCTCCTCGCTCGCCACGGGTCCGCTGACCGCTTCGAGGGCGTTGCCGAGGTTGCCGAGCAGTTTGGCGTACTGCCAGCGGGCCACGTCGGGCACGACGGGTGCCTCGAAACGGGCGTCCGCGAGATCGGCGGCTATCCGGCGGGCGGTGTCGTCGGTGCCGTGCGGGACGCGGCCGAGGTGCAGGACACCGGTGAGCGGGGTGCCGGCGGCGGAGACGACCCCGGGTTCCACGAAGGTCGACGGCAGCCAGACGCAGACGCCGTACACGTGCCGGAAGCGGCGCAGCGCCAGCCGGGCGCTCTCGACGCCGTTCTGCAGGCAGACCAGGGGCAGTCGGCGGGCCGCCGTGCCGCCGCCGGCGACGGGCACATCGGCCCAGGTCTCCAGGGCGGCCACGGTGTCCTGGGTCTTCACGGCGAGCATCAGGACGTCGTCGGCGCGCAGTTCGCCGAGCGGGCCCGGCCCGTCCACGGCGGGCAGCCGGTGGGTCGACTCGCCTTCGGGGACCCGCAGGCGCAGCCCGTGTTCGCGGAGGGCGGTCAGGTGTCTGCCACGGGCGACGAGGACGACCTCGCGCCCGGCCTGGGCCAGTCGGCCGCCGACGGTACCGCCGACCGCGCCGGCGCCGATGATGAGGTAGCGCATGGTGCCGAGCCTCGCACACGCGTCCGGTTCCTGGCGGGCGTTCCGGGCAGGTGTGACGCGGCCGTCGTGCCCCGTGGGGGCGGGCACGACGGCCGCGTGCCCGGCGTGCGCCGGGCTGCGCGAAACTCTCGCTGATCGGCGGGGTGCGGTTCAACTCCTACACGCGGCTGTGACTTGTTCAACAAGCTTTCGTAATGACAAAAGGGGACCCCTGTCGGCGGATCGGACACCGTGCCCCCGGGGAGCCGTCCCTGTCTGATTCCGCCCTTGCCGCGGGGCCCGTCGCTCTCCGGCGGGAACCGGCGGGCCGGATGCGGCTTCTCCCTGTCCGGACAGGTACGCCGACACGGGGGAGGAACCACATGGACAGGCGGAGTCTGCTGAAGGGGGCGCTGGCCGTGCCCGCGGCCGGGCTGCTGACCGCGGCACCCGCGCACGCGGCGGCACCGCCGGCGTTCGACGTGCTCATCGGGGACGTGAACTCCGGGAAGATCTTCCTGTTCGACCGCAACAAGCCGTTCACCGACAGGAACATCAAGTGGCAGCTGAACCCGGTGGGTTCGGGCCATCCGATGGAGCACCGGTTCCGCGACACGAACGGCGACGGGCAGATCCTGCTCGCCGTGACCGGCACCCCGGACAGCGGGACGGCGAGCATCTACCGGCGCCGCGACAAGAAGCTGCTGTGGTCCGCGAACGTCCCCAACTATCCGCACGCCATCGAGCGGGCCCGCGGCACCGGCGTGGTCGTGGTGGCCGGGCGCAGCAAGGGGCCGGGCGGCGGCGCCGCCAAGGGCGGCAGCCTGCACGTCTTCCGGCCCACCGGCCGCCACAGCGGCTCGCTGGTCCGCGCGGGCTCGCCGATCCCCTTCCACCAGGCGCACGGCCTGCTGTGGGACCCGCAGCTGGAGCGGATGTGGGCGGCGGGCGGTTCGGTGCTGACGGCGTACCGGATCGTGACGACGGCCGGCTCGGCCCGGCTGGTGGAGGACACCGCCCGCCGTCTCACCGATTTCCACCGCGCGCACGACCTCCAGCCGGACCACCAGCGCCCCGGCCGGCTCCTGGTCACGGACACCAACGGCGTCTACGCGGTCGACAAGTCGACGATGCGGCGGACCACCCTGCACACGCGCAGGCTGGTCAAGTCGTACGTGCGCCACGTCTCCGGCGAGCAGATGTGGACGGGCGCGGTGCCGGACGGCAACGCCTTCGGGACGAAGTACGTCCACTTCAACGTGAGCGGTGTCTCCCGGGCCCGGCAGGGAGCGGTGATCTACAAGGCCCGGATCGCCACCACGGCCTACCTCTGACGGCGGCCTACCGCCGGGCGGCGGGCAGTTCGGCCTCGATGAGGTCGGCCGCCCGCCGGGTGCCGCCCTCGCGGGCCATCTCCGCCTGCACCTCCTTGAGCCGGCGGGCCACCTCCGGGTCGTCCACCAGGGCGAGGGCGGCCTCGCGGAGGCGTTCGGCATCGGCCTCCTCGGCGGGCAGGTGCCGGGCGACGCCGAGGGCCTGGAGCATGTCGGCGTTGCCGAACTGGTCGACGGCCTGCGGTACGGCGATCATCGGCGTCGCGGTGGCCAGCCCCTCCTGGCTGCCGCCGGCGCCCGCGTGGGTGACGAACAGGTCGGCCTGCCGCAGGATGGCCAGCTGCGGCACCCAGCTGTGCACCTCCACGTCGGCGGGTACGTCGCCCAGGTCGGCGCGGGTCACGTGCCGGCCGACCTGGAGCACGACGTGCCAGCCGGGCAGACCGGCGAAGGCGCGCACGCACGCGCGGTAGAAGGCGGGCTGTTTGGTGAAGGCCGAGCCGAGCGACACCAGCACGACCTTCTCCGCGTCCGCGGGGCGCTGCCAGTCGCCCTGGTCGGCGCGGTCGCCCTGGCAGGCGCCGACGAAGGTGTGGACGCGTTCGTCGACCCGGTCGGCGTGCGGCTGGAGGGCCCTCGGGATGAGCACCAGGGAGCGGTCCGGGCGGCCGACGAAGGGGTCCGGGTGCTGAGTGATGCCGTTCTCGGCCAGCCATGCCTCGAACCGGGCGTAGTAGGCCCGTCCGCGCTCGGTCTGCCGGGGCTCCTTCCACATCGGCTCGGCGATCTCCTCCTCGTAGCCCTCCCAGGCGACGAGGTTCGGGGAGAGGGAGATCGCCGGGACGCCCCAGCGGTGGGCGAGGACGCGGGCCGGGTAGGAGGTGATGTCGTGCAGGACGAGGTCGGGGGTGTCGTCGGCGTAGGCCTCGATGAGCTGCGGGAGCGCCTGGATCGCGTCGTCGAGGAACGGCTCCACGTTGTCGAGCAGGGTGTTCCCCCAGGCTTCGGGGTCGGCGTCGGGTCCGGGCAGCGTGGAGGTGTAGAGCACGGGCTCGGCACCGGTGGCGGCCACCTTGTCGGCGAAGACCGGCGGGATGGCGTAGGTCACCCGGTGGCCCCGGGCGACGAGTTCACGGATCACCTCCATGCTGGGGTTCACATGGCCGTGGGCGGCGATGGAGAACATGGCGATATGGGCGGGCGGGGTCACAGGAGTCATGCGGTTGAGCGTAAGCGAGACGATACGTCTCGTCTAATGCATTTTCCCTGCCGGCCCTGCGCGTCGGCTCGTGGGCGTCAGCGCTGGTAGCGGGCCAGCACCAGATTGCCGTCCTTCTCCAGGCGGGCGCGCAGCCCGGCGAGGTCGGTCGCGCCGCTGTAGTACTCCTGGTAGGCCGGGGTGGCCACCTTGTCCTTCCACTCCGGGTAGCCGCGCACGGACTGGGCGGGCGCCGGGCGCAGCCGGGCCGCCAGGGCGGTGCCGGTGGCCCAGCCGTGTTTCCTCGTGTGCAGGGCCGGGTCCTTCAGGGCCTGGGTGCCGGTGGGCAGCATCCAGTCGCCCAGGGCGAGGCGGACCATGTTCTTCGGCCGCAGCAGGAAGTCGATGAACGCGACCGCCTCCTTCTTGTGCAGGCAGTCGGCGGACACGGACAGCGTCTGCGGGCTGACGCCCTGGGTGAGCCCGTCGGCGCCCGCCGGGGCCGGTAGCACCGTCCAGCGGAAGTCCTCGGGGGCCTGCTGCACGATCTGCTGGCGGTAGGAGAAGCCCAGCGGGACCATCGCGTACCGGCCGCCGAAGAGGCCGGGCAGGGTGTCCGAGCCGCTGCTGCCGAGCGTCGAGGCGGGCGCGCTGCGGTCGACGGCGACCTGGTCGTGAATGGTGCGCGGGACGACGGCGTCACCGGGCGTGAACCGTACGGTGACCTTGCCGTCCGCGCCCCGGTGGAAGAGCCGCCCGCCCGTCGACAGGGACAGGTTGAGCGTGGCGGAGACGGGCTCCTTCAGCGGCCAGGCCACGCCGTACCGCCCGGGCCCGCTGAGCCGCTTGGCGACCTGCCGGAACTCCGTCCAGTTCCAAGGGCGTTCGGGCGTGGGTATGCGCACCTTCGCCGCGCGCAGCCGGTCGGCGTCGGCGATCAGCACCCGGGGCTCCTGGAGGAACGGCACGCCGTAGATGCCGCGTCCGAAGGCGGCCGTGGCCCAACTGCTCTGCGGGATGTCGGCCTTGAGCCGGGCGGGCAGCAGTCCGGTCAGGTCGGCGAGACGGCCGCCGTAGGCGAAGTCGGCCAGGTCGTCGGAGGCGTCGTGGATGATGTCGGGCGCCTCGCCGCCCTCGAAGGAGGTGAGCAGCTGGTCGTGCACGCTGTCCCAGCTCCCCTGGACGTACTCGACCTTGACGTCCGGGTGGGCGGCGTTCCACTCCTCCACCAGCTCCTTGTTGGCGGCGACGGACTCGTCCTGCCAGGCCAGGGACTGGAAGCGGAGGGTGATCGGGCCGCCGTCCGTGCGCCCGCCCGAGGAGCAGCCCGCGAGGAGGAGCAGGAGGACGACGAGCGCCGTGGTGATTCTTGTCCGCATCAGCTCTTCACCGCCCCGGCGAGCAGGCCGCCCGTGATCCGCCGCTGGAGGACCGCGAAGACGGCCAGGGAGGGCAGGGTGGCGAGGAACGCGGCGGCGGCGAGCGGGCCGAGATCGGCCACGCCCTCCGCGCCGATGAAGTGGGTGAGGACGACCGGGAGGGTCTGCCGCTCGGGGCTCTTGAGCAGCACCAGCGCGAAGAAGAACTCGTTCCATGCGGTGACGAACGCGAACAGGGCCGTCGCCGCGATGCCGGGGGCGAGCAGCGGCGCCGTCACCGACACCAGCGTCCTGAGGCGTCCGGCCCCGTCGACGGCGGCCGCCTCCTCCAGCTCCGCGGGCACCGCCCGGACGTGGCCGGTGAGCATCCACAGCGCGAACGGCAGCGCCCACACCACGTACACCAGGATCAGTCCGAGCAGGGAGTCGATCAGCCGCAGGTTCTTCAGCACCAGGAACAGCGGGATGATGAGCAGCACGAAGGGGAACGTCTGGCTGACCACCACCCAGCCCGTGGCGGCCCGGGCCAGCCGGGTGCGGTGCCGGGCCATGACGTAGGCCATCGGGGTGGCGATCAGTACGGCGACGACGGCGGCGCCGAGCGCCACC
>NZ_MUMF01000746.1 GCF_002155905.1 Streptomyces tricolor | reverse complement strand
CGAGGCACTGCCCGCGCGGCTGGCCCGGCTGAGCGCCGCCGAAGCCCTGGACCTCCTGGTGGAGACGGTGTGCGGACATGTCGCCGACGTCCTCGGACACGGCTCCGGCGCCGCCGTCGACCCCCAGCGCCCCCTGGGCGACCTGGGCGTGGACTCGCTCGCCGCCCTGGAGCTGCGCAACCGGCTCGGCGCCGACACCGGCCTCAGGCTGTCCACCACCCTCACCTTCGACTACCCGACCTCCGACGCCCTCGCCCGGCATCTGTACGCGGAACTCGGCGGTGACACCTCCGACGACCGCGTCGACATCGAGGCCGAAGTGGTGCGGCTGGAGACGGTGCTGGACGCGGCGCTCGACTCGGCCGGACCGGACGAGGAGCAGCGGGCCCGGGTCGCCGCCCGGCTGCGCGCCCTGAGCGCGCGGTGGGACGGCACCGGGCGGTGGAGCGGGCACGGGACCGGGCGGACCGGCGGCAGCGGGCTGGAGACGGCCACGGCCGACGAGCTGTTCGGCATCCTGGACGACGAACTCGGCAGCTTCAACTGACCGTGCGCATGCGGAGCGCGGCCCCGCCGGCGGTGTCACCGGCGGGGCCGCGCTCGGTCACGTGGAGAGGGGGTTCAGCCCGCGGAGGAGTGGGTGCTGGCCCAGCGGTCCGACAGCTTCGGGATGCGGTGCTCCAGCATCTTCGACGGCAGCTCCGAACGGCTGGCCACGTTCAGCTTGCGGTAGACCCGGGTGAGGTGCTGCTCCACCGTGCTGATGGTGACGTGCAGGCGGGTGCTGATCTCGCGGTTGGTGTACCCGAGCGCGGCCAGTCCGGCGACCCGGCACTCGGCGTCGCTCAGGATGGCGGGACCGTCCTCGGTCTCGGAGCCGTCGGTCCGTACCGGGTCCTCCAGCAGGTGCGCGTCGACCGGCGACTCGATGCGGCAGGCCTCGGCCTCCCGCGCCGCCTGCCGCGCCACCAGCCGGGCCCGGGCGTACTCGCCCAGTTCGTAGTGCGCCGCGGACAGGTCGGCGTACGCCTGGGCCAGCGCGTAGCGGTCGCCGCACGCCTTGAGCAGGTCGATCGACTCGCGCAGCAGCGAGGCCCGGCGGTGCGGCTTGCTGGTGGCGGCCAGCAGGCGCAGCGCCATGGCCCGGGCCCGGGAACTGTGCCCGCCGGGCAGCCGCAGCTGCTCCTCGGCCCACTCCCGGGCGGTGCGGGCCTTGCCGATCCGCAGGTTCGCCAGGGCCAGGTCGGACCGCCAGGGGATGCCCTTCTGCAGGCTGGGGTTGCCCTCCCGGAGCAGCCGCCCGCAGGTCTCGAAGTCGCCGAGCGCGGCGAACGGCCGGTCGGTGGCGAGGAAGTGGTGCCCGCGGGCCCGCAGGTACTGGATGCCGAACACGGTGCGGAACATCGGCTCCGGTACATCGTGTTTGAGCAGTTCCTCGGCCTCGTCGTAGGAGCCCAGGGCGGTGAGCGCGGAGATCGCCGTCGACAGCGGGAGGCCGATGAGTACGCCCCAGCTCTGGGCGCGCAGGGTGTCGAGCGCGGCGAGTGCCCCCTGCGAGGCGGTCGTCACGTCCCCCTGGAGCAGGGCGATCTCGGCCCGGATGCCGCCGAGTAGGGCCTGCCAGGTCGTCGCCCGGCGTTCCACCGCGCACTCCAGCAGCCCGTCGCAGGCCTCGGCGGCGACCGCCGGCCGGTCGGCGTGGGCGATCGCCAGCAGCGACATCGCGACCAACTCCAGATTGAGATGGTCGAGTTGGTGGCCCTGGAGGGCCTGGGCGACGGCCGCCGCCGACTCGTCGGTGGCCTCGCCGCCGATGAGGGCCGCCACGCGGACGGCCAGCCCGCCGGTCGGGGCCTGCGGGGGGCGGCGGTGCGGGTCGAGCCCGGCGACGGGGGCGCCCTTGCCGGGGAGCGCGACGCCGTAGAACCACTGCCGGACGAACTCCACCTCGGCGACGAGCTGGGCGTCGGCGGGCGACTGGGGGTGGACGAGGGTGGCCACGGCCTGGGCGGCCAGCTCGGTGTCGCCCTGCCACAGCAGGTACCGCAGGACGGTCGCGGTGTCCCGCATGCTCAGCTCGCCGTCCAGCGCGGCCTCGCGCAGCGGCTCCAGGTGCGGGCCGGCCGCCGCCGGGTTGGTGCGCCACTCGGCACGCGCCAGCGCCACCGACAGAGCGTGGCGTTCGCGTTCGTCGACGCAGTCGCGCAGGACCAGGCCGAGGTAGGCGGTGCAGCGCTCCACGTCGTCCGCGGCCAGTGCCTGCTCCGCGGCGGCGCGCAGGATTCCGGCGCCCCAGCCCGCCGGGACGAGGTCCGCGAGGCGGAGGTGACGGGCCACCTCGACGGCGGGCGCGCCGGAACGGTACAGCATGTGGGCGATCCGGCCGTGCAGTCCGGCGCGCGCGGCGGCGTCCATGTCCTCCAGGACCGCCGCGGCGGCGGTCGGCTGCCGGAAGGCGTAACCGTCGAGCAGGCCCGAGGAGTTGAGGACGTCGACGGCTTCCTGGGTGCCGGCCGGTGTGGTGCCGGCCAGCTCGCCGACGGGTACGGTGCCCGCCAGGGTGCCGAGCGCGGCCAGCGCCCGGGCCACCCGGACGTGCCCGGCGTCGCCGCGGTGCAGCAGTGACAGCACGGCCTGCCGGTAGGCGGGGCCGGCGATGGGCCGGCCGATCTCGGGTGCGAAGCGGGTGCTGTCGTCGAGCAGGGCGTGCACCAGGAGGGGGCTGCCGGCGGTGGCGCGGTGGTAGGCGTCGCGGACGGGGCCGGGCAGGGGCCGGCCGGCCTGGGCGGCGAGGAGTTCGCCGACGCTCGTCTCGGACAGCGGGGCCAGGCGTACCCGGCGGTGCGGCTGGCGCAGGAGTTCCGTGTGGGCGGGGGAGCGTGACGTGCCGAAGTGTCCTGAGGTGGCGCACACCATGAGCACCTGCCGGGAGCGGCTTCGGCGCAGCAGACCGACGAGCGTGCGCAGCGAGTCCGGGTCCATGGCGTGGGCGTCGTCCACGGCGACGACCAGGGGGCGGGGGTCGCGGGTGAGGTGCAGGAGCGTTTCAGCCGCCTCGTGTCCGGCGGGCGCGTCGACGGCAGGGTGTTCCGCCTCCGCGCTGTGGAGTAATTGCTCCACCAGACTCATCCGCTGATCTCGTTCAGCAGAACTTGCCGTACCGGTCAGTATGCGCGCATCGGTGCTGTTCAGGGTGGCCAGGAATTCATGCACCAACTGGGTCTTGCCCGATCCGGGACCGCCCGTGATGATCACGAGTCGCCCGTGTCCCCGCGCGCTGTCGGCGAACGCCTCACCCAAGGCCTGTAGTTCTCTCGAACGGCCGAAGAGGTGCATCGTGGGTTCCCCCCTGGATTCTCTTATCGAGTGAGGTCATGCCTCGTTTCCCCCGAGACGAGGCGGCGTCTTACGACGGTGCGTGGGAAATTCTGAGAGGGCGGCGTCGCTGTCGCGAAGGCGGCGCGCCGGACAGTTCCTGGCAGATAGGGAAACGTGTCGCATTGATGTGCCCGAATGATTTCGGCCAAATTCCGGGTATCAGAATAGAGATGAGTGAATGCTCATAGCACGCAGAAACGCTATCTGTCTAGGCCAACGTTGTCAACTCTCACTTTGTAGGGCTCCTGCATACTGTGCGGGCGGCCCGCCGAGGCGTCCTTTTACAGTCTGTTTATTTACCGGCTGGTTAAAGAAAGGAACCGGGCATGGCCCGCCGTGACTTCGGTCACGGGAAAGCGCTTGTGCCGCCCGTTCGGGCAACGCCCTCGCCTCCGGGACCGTCAGGGCAGGATCGAGTCGATGTACCCGCCGTCGACACGAAGCGCCCCGCCGGTCGTCGCCGACGCCTGCTCCGAGCTGAGGTAGACGACCATGTGGGCGATCTCCTCCGGCTCGATCAGCCGCTGCAGCAGGGACTGCGGGCGGTACTCGCGCATGAACGCGCGTTGCGCCTGCTCCCAGGGCAGGTCCCGGTCGACCAGCTCGTATACGAAGTCCTCGACGCCGCCGGTGTGCGTGGGACCCGCGATGACCGAGTTCACCGTCACGCCCGTGCCCGCCGCCTTCTTGGCGAAGCCGCGGCTCACCGCCAGCAGCGCGGTCTTCGACATCCCGTAGTGGATCATCTCCGCCGGGATGGCGACCGCCGAGTCACTCGCGACGTACTGGACCCGCCCCCAGCCGCGTTCCGTCATGCCCGGCAGATACATCCGGGTCAGCCGCACGGCGGCGAGGACGTTCACCTCGAAGAAGCGCCGCCACTCGTCGTCGGTGATCTCCAACGGGTCCGCGACGCCGAAGACGCCCAGGTTGTTGACGAGGATGTCCACGTGCGGCAGCAGCTCCGCCACCCGGGCCGCGCCCTCGTCGCCGGACACGTCGGCGGCCACCGGCACCAGCTCGGCGCCGGGCGCCTGCCGCGCCAACGACTCGACGCCGTCGGCCACCCGCCGCTCGTCGCGGCCGTTGACACCCACCCGGGCCCCGGCCCGGGCGAGGGCGACCGCGACGGCGGCGCCGATGCCCTGCGTCGAGCCGGTGACCAGTGCGGTGCGTCCTGTCAGGTCGATGTGCATGGGCGGGCGGGGTCCCTTCGTGCGCGCGAGGATGCCACGGTCCGTCGAGTCTGCCGGGCGGCCCCGCAGGAACGGACGAACGGCGCGATCCCGCTAGGCCGTTCGGCTCCGCCCGTTCCGCCCGTCCGCCGAGACCGCGGCCCGCCGTCCCGGACGCAGCGCCGCAGCACCGGGCGCCCCTTCCCGCAACGGCGGCCCGGTCCACAGCCGTTCCGACGACGGTTGCCCGCCTCCGCCGCTCCCGCTGGTCACCCGGGGTTTCCCGGGCGCGGCGGCGACGGGCGACGGGAAACCCGTCGACCCGGGCCGGCCGCGGCGCGAAGGTGGTGCCGTCAACACCGGGTACGACCTGCGACGACGCAGGAGAACAAAGGGGGAACCATGCGCAAGACGATGCGCGGCGCCGCCGCTTTCGCGACCGCCGCGGCGGCGGTGCTGGCGATGAGCGGCGCGGCCCACGCCGAGCCGGCGGCCGATCCCTGGGCCGGCTGCCCGGACGGGGCGGTGTGCGTGTACCCGCAGAACCAGAACCCGGCCCAGTCGCCGAGCCTGGTCCTGTACAGCTACGGCCCGCACAACCTCCGCAACCAGGTCGGCTGGCACTGGGTCCTCAACAACCAGTACGGCGGGGCCACGGCGAGCCTGTGCACGGGCTACAACGGCACCGGCTGCGGTGACCGGATCGCCGAGGGGACGGGTGTCTACGCCGACCTCACGCCGATCAACTCCATCACCCTCTACCGGCCGTAGGGATACCGGCCGTAGAGCGCATCCAGGGCCCTCGGTCCGCCGTACCCCACCCACGGCCGGCCGAGGGGCCTTCACGGGGGAAGCTTCCGGAACCGCGACCGCGGTTCCGGAAGCTTGTTTTCGGCCACTGTGCACGCATGGCCGGGCCACCGGTCACACCCCGGCAGTAACCTGGGCTCCCGCCGTCTCACGGCCTGGGCACGCTTGCCATGGGGGACGCCTTGGGGGAGCCGCGACAGGGAGCCGACACCGGCAACCGGAACGACAACGGCGGGGACCGGACGGTGCCGACCACACCGTCCTTCCCCGCACAACTACGACGACTGAGGCAGCAACGCGGTCTGTCACTGGCCGACCTGGCCCGGCAGACCCACTACAGCAAGGGGTACCTGAGCAAGATCGAGACCGGGGCCAAGCGCGCGACCGTCGACGTGGCCCGCCGCTGTGACCAGATCCTGCGCGCGGAGGGCGAACTGCTGGCCCTGGTCGCACCACCGCGCCCCGCGGAACCCGCCGACGACGACACCGGCCCCGCCTGCCCCTACCCGGGCCTGTCGGCGTTCACCACACAGGACGCCGGCCGCTTCTTCGGCCGCGAGCGGGCCACGGCCGCGCTCGTGGAACGCCTCTTCCGCCGGGTCGGCGAGGGACCGCTGCTGCTCGTCGCCCCCTCGGGCGCGGGCAAGTCGTCCCTGCTCAACGCCGGTCTGGTGCCCGCCCTCCGGCGGCCCGGCGGCTTCCCGATGGCCGGCGCCGACCGCTGGCCCGTCGTCACCCTCACCCCCACCGCGCACCCGGTGGAGGAGCTGCTGGAACGC
Source organism: Streptomyces tricolor (assembly GCF_002155905.1). Taxonomy (GTDB): domain Bacteria; phylum Actinomycetota; class Actinomycetes; order Streptomycetales; family Streptomycetaceae; genus Streptomyces; species Streptomyces tricolor. The sequence goes on along the minus strand of NZ_MUMF01000746.1, from coordinate 1,594 downwards.
ACCGCCAAGGTGCTCGGCGGCGACCTCGGCCTCACCGCCGCCCGGCTGGGCGAGCGGCCCGAGGCCCTCCTCACCGCCGTACGGGCACGCGCGGACACCCCTCCGGCCGGGCACCGGCCGCCACCACCGCCCCGGCTCGTCCTGCTCGTCGACCAGTTCGAGGAGCTGTTCACCCTCTGCGCCGACGAGACCGAACGGCGCACCTTCGCCCGCCTGCTGTGCGCGCTGGCCGCCCCCGCGCCGTCACCCGGCCACGATCCCGCGGTCGTCGTCCTCGGCGTCCGCGCCGACTTCTCCGGCCGCTGTCTCGACCTGCCCGAACTCGCCCCCGTCTTCACCGACGGCCTCTTCGTCCTGCCGCCGATGACCACGGCGGAACTGATCGAGTCCATCACCCGCCCCGCCGAACTCGCCGGAGCCACCCTCGAACGGGGCCTCGTCCCGCTGCTGCTGCGGGACGCCGGGCTGACCGGCGAACCCGGCGCGCAGGCCGTGCCCGCCGGCGCGCTGCCCCTGGTCTCCCACGCCCTGCTGGCCACCTGGCGCCACCGCGAGGCGGGCACGCTGACCGTCGCCGGGTACGAGAGCACCGGCGGCATCCAGGGAGCCGTGGCCCGCACCGCCGAGGACGCGTTCGCCCAGCTGTATCCCGCCGAGCAGCGCACCATCCGGCGCATCCTGTCCCGGCTCGTGCAGGTCTCCGACGGCACCGGCGCCACCCGGCGCCGGGTCGCCCGCACCGACCTCATGACGCCGCCGGCCGGCGCGGCCGGCGCCGACACCGCGCTCGACGTCTTCGTCCGCGCCCGGCTCGTCACCGTCGACAGCGACAGCGTGGAGATCACCCACGAGGCCCTGCTGCACAGCTGGCCCCGGCTGCGGGAATGGATCAGCGCCGACCGGGCCGGCCTGCTCGTCCGCCAGCAACTCGGCCACGCCGCGGCCGCCTGGGAACGCGAGGGCCGCGACCCGTCCGCGCTCTACCGCGGCACCCGACTGGAGACCGTCCGGTCCTGGGCGGCGGACCCGGACGGCCTCGGCCCGCTCGGCCCCGTCGAGCAGGCGTTCCTGCACGCCAGCCAGGCCGAGGAGGAGGCCAGGCAGCGCCAGACACGCCGTCAGGTCCGGTTGCGTCAGGCGACGGTGGCCACCCTCGTCGTCCTGCTCGGCTGCGCCCTGGCCGCCGGCGGCCTCGCGCACCGCCAGCGCGCCGACGCGCTCGCCCAGGAGCGCCTGGCCCGCTCCCAGGCCCTCGCCGTCCAGTCCACCCTGCTCGCCGGGGGCCGCCCCGAGGCCTCCCTGCTGCTCGCCGCCGAGGCCTACCGCACCCAGCCCACCGCCACCACCCGCGGAGCCCTGCTGAGCACCCAGGCCGAACCCTTCGCCGCCCGGCTCGGCGGCCACCGCGGGCCGGTCAACGCGGTGGCCTTCGCCCCGGACGGTCACCTGCTGGCCACCGCCGGCTCCGACGGCACGGTCCGGCTGCGCCGCCCGGCCGACCACCGGACGACCGCGACGCTCACCGTCCCCGGCCGGATCCGCGCCCTCGCCTTCAGCCCGGACGGCCGTACCCTCGCGGTCACGGCGACCTGCT
>NZ_MUMF01000074.1 GCF_002155905.1 Streptomyces tricolor | reverse complement strand
CCCGGTACGGCCCACGCCGGCTCCCCGCGTCCTCCTGGGACCCGGCGTGGGCCGTACCGGGAACCGCCGCAGCCAGGACCACGGCGATGGCAACAAAACTTGAACGAATCAACCGACTCATCGCGCCTCTCCCCTTCACTTGATGAACGGAGCGCCCTCAGCGTAGGCCGAGCCAGAGGCGACGTGAAAAGTTTTGCGGCAAGTTTCGCAAGCTTGCAGTACAGCTTTCAATGGTTGCCGACGGGCCCTCGGCCTTCCGAAAGCCCAGATCAGGGGCGTGAGCCGACGTCTCATGACCGGTACGCCCGTCGGCGTGCGGCAGGCGAGGCGCGGACACGGGGGACGTTACCGCTGGATGAACTGGCAGGCTGTGCTCCTGTCACCGGGCCCGCTGCCGTCGACCGGCGAAGACGGGCTCGCGGCGGGCGGAGCCGCCACGACACGACCGAAAGCGATCCACGGCGGCGGGGGCGAGGAGGGCCGCCCAGTTCGCCGTCACCGGGCGAACCGGGCGGCCCTTCGTCTGCGGGGACGCGGTTTCCTGGTTCAGCTGCGCCAGGTGTCGCTCAGCAGTGTCTTGCCTCTGGACGGGACGGTGGCGGTGCGGTAGGCCGCCGGGTCGGGCTTGAGCCCTCCGGCCGGGTTCCAGTCGCCGAGCGCGGGCTGGTCGCCGGTGACGTAGACGTTCTCGCCCCACACGGTCGTGGCGTCGACGCTGAACGAGGCGCCGGTGGTGACGCGGGGATCCTCACCGGGCTCCCCGCCGCCCGGGTCGGTGCAGCTGGCCGCACCGGTGTGCAGGGCGAGGGCCGTGTCGGCGCCGAGGGTCGCGGTGAACTGTCCGGAGCCGTTCACGGTGACGGGCTTGCCGCTCTGGACGTCGCAGTACGTGCCGGCGGGCAGCGACGTCCGGAAGGTCCTGGTCAGTGCGCCGGGCTCGTGGTTGATCACGACGTAGGCCTTGCCGCCACGGCCGAAGGCGATGGCTTGTTGCCGTTGTCCCACCAATCGGTCACCTCCGTGCGGCCCGCGGTGTTGCGGAACGCGACCATGCCGGCGATCTCGCGGCAGGCGTGCTGGCACTTCCACCCGTCGGTGTGACAGGCGTCGACCTGGCGGTTGTCGGGTCCGCCCGCGTCGTTGTCGAACGCGTAGCCGGAGTGGACGTCCGGCGAGCCGTAGAGCCAGGCCAGCATGAAGACGTGGGCGAGCGTGTACGCGGCCCCGTCCTTGTAGGTGCTGGGGACGTATCCCCAAGCCTCGCCGAAGTTCTTCAGGTACGCGAGCTTCTCGCCGGAGAAGACGCGCTTGAGGGCTCTGCCGTACGCGAACTCCTGGACGTCTCCGGACGAGCCCCCGGTGCCGGTGCCCGCGCTGTTGGCCATGTGGTTGATGACCGTGTCCAGCAACGCGCCTTGCCCGGCAGGCCCTTGGGGGGTCCTTGCTGAAATCGTCAGCATGTTCTTGTGGTCGAGACCGTACGACCCCTCTCAATCTCCGGTCAACCATCCTGCCGGAACTGGTTGTTCTGGCAACCGAACGCCAACATCACTGCGCTGACTGTCAGTTCAGCAACTGCAAGCTTTCGCAAGCTTTTCAAAGGTGTTACGTTCAATCAACGTCCGGCCCGGAGGCCCGGAGCGTACGGGTCCACGCGCCCGGTCCGCCGGACCGGGCCTCGGTCGAGGCTCCGCAGCCCACTCGGTCCGCTGCACCGGTGTTCCGCCGATCTCCTCAGGCAGGGCCCGGTGGCAGCGGTCAGCCGTCCCAGGCCCAGTCGGCCACCTCCGGCAGGTCCGTGCCGTGGACGCGGATCCAGTCGTGGTGGCGCAGCCGGGCGTCCTCCATCCGCTGGCGTACGGCAGCGGCGCGTACCGCCAGGCCGGGGACGCGGTCGATGACGTCCATGACCAGGCGGTAGCGGTCCATGTCGTTGCGCACGACCATGTCGAACGGCGTGGTGGTGGTTCCGATCTCCTTGTAGCCGCGCACGTGGAGGTTCTTGTGGCCGGTGCGGCGGTAGGCGAGCCGGTGGATCAGCCAGGGATAGCCGTGGTAGGCGAAGATCACCGGCTTGTCCGGGGTGAAGAGCCCGTCGTACTCGAAGTCGGTCATGCCGTGCGGGTGTTCCTCGCTCGGCAGCAGCCGGGCGATGTCGACGACGTTCACCACGCGCACCGACAGTTCGGGCAGCTGGCGGCGCAGCAGCCCGGCGGCGGCCAGGACTTCCTGCGTCGGCACGTCCCCCGCGCAGGCCAGCACCACGTCCGGCCCGCCGCCGCGCTCCGTACCGGCCCAGTCCCAGATCCCGGCGCCGCGGGCGCAGTGCGCGCGGGCCTGGTCCATGGACAGCCAGTCGAAGCAGGGCTGCTTGCCGGCCACGATGACGTTCACGTAGTCGCGGCTGCGCAGGGCGTGGTCGGCCACCGAGAGCAGGGTGTTGGCGTCCGGCGGCAGATAGACCCGTACCGCCTCGGGGCTCTTGTTGAGGATGTGGTCGACGAAGCCGGGGTCCTGGTGGGAGAAGCCGTTGTGGTCTTGCCGCCACACGTGCGAGGTCAGCAGGTAGTTGAGGGAGGCGATGGGTGCGCGCCAGGGCAGCCTGCGGGTGACGCGCAGCCACTTGATGTGCTGGTTGACCATCGAGTCGACGATGTGGACGAACGCCTCGTAGCAGGAGAAGAGCCCGTGCCGGCCGGTGAGCAGGTAGCCCTCCAGCCAGCCCTGGCAGGTGTGTTCGGACAGGATCTCCAGCACCCGGCCGTGCCGGTCGAGATGCTCGTCCACCTGGAGCACCTGGGCCTGCCAGGCCTTGCCGCTGGCGGCATAGACGGCCTGGAGACGGTTGGAGGCGGTCTCGTCGGGGCCGACCAGGCGGAAGTCCCGCCGGTCGGTGGTGGCTCGCATCACGCCTTCCAGCAGATCCCCGAGGACACGGGTGGGCTCGTGCAGGGTCGCGCCGGGTTTGTCGACGGGGACGGCGTACCGCTCCAGCGCGGGCAGGGGCAGTTCACGCAGCAGCAGTCCGCCGTTGGCGTGGGGGTTGGAACCGAGCCTGCGGGCGCCGTCCGGGACGCAGGCCAACACGTCCGCACGGGGCGCGCCGTGCTCGTCGAACAGTTCCTCCGGCCGGTACGACCGCAGCCATGCCTCGAGTTGCCGCAGGTGGTCGGGGTTGTCGCGGACGGCGGCCAGCGGAACCTGGTGGGCGCGCCAGGTGCCCTCGACGGGAAGTCCGTCGACTTCGGCCGGACCGGTCCAGCCCTTCGGGGTGCGCAGCACGATCACCGGCCAGCGGGGGCGTTCGCCGGCGCCTTCCTCGCGGGCCGCGCGCTGGACGGCGGCGATGCGGTCCAGCGCGGTGTCCATGGCCTGGGCCATCGCGCGGTGGACGGCGTCCGGATCGTCGCCGGTGACGTGGATCGGATCGTGGCCGTACCCCTTGAGCAGGGCGTCGAGTTCCGGCTCGGGCAGCCTGGCGAGGACGGTCGGGTTGGCGATCTTGTAACCGTTGAGGTGCAGGATCGGCAGGACCGCGCCGTCGTGGACCGGGTCGAGGAACTTGTTGGAGTGCCAGGAGGCGGCCAGGGGCCCGGTCTCGGCCTCGCCGTCGCCGATCACGCAGGCGACGAGCAGGCCGGGGTTGTCGTAGGCGGCGCCATAGGCGTGCGACAGGGAGTAACCCAGCTCGCCGCCCTCGTGAAGGGAGCCCGGCGTCTCCGGTGCCACATGGCTCGGCACGCCGCCGGGGAACGAGAACTGCTTGAACAGCCGGGCCATCCCGGCCGCGTCCCGGGTGACGTCGGGATACGTCTCGGTGTACGAGCCCTCCAGCCAGGAGCCCGCGACCACCGCCGGGCCGCCGTGCCCGGGGCCCCAGATGCACAGGGCGTTCAGGTCGCGGGCCCGGATGACGCGGTTGAGGTGGGTGTACACGAGGTTCAGGCCGGGCGAGGTGCCCCAGTGGCCGAGCAGCCGCGGCTTGACGTGCTCGGGGCGCAGCGGTTCGGTCAGCAGCGGGTTGGCCATGAGGTAGATCTGGCCGACGGACAAGTAGTTCGCGGCGCGCCAGTGGGCATCCAGCGTTCTCAGTTCGTCGTCCGTGAGCAGGGCGGACGCCTGCCGGGTGTCGACGGACATGATGGTCCCTTCCGGGTCGGGGGGCGGTCAGTGGTGCATGCCGGGTCGGTACTCGTCCCAGGTTCCCGTGGTCACCGAGTACCGGATAGGGCCGATCGGGGCACCGAGCCGGCCGACAAGCCGGCGCGTGAAGCGGTACGCCGTGGCAGGGCGCCGTGCATCGCCCCGAGCGCGTCCGCGTCGACGGCGGCGCCGGGGTCTGGCCGTAGCCGATCGCGGGGAGGCGGGGCCGATGCCGTCGCCCGCCCCTTCACGGGCCCGCGTACGCGACGCGGGCGGCGTCCGCCGTCCTCGCGGAGCCGACCTGGTCGTGCGGCATGTCCGTGCCCTGCTCAGCGGAGCCGGCGCAGGTAGGGGTCCTGGGGCCGGCACGGCACCAGCCGCACCCGTGCGTCCAGCACGGTGACGCCGCCGGAGGTCGCGAGGACGGGGTTGAAGTCCACCTCCGCCAGGTGCGGCAGGTCCACCGCCATGCGGGACAGCCGCAGCAGCAACTGCTCCAGCAACCCGAGGTCGACGGGGCCGTTGCCGGCCGCGCCGAAGAGGAGCGGGGCGCAGCGCGGTGCGGTGATCAGGTCGTGCACGTCGTGGTCGGTGAGCGGGGCGAGCCGGGCGGCGCGGTCGGCGAGCACCTCGGTGGCCGTGCCGCCGAGGCCGAACAGGACGAGCGGCCCGAAGACCTCGTCCTGGACGACGCCCGCGCAGAGTTCCGTGCCGCGGGCGGCGAGCGGTTGCAGGACCGCACCGGTCATCAGCCCGGCGAAGCGCGTCCGCAGGTCGCGGAAGGCACCGCGGATCTGGGCGTCCCCGCGCAGGTCGAGGAGCACCGCATGCTGCTCGCTCTTGTGGGCCGACCCGGGCCAGTGGGCCTTCATGACCACCCGGCCGTCGGAACCCCGGAGCCGGTCGGCGGCCAGGACGGCCTCGTCCTCGGTCTCGGCCCAGGCCCAGGAGATCTGCGGAATGCCGTAACAGGCCAGCAGGTCGGCGCATTCACGCGGGTCGAGCCAACCGCCTCCGGGATGCGCGGCGAGATGGTCCTCCACGAGCGTGCGCGCCCGCTCCGCCTCGACCCCGTCCAGGTCCGGGACCGTCCCGGCGGGTCGTGCCAGCCAGGCCGCGCGGCGGGCGGCGTGGGCCAGCGCCCGTGCGGCGGCCTGCGGATCGGCGTACGACGGGATGGTGCCGCTTTCGGCGGCGGGCAGCAGCTCGACGGGCAGGTCCTGTCCGAGCCGCACCACGGCCATCGGCTTCGCCCGCCGGCCGGGAGCGAGGGTGAGGGCCTTGACGAGGTCTTCGCCGGTCGCCGCAGCGACCGCGGTGGGGACCAGGGCCACGAGGACGGCGTCGATGCCGCCGTACCGCATGACCCGGTCCACGCAGTCCGTGAGCTGCGCCTCCGTGACGGCGGCGGTGGCGTCGACGGGGTTGCCCACCACGGCCCCGTCGGGCAGCACGGCGAGCAGGTCGTCGATCAGTTCCGGTGTGGGTGCCGGGAGGGACAGTCCGGCCTCGGCGCAGGCGTCGGCGGTGAGGACACCGGCTCCGCCCGCGTTGGTGACGATCGCGACCCGGCTCGCCGCGGGCAGCGGCTGGGCGTGCAACAGCGCCGCGGTCTCCAGGAGTTCGCCGATCGAGCGGGTTGCCGTGATGCCGGCCTGGGTGAAGAGCGCGCCGCGGGTCAGGGGGCGGGTGGCCGCGGCGGCGGGGTGTGAAGCGGTGGCGCGGCGGCCGGCTCCGGTGCGACCGGTGTCGACGGTCAGCACCGGCATCCGGCGCGTCACGCGGCGGGCGGTGCGGGAGAACGCGCGGGGGCTGCCGAAGGACTCCAGATGCAGCAGGGCGAGATCGGTGCGGCCGTCGCTCTCCCACCACTGGAGCATGTCGTTGCCGCTGACGTCGTACTTGTCGCCGAGGGAGGCGAAGGAGGAGACGCCGATGCCGAGCCGGGAGAGCCCGTCGAGCAGGGCGATGCCGACGCCGCCGGACTGCACGGCGACGCCCGCCGTCCCGGGACGCGGAGGGCGGGCGGCGAAGGTGGCGTCGAGGCTCAGCGCCGGGTCGGTGTTGGCGATGCCGAGGCAGTTGGGGCCGACCAGCCGCATGCCGTACGCACGGCAGGTCGCCAGCAGGGTCTGGGCCTGGTCGGCGTCGAGTCCGGCCGTGACGACGAGGAGCGCCCGTACGCCGGCCTTGCCGCACTCCTCGGCGGTCTCCGGGAGCGCGGCGGCGGGTACGGCGAGCACCGCGAGGTCGGGGATCCTGGGCAGCGCGCTCACGGAGGGGTGGCAGGGCACGCCGAGGATGGAGTGCGCGGCGGGGTTCACCGCGAACAGGCGCCCGGTGTAGCCGCCCGCGTGCAGCTGGTGCAGGATCGCCCGTCCCACCGAACCCGGGGTGCGCCCGGCTCCGACGACGGCGACCGCCTCCGGCAGCAGCAACGGGGTCAGGCTGGCGACATCGGCGGCCCGGCCGCGTTCCTCCACGGCTGTGAGGTAGCCGTCGCTCTGGTCCAGGTAGATGGTGCAGGCCACCTCCGGGCCCGCCCAGCGGCGGGCGGTGCGCAGGCCGAGGTCGGCGAAGAGCCTCAGCACCTTGTGGTTCTCGCTGAGCGCGTCGGCCGTGAAGGCCGTGATGCCGTCCGCGCGGGCGGCGGAGACGAGGTGCTCGACGAGCAGGGTGCCCACCCCTCGGTGGTGCAGCCCGTCGGCGACGGCGATGGAGACCTCGGCCGTGTTCGCCTCCCCGGCCTCGTACTCGGCGAGGCCGACCACCCGGCCCCGCGTCTCGGCCAGCAGCGCCCGGTGGCCGGGGCGGGCCGGAGCACAGGCCCGGTCGGCGGCCAGGCCGGGCAGCCGGCGGCTCGCGGTGAAGAACCGCAGGCGCAGGTTCTCCGGTGACATCTCCTCGTACAGCTGCTCCACCTGCTCGTGGTCGCCCGGCACCACGGTACGGATGCGGACGGTGGTGCCGTCCGCCAGCAGGGCATGGACGGCGGGTCGGTCGGTCACGTGGTGGGTCATCTCAGGGTTCCTCCGCGGTTCTCGACGTTCCGAGCATCCGGCGGATCCGGGGAGCAGCCCATGGGCTGTCCGGGGGTCGTGCGAGGGCCCTCGGCCCAGAAATGCGCCGGTCGTCCCCGGACCGGACAGAGAGGAGGGGCGGGGGCACCCGGCCGGCCGTGGTCTGCGGGGGATGCCGGGCCCTGTGCGGACGGAGAGGCGGGTGCCGCGGAGGTCAGGGCCGGGGTTTGTACGCGAACACCCACCGGTTGCCTTCCAGCGCGTCGTTCGGCTCGGGGAGGGGACCGCGTCCGTGCCGGCGGGTGAAGTCGAAGGGGGTGTGCACCGAGGTGGACCAGCCCTTGGCCGTCAGGTCGCCCGCGGAGTCGGGGCGTGGTCCCTTCTCGAAGAGGTGCAGCAGGTCGATGCCGATCTGCCGGCGCGTCGCCGTGTAGATCGCGCTGTCGCGGTACTCCAGCAGGTCCTTCTCCAGCTTGGCCTCGAAGGCCAGTGCGCTGCCTTCCGCGGTCAGCCGGTCCACGGTGTCGATGAGCTGCGTCTCGGCGGGGCCCGGCAGGTAGAAGAGCAGGCCCTCGGCCAGCCAGACGCTCGGTGCGGCCGGGTCGAAGCCGGCGGCGGTCAGCGCGGTGACCCAGTCGGCGCGCAGGTCGACCGGTACGGGGACGCGCTGCGCCTTCGGGGTGGCGTGCAGGTCCGTGAGCACCCGCTGTTTGAACGCCAGCACGCCCGCCCTGTCGATCTCGAAGACCACGTGGTCGGACGGCCAGTCCAACCGCAGGGCGCGGGTGTCCAGCCCCGCGCCCAGCAGGACCACTTGGCGGGCGCCCGTACGGACCGACCGGAGGAGGAAGTCGTCGAGGACCCTGGTCCGCAGGCCGAAGTAGCGGGCGAACCGCCCCCACAGCGGGTTGTCGTCCCCGTCCGGGACCTGTTGGATGCGCACCGGCCAGGCCGCGCACGCCGGGGCGGCGCGCACGAAGTGTTCCGCGTAGACGTCCTGGGCCAGGCTGTCGTGGCGGTGGGTCTCGATCGCGCGTGCCGCGGCGACCAGGAGGGCGGTGAGGCCCACGCCTGCGTCCACGCCCTCCGTGTCCGTGTGCTGCGACGCCGTGCCGACCATGGTTCCTCCGTTGGCGGGAGCGGGAACTGCCGGATGTCTGCTTGTCGCCTGCGGTGGGTCCGTCGTGCAGGGGTCTCTGGTGCCGCACGCTTCGTTCATCGGCTTCTTCCCTCCGGGATCAGGACGGGTTTGACCACGCGGCCCGCGTGGAAGTCGCGTTCGGCCTCGTTGATGCCGGCGAGCGGATAGGTGCGGATCAGCTGGTCGAAGGGGAAGCGTCCGGCCTGCCACAGCCCGGTCAGCCGGGGTACGAGCAGTCCGGGGACGGCGTCGCCTTCGCAGATGTGGCGGATGCCGCGGCCTCGGTCGAGCGTGCCCGGTTCGAGCGGCAGCGCGGTGTGGAGCCGTGCCACCAGGCCGAGGCTGCCGGTGGGGCGCAGCGCCCGGAGCGCGTCGTTGATGAGCGGGGGCGAGGCCGTGGTGTCCAGCGCGTACTGCGCGCCGCCGTCGGTCAGCCGCCGGATCCGCTCGGACAGTCCGGACGTTGTGACGGGCAAAGGGATCGCGCCGAACCGTTCGGCCAGGGCCAGCCGCCGGGGGTGCCGGTCGACGGCCACGGTCAGCGCCCCGGCGGCCGTGGCCGCCATCACCGCGGCCAGGCCCACCGCACCCGCGCCGAGGACCGCGAGGGTGTCGCCGGGGCCGGCGCCGAAAGCGTTCAGCACGGCTCCTGCCCCGGTGAGGAAACCGCAGCCGAGCGGCCCGAGCAGTTCGACGGGCAGTGCGGGGTCGACCCGGACGGCATTGCGGGCCGGGACGAGCGCGTACGCGGCGAACGAGGACTGGCCGAACCAGCGGGGGGCGAGCGCTCCCCCGCTCGCGTCGGTGAGCCGTGGCGTGTCCTCCTTGCGTCCCCCGAAGAGGTTGAGGGAGGCGAAGGAGTCGCAGTAGGCGGGGGCCGCGCCGCGGCAGTTCCGGCAGTGCCCGCAGGAGTCGAAGCTCAGCACGACGTGGTCACCGACGCCGATCGCGGTGTCCGGTCCGCCGCCCGTTCGCACCACGGTCCCGGCTCCCTCGTGGCCGAGCACCGCCGGCAGCGGGCTGCGGCCGGCCGGCCGCCGGACCGCGAGATCGGTCCGGCACATCCCGCAGCCCGCGATCTCCACCAGGATCTCGCCCTCGGCGGGTTCGGTGCGCAGGGTCACCTCCTCGATCGTGAAGGGGTCCTCGTACGAGCGCAGTACGGCCGCCTGGAACCTCACCGTCATGCCTCCCTCGGGCGGTGGACGACGAACGGCCGGAGGTTGCCGTAGAGCCCCCACGGTCCGCCCGCGACGCCGACACCGCTGTTCTTGACGCCCGCGAAAGGCTGGGCGAGGGACAGTTCGGCATGGTGGTTGATCCAGGCCGTGCCGCATTCGAGCCGGTCGGCCACCGCCTCGGCCCGGTCGAGATCGGTGCCCCATACGGAGCCGCCGAGTCCGAATCCGGTGCCGTTGGCCGCGTCGACGGCTTCGTCGAGACTCCGGTAGGGCAGTACCGGCAGGACGGGGCCGAACTGTTCCTCGGTGACGACCGGACTGGCCGGCGGGACGTCGGTGAGGATCGTGGGTGCGAAGAAGTAGCCCGGCCGGTCCAGCCGCCGGCCGCCGGCCGCCGCCCGGGCTCCGTCCGCCCGTGCCTGCTTCGTGACCTGCTCGACCCGGGCCAGCTGGGCGGCGTTGTTGACCGGGCCCAGCCGGGTGTCCGGGTCCGTTCCGGCCCCCACGACGACGGTCTTCGCGCGCTGTGCGAGGGCTTCGACGACCTCGGCGTGGAGCCGGGCCGGGGCGTAGACGCGTTTGACCGCCATGCAGACCTGCCCGCAGTTGCGGAACGCGGCCCAGAACAGCCGGTCCGCGATCCGGTCCACGTCGATGTCGTCCAGGAGGACCGCGGCGTCGTTGCCGCCCAGTTCCAGGGTGACCCGGGCCAGCGAGGCCGCCGCCGCTTCTGCGACGGCCCGCCCGGTGGGCACCGAGCCGGTGAAGGTGACGTGGCGGATGCCCGGGTGGGAGGCGAGGCGGGCACCGAGGGGTTCGCGGCCGGTGACGACGGTCAGTACGTCCTTCGGCAGGGCGGTGGCGAGGACGGAGCCGAGCAGCCGGGTGGCGAGGGGGGTGTACGGGGACGGCTTGAGGACCATGGTGTTGCCCGCCGCGAGTGCGGGCGCGAACTTCGCCGCCGCGAGCTGGAGGGGAAAGTTCCACGGCACGATCGCGGCGACGGGTCCGAGCGGTCGCCAGCGGATCTCGCTGTGCACGGGCCGGCCGTCGGTGATCCGCCGGGTTCTGGGGGCCAGGTCGGCGAAGTAGCGCAGGCGGGCCGCCGTGCGGGCGATCTCCGCGTACGACTCGGCCAGGGGCTTGCCCTGTTCGCGGGTGAGCGACCGGGCGAGGTCGTCACCGGCCCGCTCCACGGCGTCGGCCGCCCTGCGCAACGCGGTGGTCCGGGCGGCGGGGTCGGCGCGCCAGCCGTGCCAGGCCCGGTGGGCCCGGTCGACCACGGCGTCCAGCTCGTCGGGCCGCTGGTCGGGGGCCTCGTCGAAGGCTTCACCGGTGGCCGGGTCGATGACGGCGAAACGCGCGGACCGGCGTGCGGGGGCGCGGTCGGGTTCCGGGGCCGGCATGCCGGTGGTCAGTTCCCGGCGGGGACGCCGGCCGCGTGCGCCCGGGCCTGCCGGTCCATCTCCGCCCGGAACGCGGCCACCAGATGCGGCTGGATCCTCCCTGCATTGCGGTCGCCGCCCTCGCAGACCGCTCCGCGTACTCCCACGATGTCCGTGCCGATGCCGGTCAGCGGAGCGAGGTCGCTCTGTCGGACGCTGCCCGCGAGGGCGGCGAGCAGACCGCGGGCGTGGGCGGACCGGACGAACTCGGCGCAGACGTCCGGCGAAACGTGGTCGAACAGCCGCGACCCGTCCTTGACGGCGGTGTCGAGCATGGCCGCGTCGGCGCCGGAGCGAGCGGCGATGTCGGGCAGGGCGAGTGGGTTGACACAGCCCACGCGGTGGGCGTCGGCGTAGCCGGAGGCGACGACGAGGGCTTCGGAGCGGTGGTCCTTCACCGCCCGGACGACCGCGCGCATGACCTCGATGCCCTGATCGGGCGTCGTGCATCCGTAGAGGCCCACTTTGATGTACGTCGCGCCGGAGACGACCGCGCCGAGTGCGGCCTGGGCCACCGTGCCGGGCTTGTAGGGAACGTCTCCCACGGTGGCGGAGACCGGTGTGTCGGCCGGAATCGCGTCGCGGATCTCTCTGATGACCCAGGGGAAGTTCGCGCCGAGCGAGCCCTCGTCGGGCTTCTTGACGTCGACGATGTCGAGGTGTTCCGCCGCCTTCGCGCAGTCGAGGGCCTCCTCGACGCTGTCCGGGGAGATGAGAAGCAACACCCTGGGCTCCTTCCGCCGCATGTCCCCCTGGCCGGGGGACAGGGGCGCGGATCGCCTGGTTCATGTGCGGTGTGCTCATCATTTCCGCCCCCCATGGGCACCGGTAGGGCGTACGGGGTTCCCATGGGGCGCTCGCGGCCGGGCGCGGTGCGCCGCGCACACCGGCCGGTGTGCCGGCGGGGGCTGTCGTCCTGGTGTCGGCGAGGAGGCTCCGGTCGTCCGCCGGAGCCTCCCGGACACGCGCCCTACTGACGGCTGAGCGCGCGTGTGATCCCGGCCAGGACGGTGGTGGCCAGGATCCAGCCCGTGACGATCAGCAGGTAGGCGAGCCACTGCCACGCGCCCCGGGGTGTGAAGGCGTTCTCCTGCCCGAAGCCGACGAAGGGCAGCAGCAGGTCCAGGGTGTACACGAGGGGGTGGAAGTCAGGGGCTTCGCCGCGCTTCAGGGGGCGTGGTGCGCAGAGCGTGAAGGCGGTGGTACCGGTCAGCAGGAGCAACAGCAGCCATCCGGCCGCCCTGACGGGACGGAAGCCGTAACCGACGGCTGCGTCCTGGAGGTGCCCCCACCAGCGGGCGTACCAGATCAGCGTGCCGCGGTGGCGGCGGAGTTTCGTCAGCTGCACCGTGCGGGCGGCCGCGTCGTCGCCGGCGACACGGTAGGCGCTGGTCAACTGTTCGTAGCTGTGCGGCAGATAGCCCTCGGTCTCGCGCTCCAGCAGCGGAAGGCGCTGTTCCGCGGGGAGGTGCGGGGCGAGCGTCCGGTAGCTCAGCCCGTCGATCCTGACCCGCTCGGGCCAGACGTCGGGCAGTGCGTGCAGGAACTCCACCTGGGAGCGGCGCAGGTCCACCGTGCCCGTGATCGGGGCCGTGTCGCGCAGCCACAGTTCGCCCACGACGCAGCTGTCGGCGCTCAGGGCCTCCCCGTCCGGACGGGACAGCCGGGCGTGGGCCAGATTCAGGTGGCGGGGAATCCTGGCGCCGCTCAGCACGATTCGACCGTGTGCGCACAGGCGCAGGGCGTTGAGGTCGGTGCCGACCGTCAGGCTCTCGGCTTGCAGAGCGGTGCCGCCGGCGGCCCGCAGTTCGGCGCCCTCCAGATTCACCCGGCCCCCGACCGTGGCCCCGTCCAGCCGGACCTGGCCGTGGGCGACGAGGCCGACGGCCCATACGTCGGTGCCGATCTCCGCATGGTTGAGCTGAAGGACCGGCTCCCCGGCCGGCCCGTCCGCCGCGGCCGTGGGCGGGGGCGGGGCGCTCGCTCCGGCCGGGCTGCCGAGGTGCGCCCCGTCGAGGAAGAACGCGCCGGTGACCTTGGCGCCCTGGAGTCGGACAGGTCCCGTGACACGGCAGCCGGTGATCCTCAGGACGCCGTCGACGCGGAGGGTCGCGGCGCTCAGCCCGGGCAGGACCGAGTCGCTGAGGACGAGGGCGCGGATCTGCGCCCCGTACAGGTGCGGGACCTGCTCGAAGTGACAGGACCGCAGACGCACCGGGTGGTCGATCGATCCGTAGCCGAGATCCAGCCGTCCGGTGATCCGTGCGCCCGTCAGCTTCAGCCCGGCTATCTCACCGTCGCCGACCGGCCCGCCGATCAGCAGCGCCCGGATGACGGAAGCGCGTACCGTCCGCTCGGGCCCCCAGGAGGCCCCGGCCTCGGCCCCGCCGTCGCCGCTGTCCGTGAAGTCGACGCCCCTGCCGACCGAGAAGGCCTGCCACACGCGGCGCTCCGCCGGTGTCAGATCGGTGATCTCCATCGCCGGATGCTGACGGTGGCGCGATCAGGCTGTCAACTCATGACCCGGGGAAGGGCCTTCCGTTCATGGTGACAGGACGGATGTCACATCGCCGCATGGGCCGGCCGGCTGTTCAGGCCGGGGACGGCGAGTGCGCCGGGACGTTCGGGCGCGGCGCAGGCGTGCGCGCGGTTCAGCCACTCCCGGTAGGCCGGTGCCTCCTGGGCCACGGTCCAGTACGCCTGCTCCAGCTCGGGGAAGGCGTGGTCCAGGTCGGCCTCCGTGCGGGCCGCCAGCAGCAGACGTACCTGGCGGTACGTCTGCTGCTGGCGGCCCGCACGGACGCCGCCCTGGACCACGCCTTCCCCGCGCTGGAGCAGGCCTACTGG
>NZ_MUMF01000745.1 GCF_002155905.1 Streptomyces tricolor | reverse complement strand
GCCGCCGCGACGGACGCCTTCGTCGCGGGGCTCACCCGCAGCGCGGCGGTGGCGGCCGTGGTCGCCGCCGGCGGCGCGGTGGCCGTCTGGCGAGGGCTGCCGCGACCGGCCGCCGACGGCTCTTCGCCCCGCCCGGAAAGACAGGACGGACGCACCCCGCCCGGCGCGGAAAGGCACTCCGCACGGCGCGGCTCTCCGTAGACCACTCCGGTCATTGTTGACCGACACACGCCCGTGCTTCCCGGGCGGGCCGGCCGCGGGTGCGCTTTGCTGGCTTTCCGCCGATCGAACGTCCTTTCAGAACCCGGGAGAATTCTTGGCCGAGCAGCTGATCGTCGACGCCCTTGTCCGTCTCATCGTCCGCCATTTCGAAATGGATCCGGCGCAGCTGAGCGCCGACAGCAATCTGCAGCACCTCGGCCTCGACTCGATCGCCCTCGCGGAACTGCTCGTCGTGGTCGAGGAGGAGACCGGCATCGAGGTCCCGCTCACGGACCAGGCGATGCCGGCGGGTCCGGAGGTCACCCTCGCCGCGGTGGCCGACTACGTGGCCCGGTTCACCGACGAGTCGACCCGCGCCGTCCTGCACACGCTGGCCGCGGCACCCGCGGACGTGGACGCATGAGGAGGTCGCGGACCGTCGTCACCGGCATCGGACTGGCCACCCCGGGCGGGGTGGGCGCCGAGGCCACCTGGCGACGGCTGTGCGCGGGGACACCGACCGCGTCCACCGACCCCCGGCTCGCGGGCCTGCCCGTGGACTTCAGCTGCCGGGTCCCGGACGAGGAGCTCACCGCCGCCCTCGGACCCGGCCTGCGCTGGCGCACCGACCGTTTCATCCACCTCGCCCTCGCCGCCGCGCGGGAAGCGGTCCAGGACGCCGGTCTGGCACCGGGGGAGTGGGACGCCGACCGGGTCGGCGTGGTCATCGGCGTGGGCAGCAGCAGCCGGGACACCGACCTGCCCGTCGTGCAGCGCCTGACGTCGGGCGAGTACCAGAAGATCTCACCCACCACGGTGCCGCGGGCCCTGCCCAACATGGCCGCCGGTGAGATCGCCGCCGACCTGGGGGCGAAGGGGCCCGGCTTCGGCGTCAGCACCGCCTGCGCCTCCGGCGCGACCGCGATCGGTGTCGGCCGGCAGCTCCTGTTGGGCGGGCTGTGCGACATCGCGCTGGTCGGCGGGGCGGAGAGCGGCTGCGGTCCGCTGGCCGGCATGGGTTTCTGGCGGCTGGGCGCCTTGTCCGCCCGCCGGCACGACCCGGCGGGTGCCTCGCGCCCCTTCGACACGGAACGGGACGGCTTCGTGCTGGCGGAGGGCGCCGGCGTGCTCGTCCTGGAGCGGGCGGAACACGCGCGCGCCCGCGGCGCCACGGCGAGGGCCGTCCTCTCCGGATTCGGCGCCACCAGCGACGCCCACCACCCCACCAGCCCGCACCCGGACGGCGAGGGCGCCGCACGTGCGGTCCGCGCGGCCCTGGCGGAAGCCGACCTGACGCCCGACGACGTCCACCACGTCAACGCGCACGCCACCTCGACGCCGTTGAACGACCGGGTGGAGGCCGCCGTACTGCACCGGATCTTCCGCCGGCCGCCGCCCGTCACGGCCACCAAGAGCATTCTGGGACACTCGCTGGGGGCCGCGGGTGCCGTCGAGGCCGCCGTGTGCGTGCTCTCCCTGCACCACCAGACCGTGCACCCGACGGCCAACCTGGACGCGCCCGAGCCCGGCATCGACCTCGACATCGTCACCAAGGCCCCCCGCACCTGCCGGATCGACACCGTCCTGAGCACCTCGTTCGGCTTCGGCGGCCAGAACGCCGTACTCGTCCTCCAGACCCCGTGACCGCCTGACTCCCGGGACGGGTGCGGGGCCGCGGGCGTTCTCATGCGTCGGCCCCCCGTCTATACGATGCCGTACAGAACGACGGCAGGCCGTCCGTACGCCTCCGTACGGACGGCCCGGCAGCGACGGGAGACACACGCATGGCCATGGCCCGCACGCCCCGCGGCAAATGGATCGAGGCGGGGCTGCAGGCGCTCTCCGCCGGCGGCCCCCAGGCCGTCCGGGTCGAGTCGCTGGCGCAGGCGCTCGGCGTCAGCAAAGGGGGCTTCTACGGCTACTTCCGCAACCGGCAGGCGCTGCTCACCGAGATGCTCGACACATGGGAACGCGAGGTCACCGAGAAGGTGATCGAGCGGGTCGAGAGCGGCGGAGGAGACGCCAGGGCCCGGCTGGACCGGCTCTTCACGATCGTCGCCTCGTCCGGTGACACCCCGACGGTGAGCGTGGCCGCCGAACTCGCCGTCCGCGACTGGGCCCGGCACGACGAGGAGGTCGCGCGGCGGCTGCGCCGGGTCGACAACCGGCGCATGGACTACCTGCGTTCGCTGTTCGGCGCCTTCTGCTCCGACGAGGACGAGGTGGAGGTCCGCTGCCTGCTCACCTTCTCGCTGCGCATCGGCAGCCACTTCATCGCCGCCGATCACGGCGGCCGGAGCCGTGCGGAGGTGATGGGGCTCGCCAGGAAGCGGCTCCTCGCCTAGGCGTCCCGTACGAGGGCCGGGAGCCCGGGAGGCTCGCCGGCGGACCGTCGGCGGGTCACCTCCGCCGCGCGTCCACCGGCGGGACCGGCCGGAGCCGGTAGGCCTCGCCGTGTCCGGTCACGCGTCCGGCGGTGGGCGGCGGGAAGTGGGTGCCGAGGACCAGGGTGCCGGTGCCGGCGAGTGCGCCGAGGAGCCGGCGGCGGGTGGCCTCGGCCAGCGCCGGAT
>NZ_MUMF01000744.1 GCF_002155905.1 Streptomyces tricolor | reverse complement strand
GGTGACCGCCGCGCCGCCGACCTCGATCACCTGGCCGCTGACGTAGGCGGACCTGGGGGAGAGGAGGAAGCGCAGGGTGGACTCGGCGGCGCGGCGGTCACCCCGCCGGACGACTGGGACCGGCCGCTCGCCGGGCGGACCGCGCTGGTCACCGGGGCCGCGCGCGGGATCGGCGAGGCCGTCGCCGGGACGCTGGCGCGGGACGGCGCCCGGGTCGTCGTCCTCGACGTGCCCGCCGCCGAGGCCGACGCCCGGCGGGTCGCCGCACGGCTCGGCGGGACCGCCCTCGCCCTCGACATCACCGCCGCCGACGCGGGCGCCCGCATCGCCGCCGCCCTCCCCGACGGGCTGGACGTCCTCGTCCACAACGCGGGCATCACCCGCGACCGGCGCCTGGCCAACATGCCGGCCGACCGCTGGAGGTCCGTCCTGGAGGTGAACCTCGGCAGCGTGCTGCGCACCACCGACACCCTGCTCGCCCGGGGGGTCCTCGGCGAAGGCGGGCGGATCGTGGCCACCGCCTCCATCGCCGGGCTCGCGGGCAACGCGGGCCAGACCAACTACGGCGCGAGCAAGGCGGGCGTGGCGGGCCTCGTACGCTCCCTCGCGCCGCGCGCGCTCGCCGAGCACGGGGTGACCGTGAACGCGGTCGCGCCCGGGTTCATCGAGACGCGGATGACCGCCGCGATCCCGCTGCTGCTGCGGGAGGCGGGCCGCCGGATGAACTCCCTCGCCCAGGGCGGGCTCCCCGCCGACGTCGCCGAGACCACCGCCTGGCTCGCCCACCCCGCCTCCGGCCCGGTCAACGGGCAGGTCGTCCGGGTGTGCGGGCAGAGCCTGCTGGGGGCGTGATGACCGCCGTCACCCTGACCTCGTCCCCCGCGCTCGCCCCGCTGCTGGCCCGGG
>NZ_MUMF01000743.1 GCF_002155905.1 Streptomyces tricolor | reverse complement strand
GTGTGCCGGCCCGCAGCGGCCGTGTGCCGCTGCGGGCCGGCACACGGCCGGCGTGTCGGGCCGGATTGTCAGGTCAGCGACTTCTGCGACGGCACCACGACTCCGTACAGGTCCTGGACCGTGGCGAGCGCGGCCTGGTGCAGTTGCTCGGCGGGGATGCCGCCCGTGTCGCCCTTCAGCGGCAGCGGCCGGGTGGCCGAGGCGTCGGCGACCACGGTCGGCTGGTAGCCGTTGAGGAAGGCGCCCTGCGCGGTGAACAGGACACACATGTTGGTCATGAACCCGGCGACGATGACGTTCTTCTTGCCGGTCTTCTTGACCTTCTCTGCGAGGTCGGTGCCGTGGAAGGCGTTGGGGACGCTCTTGACGACGACCGGCTCGCCCTTGGCGGGCTTGAGCGCCGGGATGATCTGACCGGCCTTCGACTTCAGGTCGTAGCCCTTGTCGACGATGTGGATGACCGGGGTGCCCGCCGCGCGGGCCCGCTTCAGCAGGGCCTTGGCGTTGTCCACCGCGGGCTGCCAGCCGTCGAGTTCCATCACGCCGTCGGTGTAGGTGTTCTGGTAGTCGACGAGGACGAGCGCCGCGTCGGACAGGGTGGCCGCCGTCTCGTCCAGGCCGTTGAGCTGCCTCAGCGTTCTGGTGTCCTTGGCGACGTTCGCCCGGGCCGCGTCGGCGGACGGCTGGTCCTTGGAGGTGGCGGCCTGGGAACTGCCGCCGCAGGCGGCGACGGTGGCCGCCAGGAGGGCGGCGGTGCACAGGGCGAGGGCCGGACGCAGCGGCTTCATCAGGCGAGGTCCTCCTGGGAGGCGACGACGACCCCGTACAGGTCGGCGATGGTGGCCAGGGCGCTGAGGTGCACCTGGCGGGCGTCCAGCTCGGTGCCCGCGACCGGCAGCGCGCGGGTGGCGCTGGCATCGGCCACGACCGTGGGCCGGTCGCCGCGCAGGAAGGCGCCCTGCGCGGTGAACGCCACGCACATGTGGGTCATGAACCCGGCGATGACCAGATCGCCGCGGCCCGCCTCGTCGACGAGCCGGCCCAGCTCGGTGCCGTGGAAGGCGTTGGGGGCCTGCTTGACGACCACGGGCTCGCCGTCGGCCGGCGCGACGCTCGGGTGGATCTGGCCGATCTCGGCGCGGATGTCGTACGGCGTGCCCTCGCCGCCGTCGTTGACGACGTGGATGACCTTGGCGCCCTCCCGGCGGGCGCGTTCCAGCAGCCGGGCACCGGCGTCCAGGGCGTCCTGCCAGCCGTCCAGCTCCATCACACCGGTGGTGTAGGTGTTCTGATAGTCGATCAGGACCAGGGTGGAGTCGGCGAGTTTGGCGGGCGTGTCGGCCAGGCCGTTGAGCTGGCGCAGCGTCGTTCGGGGCATGGAGTACCACCTGGGGGAAGGGAGTTGAGGAAGAAGTGCACCGGTGCGGTGACCTGCACCTATGACGCTATGGCCCACCGCGCGCGTCGGCAATGTCATCTAGCATGCAGAAACCGACATCGCCGGCCGGATCACGGTGGCCGGCCAAGGGGGGGTTGTGCACACCGTCGAACGACTCATCGTCATCGTCGTCTTCGAGGGCGTCGACCTGCTCGACGTCACGGGGCCGCCGGAGGTGTTCTCCCTCGCGCGCCGCGAGACGGAGGAGGCCGCCGGCTACGACGTCGTCCTGGCTGCCGAGACCATGGACCCCGTCGTCACCGCCGCCGGGGTACGGGTGCTGCCCGACGTCACCTTCGAGGCGCTGGCGTCCCGGAGCATCGACACGCTCGTCGTGCCCGGCGCGGTCGAGGTCGACGGGCAGCGCCGCGTCAAGGCGCTGGTGGACCCGGCGGTGGTGGAACGCGTCAGGCAGCTCGCTCCCCGCACCCGCAGGGTCACCTCCGTCTGCGTCGGGGCGCACATCCTCGCCGCCTGCGGGCTCCTGGACGGCAAGCGCGCCACCACGCACTGGTCGACCGCCGGGCAGCTGGCCGCCGACCACCCCGCGATCGAGGTCGACTCCGACCCGATCTTCATCCGCGCAGGGGAGGTGTGGACCGGCGCGGGCATCAGCGCCTGCCTCGACCTGTCCCTCGCGCTCATCGCCGACGACCTCGGCGAAGCCGTCGCGCTGCGCGTCGCCCGGCAGCTGGTGATGTACCTGAAACGGCCCAGCGGGCAGAGCCAGTTCAGCGTCCCGCTGGAGCAGGTCTCCGCCACCCGGCGCATCGAGGAACTGCGCCACTACATCCTGCGCCACATCGCCGAACCCCTCACCGTCGCGCACCTCGCCGAACACGCCCACGTCAGCGACCGGCAGCTCACCCGCATCTTCAAGAACGAGCTGGGCCTCACCCCGCACGCCTACATCGAGTCGGTCCGCGTCGAACGCGCCCGCAACCAGCTGGAATCCACCGACGCCACCCTCGAACGCATCGCGAACGCCTGCGGATTCGGCACCGTCGACACCCTGGTCAGAGCCTTCCGCCGCCGCCTGGACACGACACCGACCGAGTACCGGCGCCGCTTTCGGACCAGCCCCGACTGACCCACCACGGCCACGCCCGGCACCGGCACCACGCGGCGCCTGCCGCCCCGAGCGACGCACCGGGCAGGCGAAGGGCGCGCGGCCCGTGAGGAACGAGCCC
>NZ_MUMF01000742.1:194-2860 GCF_002155905.1 Streptomyces tricolor | reverse complement strand
CGGGCAAGACCACGCTGGTCAAGCTGCTCGCGGGGCTGTACACGCCGGACCGGGGCCGGATCCTGTGGGACGGCGTCGACGCCGCGCGCGCCGACCGCAGGCTGCTCGCCGAGCGCATCGCGATGGTGGCCCAGGACTTCAAGCGCTGGCCGTTCACCGCCCGGGTGAACGTGGCCGTCGGCCGTTCCGCCGCGCCGATGACCGAGGAGCGGCTGGCCGCGTCGATCGCCGAGGCGGGGGCCGAGGAGGTGGTCGCGGACCTGCCGCGCGGCCTGGACACGCTGCTGGCCCGGAACTTCAGCGGCGGGCACGAACTGTCCGGCGGCCAGTGGCAGCGGCTCGGCATCGCCCGGGCCGCCTACCGGCGCGGGAGCATCCTGATCGTGGACGAGCCGACGGCGGCGCTGGACGCGCGGGCCGAGCTGGAGGTGTTCGAGAAGATCCGGGCGCTGGCGGGCGGCGGGCAGACGGTCGTCCTGATCACCCACCGGCTGGCCTCGGTCCGGCACGCCGACCTGGTGCATGTGCTGCAGCACGGGCGCCTGGTGGAGTCCGGCACTCCGGAGGAACTGCTGGCCAGGGGCGGTCTCTACGCCGACCTGTACATGCTCCAGGCACAGCAGTTCACGGCGCGGGTGCCGGCGCCGCGGACGGGCTGAGGTCCCTGGACGGGCTCGCTCGGCGGGCTCGCGGACGGCTCACTCGACGGTCTCGCGGCCGCGGACGATCACCAGGAACGTGTCCGTCGCGAGATCCATGACGACCTCGGCGGGCAGGCCTTCCAGACGCCGCGCGTGTGCGAACTCCTCCGCGGGCCAGGATCCACGAGGACCTCCGGCGGGAAAGCGTTCGAGCACTGTTCGCCCGTTCACCGTCTCGCACCTCCAGAAAGCGTCGTACGTGTAGGAGTTAACGCTCTGGAGAGGGGAAACGCCTCGCTCGGTGACGCTACTGAGACATTGCCGACACCGGCTCGGCGCGGACGGTGAGGATCCGTTCACCTTGTGACACGAACCGCACCCTCCGCATCACCGGCGGTACCGGGCGTATCCGTGGTCGCAGCCGCGTCTCCGTAGCCGTATCCGTCGTTTCAGCAGCCGTACTCCTGGTTTCAGCAGCCGTACTCCTCGTTTCAGCAGCCGTACTCGTCGTTTCAGTAGCCGTACTCGTCGTACTCGTCGTGCAGGCGCAGCCCGTCGCTGCCCTCGGGGCTGCGGCCGAGGGGGGTCAGGTCGAGCAGGGCCGTGGTGGTGCCCAGTGCGTCCAGCCCGTCGCCGTACACCGAGTAGGTGTGGAAGACCCGGTCGTGGTCGCGCAGGAAGCAGCTGAGGCCGGGACGCTCGACCAGGTCGCCGCCCGACTCGACGGTGGCCTCGAAGTCACGGTTGAAGTCGCTGTGCGCCGAGGAGTACCAGGGCACCGCCCAGCCCATCCGCGCCTTGAACGGCAGGATCCGGGTGAACGGCGCCCGGGAGACGGCCGCGAAGGAGGTGTTCCGGGCGCGCAGGTGGGCGAGGTGGCCGACCTGGTCCAGGAAGGCCGCGCAGCACGGGCAGCCGGTCTCCCACTCGGGGTCGAACATGAAGTGGTGGACGACGAGCTGGGCCCGTCCCTCGAAGAGGTCGAGCAGGGTGGCCTTGCCGTCGCCGCCCTCGAAGACGTACTCCGGGTCCACCTCTACCATGGGCAGCCGACGGCGCTCGGCGGCCAGGATCTCGCGCGCTCGTCTGACCGCCTCCTCCTTGCGCAGCAACTCCTCGCGCGCCGCGCGCCACTGCTCGCGCGAGACGATCTCCGGAAGCGACATGGGCCCTCCTGTCCGACGGTCGGTTCGGGGTGGTGACCGCCGGTGTGCGCGGAACTCATCGCCGCGCGCGGAGAATTTTTCGGCCGGCCTCCCGCAGGCACGCTTTTCGGCCAGGCAGCGGACCCAGGCGGCTCGGACGGCGGCGCACTCGGCTCAGGTGTCGTACTCCTGGATACGACGGCCGTGGTGACGCGCGGTCAGCGCGGGCAGCCGGTCGGTCAGTTCCCGCACGATCGCGGGCACGTCGAGAGTGAGCAGTTCACGGTCCCGCATCAGCACGCGGCCGTCCACGACGGTGGTGCGGACGTCGGCGGCGCGGGCGCTATGCACGAGGGTGGCGGCGAGGTCGTGGACCGGCTGCGTGTGCGGGCCGGTGAGGTCGACCAGGACGAGGTCGGCGCGGCGGCCGGGCGCGAGGGAGCCCACCCGGTCGCCGAGGCCGACCGCGCGGGCGCTCTGCAGGGTGGCGTGGTGGAGGGCCTGGCGGGAGGTCAGCCAGCGGGGATCGCCCTCCACCGACTTCTGCACCAGGGACGTCAGCGCCATCGCCTCCCACACGTCGAGGGAGTTGTTGGACGCGGCGCCGTCCGTGGCGAGGCCGACCGGGACGCCGGCCGCGCGCAGGGCCCGTACCGGAGTGGTGGTGGGCCAGGCGAACTTGAGGTAGCCGCGGGGTGCGGTGGCCACGGCCGTACGGCCGCCCGTGCGGGCCAGCAGCGGCAGGTCCCGTTCCACGATGCCGGTGCCGTGGGCGATGAGCAGGTCGGTGTCGAGGAGTCCGGTGCGGTCCAGCACCTCGATGGGGGTGCGGCCGTGCCGGGCGAGGCTGGTGTCGGTCTGGTCGCGGTTCTCGGCGGCG
>NZ_MUMF01000742.1:0-161 GCF_002155905.1 Streptomyces tricolor | reverse complement strand
GGCGTGCGGGGCGAGGGCGGTGGTGATGCGGCCGTCGGCGGTGCCGCGCCGGCGGAGCGCGAACTCCAGTGCCGCCTCCCGGGCTTCGGGTCCCTGGCTGGAGAAGTAGGTCGCGCCGAGGTGGGCGCGCAGGCCGCACTCGGCGACGACGGCGGCGACCG
>NZ_MUMF01000741.1 GCF_002155905.1 Streptomyces tricolor | reverse complement strand
GCCCCCGGCTCACCGGGGCACCCCTCCCCCGATCCCCGTGCGCTCGACCGGCGGCTCGACGCCCTCGCGCGGCAGCCGTTCCGGGCCAGGTTCCGTCTGCGCGGGCGGGACCGGGCGACCGCGGAGCTGAAAGGGCCGGCGACGGTCCGCCGGCACGCGTACGACCTGATCGCCCGGCGGCTGGCGCCGGCCGAGCCGCACAAGGACGGCCGGCAGACGCCGTACCGCGGTCATCCGGTCTTCGTGGCCCAGCACGCCACCGCGACCTGCTGCCGGAGCTGTCTGGAGCGCTGGCACGGCATCCCGAAGGGCCGCGAGCTGACCCGGGCCGAACAGGTGTACGTCGTGGACGTGATCTGCCGCTGGATCGCGCGCGAGATGACGGACGGCACTTTTTCCGGCCAGGACCCCTGTCGAGCCGACCCCGATCACGAGATATCTTGATGTCGAGCAATGTTACAGACGTGGAGCGGAGCACCCGGTGACTGACTCGACCATCATCTACACCTACACAGACGAGGCCCCGGCCCTGGCGACGCATTCGTTCCTGCCGGTGATCCAGGCGTACGCCTCGCAGGCCGGTGTGCCCGTGGAGACCCGCGACATCTCGCTGGCCGGGCGCATCATCGCCGTCTTCCCGGAGTACCTGAACGAGGACCAGCGCATCCCCGACGCGCTGACCGAGCTGGGTGAGCTGGCCAAGACCCCCGCCGCCAACATCATCAAGCTGCCGAACATCTCGGCGTCCATCCCGCAGCTGAAGGCCGCCATCGCCGAGCTGCAGGGCAAGGGCTACGCGCTGCCGGACTACCCGGACGACCCGAAGACCGACGAGGAGCGCGAGATCCGCGCCCGCTACGACAAGGTCAAGGGTTCCGCCGTGAACCCGGTCCTGCGTGAGGGCAACTCCGACCGCCGCGCCCCGGCCTCGGTGAAGAACTACGCCAAGACCCACCCGCACCGCATGGGCGCCTGGACCGCCGAGTCCAAGACCAACGTGGCGACCATGGGCGAGAACGACTTCCGCTCCACCGAGAAGTCCGTCGTCATCGCCGAGGACGGCACGCTCAAGATCGAGCTGGTCGGCGAGGACGGCACCACGACCGTCCTGAAGGAGTCCGTACCGGTCCTGGCGGGCGAGGTCGTCGACGCGTCCGTCATGCGCGTCGCCGAGCTGAACGCGTTCCTCGCCGCGCAGGTCGCCCGCGCCAAGGCCGAGGGCGTCCTGTTCTCCGTGCACCTGAAGGCCACGATGATGAAGGTCTCCGACCCGATCATCTTCGGTCACGTGGTGCGCGCCTTCTTCCCGAAGACGTTCGCGCAGTACGGCGAGACCCTGAAGGCGGCCGGCCTCTCCCCGAACGACGGCCTCGGCGGCATCCTGAAGGGCCTGGAGAGCCTGCCCGAGGGCGCCGCGATCAAGGCCTCCTTCGACGCCGAGATCGCCGAGGGCCCGGACCTGGCCATGGTCGACTCGGACAAGGGCATCACCAACCTGCACGTGCCGTCGGACGTCATCATCGACGCCTCGATGCCGGCCATGATCCGCACCTCCGGCCACATGTGGGGCGCGGACGGCCAGGAGCACGACGCCCTCGCCGTCATCCCGGACTCCTCCTACGCCGGTGTCTACCAGGCCGTCATCGACGACTGCCGGGCCAACGGCGCCTACGACCCGTCCACCATGGGCTCGGTGCCGAACGTCGGCCTGATGGCGCAGAAGGCCGAGGAGTACGGCTCCCACGACAAGACCTTCGAGATCCCGGCCGCCGGCACCGTCCGCCTGACCGACCAGGCCGGCAACGTCCTGATCGAGCAGCCGGTCGCGCAGGGCGA
>NZ_MUMF01000740.1 GCF_002155905.1 Streptomyces tricolor | reverse complement strand
TCCCCGGCTCGATCGAGCCGCCCTGCTCCCGCGCCCCAGCACGCCCACGGCACCGCCATGCCCGCCTGCCCTGAGCCCCGCCTGCCTCGCGTCCCGTCCCGCGCAGCCCGCGTCCCGTCCCGCGCAGCCCTCGTCCCGTCCCGTGCGGCTCGTGTTCCCTCCCGTGCGGCTCGCGTCCCGCCCCGAGAAGGGAGAGCACCTCCATGCCCATGTCCGCCCTGCGCCGAGTCCTCACCGCCGCCTCCGCGGCCGTCGGCGCGCTGGCCCTCGGCCTCACCACGGTCCCCGCCCAGGCCGCGACCCCGCTCGACTACGCGGCCCTCGGGGACAGTTACAGCGCCGCCTCCGGTGTCCTGCCCGTCGACCTCACCAGTCCGCTCTGCCTGCGCTCCACCGCGAACTACCCCCACGTCATCGCCGCCCGGACGGCGGCCCGGCTGACCGACGTCACCTGCGGCGCCGCCCAGACCAAGGACTTCACCGAGCCCCAGTACCCCGGCGTCCCTCCCCAGGCGGACGCGGTCACCGCGGACACCGACCTGGTGACCCTGACCATCGGCGGCAACGACAACGGCACCTTCATCAACGCCGTGACCGCCTGCGGAACCGCCGGCATCCTCAGCGGCGGCCGGGGCAGCCCGTGCAAGGACAGGTACGGCACGGCCTTCGACGACGCGATCGACACCGACACCTACCCGGCGCTGAAATCCGCGCTCCGCGCCGTGCGCGCCAAGGCCCCGCAGGCCCGCGTGGCCGTGCTCGGCTACCCCTGGATCACGCCCGCCACGGCCGACCCGTCCTGCTTCGCCAGGCTGCCCGTCGCCACCGGTGACGTGCCGTACCTGCACGCCCTGCAGGCGCACCTCAACGCCGTGGTCCGGCGGGCCGCCGAGGAGACGGGGGCGACCTACGTGGACTTCGCCGAGGTCTCCACCGGGCACGACGCCTGCCAGCCCGCCGGCACCCGGTGGATCGAGCCGCTGCTGTTCGGGCACAGCGTCGTCCCCGTCCACCCCAACGCCCTCGGCGAGCGGCGGATGGCGGAGCGCACCCTGAGCGTCCTCGGCCTCGGCTGACGCTCGCCGCCGCGCCGAGGCCGCCGGTCAGGCGTCGGCGAGCAGCGGGTCGTAGGGGGTCGAGCGCTCCCGGCCCGACATGAAGGCCAGGAAGTCCCGCACGAAAGCGGCCCGCGAGTAGGTGCCGTCCGCGCCGGTCATGTCCCGGCGGAAGCCCCTGCGGAACAGCGCCCGGTACTCCGCCGCGTCGACGCGCTGATCGCCGTTCACGTCGGTGACGTCGAAGAGCACCTCGGCGACCCTGATCAGGGCGGGACCGGCGAGCGACGGCACGGCCGCCGCGTACTCCGCGGCGCTGATCCGACCGTCGCCGTCGGTGTCGAGAGCCGCCTGCAGCTCCCGCCACCAGCCGGCGAAGGCGTCGTAGAGCCGCGTCTCCTCCGGCTCGTCCAGGTCGAGCCGGCCGGCGATCTCCCGGGCCATGGCGGCGAGGTCGGGCCAGTCCAGACAGCCGTCCCCGGTCTGGTCCAGCACCGCCGCGAAGAACTCCTCCGCGCTGCGCCGTGCGGCGCTCCCCGCATCGGGGTCCGGCTCCGGCGGCAGGGGAGTGATCAGCCGTACCAGGGCCCCGGCCCGCTTCATCCGGTCCCGCAGCGCGCCGAGCGTCCGGGCCCGGGGGTCGTCGCTGTCGGGGGAGAGGGCGAGCAGGCCGGTGAGGGCGTCGGTCCGGATCCACCCCTCCGGGAGGAACCGGGCGAGGCCGGCGCCGAGATAGGCGCCCTGCATCAGGGTCTGGGCGCCGGGCAGCTCGGGCAGCCCCGCCCGGCGGCGGAACGGCTCCGGCAGGGACGCCACGGTGACCACGCCGATGAGCGGCCCGGCGAGCGCGCGGCCGGCCGCCCACAGGGTGGGCAGACCGTGCAGCAGGGGCGGCGCGGGCAGATGGTCGAAGAGCCGGTAGAGGATGATGCGCATCGCCTCCGTGTTCTCCAGTTCCTCCTCCACCACACGGTCGTAGTACGCCCAGAACTCGTGCAGCGTGGACGGCAGATGGCGGGCATCGCCGTCCAAGGCGGCCAGATAGGCCCGGAATTCGGCGTACAGCCGCTCCATGGCGGCCTGCTCCAGCGGCTGCCCGCTGAGGCGGCACATCGTGACGCTGCTCTCGAAGAGGGTGGCCACCACCCAGGCCCGCACCGCCGGATCCATCGCGTCGTAGGGCCGGTCGTGCGCGTCGGTGCCGCTCAGCCGGGCGTGCAGCCGGTTGAGCCGCGCCGCCTCCCTGCGCCGTACCGCGTCGTCGGGCCCGAACATGCGCTGCAGGCTCACGACCGTGTTGCGCAGCCGCCGCCACGGGTGGGTCACGAACGTCGAGTTGTCGATCAGGGCCGCGCCGACCTGCGGGTGCGCGGCCTCCAGCACGGTCGCCCGGACGACGGCCAGCGCCCAGCGTGGATCGTTGAAGAACGCCTCGAACTGGCTGTCCGGGCCGAAGAGTTGATCGTCGGCGGCAGCGGCTCCGGATGCGTCGCCGGTGTTCCTGGGCTCGTTGCTGCCCGTGTCCGTCACGGTCGTCGTTCTCCGTTCGCGTTCGGCGTGACGCCGCCGAAGCGGCGGTCGCGCTGCTGATAGGTGTGCAGGCACTCCAGGAAGTGGGGCGCGCGGAAGTCCGGCCAGAGGACCGGCGGGAACATCCACTCCGCGTAGGCGACCTGCCAGAGCATGAAGTTGGAGATGCGCTGCTCCCCGGAGGTGCGGATGACGAGGTCCACGTCGGGGGTGTCGGGAAACGGCAGATGAGCGGCGAAGCTCCGCTCGTCCACGGCCTCGGCCGGCACCCCGCTGCGGATCAGGGAGCGGGCCGCCGCCACGATGTCCCTGCGTCCGCCGTGATCGAACGCGACGGTCAGCGTCATGCCCCGGTTCTCGCCCGTCAGCGTCATCAGATCGGCGAAGTCCCGGGTCAGCGCCGGCGGGATGCGCGGATCCGCCACGCCGAGGAACCGGCAGCGGATCCCCCGCGCGTGCAGCAGCGGGGCGTGTTTGCGCACCACCCGGCGGACCAGCCGCATCAGGAAGTCGACCTCGGTGCTCGGCCGCTGCCAGTTCTCGGTGGAG
>NZ_MUMF01000739.1 GCF_002155905.1 Streptomyces tricolor | reverse complement strand
GTCCGGGCGGGGGCGGCCAGGGCGGGGCCGCCGAGGCCCGCCGCGCACAGCAGGCCCGCGGTGAGCGCGCCGGCCACTCTTCGGCGGATGGTGCGGGTCGTGCGGGTGTGAGGGTGACGCATCGTTGACGTTCCTCCGACTCGCGAAACCAGGATGACGGCATGTACGCGTCATCGGTGCGCGTTTACGGTAGGACGTGTCGGAGTGTGTTGGAAGAGGGCAACAAGGGTGCGGCCAAAGGGAGTTGGCTCGTTCGGATCTGTTCGCTTCGGGTGCTGCGGCCGGTTGCCGGCCCGCAGCCGCTCAGGCGGGCTCCGCGGCTCCGCGGAACTCGTGCACGACCTCGATGCGGCCGACGATGTGCGCGTTGAACTCGTCCAGCTCCTCGGCGGGCACCCACAGTTCCAGGATGGTCTCGCCCCCGGCCCGCCGGACCGGGTAGCGGGCGAGGAACGCGCTGTCGACCTCGAAGCGGGTGACGAAACC
The DNA here is from genome assembly GCF_002155905.1 of Streptomyces tricolor. GTDB lineage: Bacteria > Actinomycetota > Actinomycetes > Streptomycetales > Streptomycetaceae > Streptomyces > Streptomyces tricolor. The sequence continues at coordinate 5,688 of NZ_MUMF01000739.1, read as the reverse complement.
GGCGCCGTCGTGCTTGACGTTCCAGTCCCGGGCGATGCGGATCGCGTAGTCCTCGTTCAGCACCGGATAGAAGATCGGCTGCTCCGGCAGCCGGGGCGGCCACGCCCGCCACTCCCGCTCGCGGACCAGCTCCAGCTCCACGGGGCCCGTCGGGCGCCAGAGCGTGGTGGTGGGGCGGGGGCTGGGCATGGCTGTCGCCTTCCGTGCGGTCGCGTCGGACGGTCCCGGTGGCACCGGGCCTCCCGGACCCTATCCGCCCGTCGGCCGGCGCGGCCACGAGGTTTCGCACCGCCGACGACCGGCCCGCGGAGCACGACCACGGCGAGCCGCGTGACTCCTGGGCCTCCGGGCAGTTGATCAGGGCATGAAGAAGCGCAGCATGCTCGCCATCGCCACCCTGGCCGCCGGATTCGTCGTGGCCGCCGTCACCCCGTCCCACGCCGCGGACGACGGGTCGCTCGGTGACCTCAACGTCTCCGACACGCTCGACACGGCCGGCCGGCTCGTCGCCCAGGACAGTCTGAACGTCGATCCCCAGCAGTCCCTCGGGCAGGACTGACCCGACGGCGTACGGCGTGCGTGCCGGTGCCCCCGCCATCGGGGGCACCGGCACTCCCGTGTGCGCGCGGACAGGCGCCCTCAACGGGAGAGGGTTTCCGTGGCAGGGTGGAGCGGGCAAGCCTCAGGGGGCCAACAGAAGAGGGGGAGTCCGTGACCGTCGTCTGGATCAACGGCGCGTTCGGTGCGGGGAAGACCACCACCGCACGCGAACTGATCGAACTGATCCCGAACAGCGCGCTCTTCGACCCCGAGGTCATCGGCGGGGCGCTCGCACACCTGCTGCCGCCCAAGCGCCTCGCCGAGGTCGGCGACTTCCAGGACCTGCCGATCTGGCGCCGGCTGGTGGTCGACACCGCCGCCGCGATGCTCGCCGAGCTGGGCGGCACCCTCGTGGTGCCCATGACCCTGCTCCGCCAGGAGTACCGCGACGAGATCTTCGGCGGCCTCGCCGCCCGCCGGATCACCGTGCACCATCTGCTCCTCGCCCCGGCCGAAACGATCCTGCGTGAGCGGATAGCGGGGCGCGAGATCCCGCCCGACCTCCCCGACGGCGAGATACGCACCCGGCAGTGGTCGTACGACCACATCGAGCCCTACCGCGCCGCCCTCGCCTCCTGGCTCACCGCCGACGCGCACCCGGTCGACACCAGCGACCTCACCCCGTACGAGACGGCCGTCCGCATCGCCGACGCCGTCGGCAGCGGTGCCGTACCCGTCTGCGACATCGTGCAGACCCCCGAGCCGACCGCCGAGACGCTCGCCGCGGGGGTGCTGCTCTTCGACGAGCACGACCGGGTGCTGCTGGTCGACCCCACCTACAAGCCCGGCTGGGAGTTCCCCGGCGGCGTGGTGGAGCGGGGCGAGGCACCGGCCCGCGCGGGGATGCGCGAGGTCGCCGAGGAGACCGGGATACGGCTTCAGGAGGTGCCCCGGCTGCTCGTCGTGGACTGGGAACGGCCCGCACCGCCCGGCTTCGGCGGGCTGCGGCTGCTGTTCGACGGCGGCCGGCTGGAGCCCGGCCAGGCGTCCCAGGTGCTGCTGCCGGGACCGGAGTTGCGCGCGTGGCGGTTCGCGACCGAGGAGGAGGCCGCCGCGATGCTGCCGCCGGTCCGTTACGAACGGCTGCGCTGGGCGCTGCGCGCCCGCGAGCGAGGCACCGCGCTCTATCTGGAGGCCGGCGTACCGCTCGGCTGACCCGCCGTCTCCCGCCTCTCCTTCCCCGTGTCCCCGCGTCCGGTGACGGGCGTGCCGTCAGGAACGGGCGGCGGCCGTCACCTCACGCAGGGCGGCGGACGCCCCGTGCAGAACCGGGTCGCCGTGGCCGAAGCAGGCCACCTCCGCACCGAGGTCGGCGAGTCGGCCCACGGAGGCGAGGAGTTGCCGCCGGTCGAGGTTGAACACCCCGGGGATCGGCGTCCCGTCGACCGGTGCCGCCGCCACCGTGTCCCCGGTGAACAGCACGCCCTGTGCGGGCAGGAACAGAGCGATGCTGCCGTCCGTGTGCCCCGGGACGTGCAGGACGTGTGCGCCCCCGCCGAATCCGAGGACGTCCCCGTCCGTCACCTCGGTGACCGACGGCGGCGGCAGCGGAGTGCCCGGGGGCAGATGCCGGGCCGCCTCCGCGTGGACCGGCAGCTCCCACTCCTCGAACCGCGGCGGCGGACCGGGCAGTTCACCGCGTACGAACGGCGCGTCCCGGTGGTGCGCCAGCACCTCGGCCCCGCTCAGCGCGGCGAACTCGCCCGCACCGCCCGCGTGGTCCTCGTGGAAGTGGGTCAGCACGACGCGCCGTACGTCCTCGGGGGAGCGCCCCAGCGCGGTGACCGCGTCGGCGATGGTCCGGCCGGAGCCGATCGTGCCCGCGTCGATCAGGGTCAGCTCGTCGCGGTCGTGCCAGAGGTAGGCCTGGCCGACCGGGAAGCGCAACAGGTGGAGGCGGGGCAGCAGTTCGATGACGTCCATGCGCCGAACGTAAGGAGGACCCCGGCCCGCGGGCGAGGGTCCTCTGCCGTCGGCAGAACGGTTCAGCCCGCCGCGTAGTTGCGCAGGAACAGCGCCTCGGCGACCGAGAGCCGCTCCAGCTCCTCGGGGGACACGCTCTCGTTGACCGCGTGGATCTGCGCCTCCGGCTCGCTCAGGCCGATGAGCAGGATCTCCGCCTGCGGGTAGAGGCCGGCGAGCGTGTTGCACAACGGGATGGAGCCGCCCTGGCCGGCGTACTGCATGGTCTCGCCGGGGTAGGCCTCGGCCATCGCGTCGGCCATCGCCTGGTAGGCCGGGCTGGAGGTGTCGGCGCGGAACGCCTGGCCCTGGCCGAGCTGCTCGGTGGTGACCCGGGCACCCCACGGGGTGTGCGCCTCGATGTGCGCCTGGAGCAGCTTGGTGGCCTCCGCCGCGTCCACGCCCGGCGGCACCCGCAGGCTGACCAGGGCGCGGGCACTCGACTGCACCGACGGGGTGGCGCCGACGACCGGCGGGCAGTCGATGCCGAGGACGGTGACCGCCGGGCGGGCCCAGATGCGGTCCGCGACCGAACCGTCACCGATCAGCTCGACGCCGTCCAGCACCTTGGCGTCCGTGCGGAACTGCTCCTCCGCGTACTCCAGGCCGTCCCACCGTGCGGTGGCGTCCAGGCCGTCGACCGTGGTCGAGCCGTCCTCGGCGCGCAGCGAGTCCAGCACCCGGATCAGCGCGGCCAGCGCGTCCGGGGCGGCACCGCCGAACTGGCCCGAGTGCAGGTTGCCGGCCAGCGTGTCGATCCGCACCCGGACCAGGGTCATGCCGCGCAGCGTGGTGGTCACCGTCGGCAGCCCGACCCGGAAGTTGCCCGCGTCGCCGATGATGATCGTGTCCGCCGCCAGCAGCTCGGGGTGCTGCTCGGCGTACCGCTCCAGGCCGCCCGTGCCCTGCTCCTCCGAGCCCTCCACGATCACCTTGACATGGACCGGGACGCCGCCGTTCGCCTTGAGGGCGCGCAGGGCGAGCAGGTGCATGATGAAGCCGCCCTTGCAGTCGGCGGTCCCGCGGCCGTACCAGCGGCCGTCGCGCTCGGTCAGCTCGAACGGCGGGGTGGCCCAGCCGGCCTCGTCCAGCGGGGGCTGCACGTCGTAGTGGGCGTAGAGGAGAACCGTTTTCGCACCCTCCGGGCCCGGCAGGTAGCCGTACACGGACTGCGTGCCGTCCGGGGTGTCCAGCAGTGCCACGTCCGTGAAGCCCTCGGCGCGCAGCGCGTCGGCGATCCAGCCCGCGGCGGCGTCGCTCTCGCTCTTCGAGAACTGCGTGAAGTCCGCCACCGACTTGAAGGCGACCAGTTCGGTCAGCTCCGCCTTCGCCCGGGGCAGCAGCGAGGCGACGGTCTCGGCGACCGGATTCGACGGCATGGGCACGCTCCTCGTGGGTGCGACGTTGTACGGGGTGAGTACACCGATCCTCCCACAGCGGTCTGCGCGGACGGCCGCCGTAGGATGCGGAAGGACACTTGGCAGCGGCTTGATCGGAGCGGTAGACCATCGTGAGCGGCGAGAACTCTTCGGCGGACGACGTGCAGCGGGTGTGGGACGTCGTCGTGGTGGGCGCGGGCCCCGCGGGCGCCTCGGCCGCCTACGCGGCGGCGGTCGCGGGACGGCGCGTGCTGTTGCTGGAGAAAGCCGAGTTGCCCCGCTACAAGACATGCGGCGGCGGCATCATCGGCCCCTCGCGCGACGCCCTGCCGCCCGGCTTCGAGCTGCCCTTCCGGGACCGCGTGCACGCGGTCACCTTCTCGCACAACGGCCGCTTCTCCCGCACGCGCCGCTCCAAGCAGATGCTGTTCGGGCTGATCAACCGGCCCGAGTTCGACCAGCAGCTGGTCGAGCACGCGCAGAAGGCGGGCGCCGAGCTGCGCACGGGCGTCACGGTGCAGCGGGTCGAGCAGCACGGCTCGGCGGTGCCGGACCGCCGTACGGTCGCCGTCGTCCTGCAGGGCGGGGAGACGCTGCTGGCCCGCGCGGTCGTCGGGGCCGACGGCAGCGCCAGCCGGATAGGGGCCCACGTCGGGGTGAAGCTCGACCAGGTCGACCTCGGCCTGGAGGCGGAGATCCCGGTGCCGGAGACCGTCGCCGAGGACTGGAAGGGCCGGGTCCTGATCGACTGGGGCCCGATCCCGGGCAGTTACGGCTGGGTCTTCCCCAAGGGCGACACCCTCACGGTCGGTGTGATCTCCGCGCGCGGCGAAGGCGCCGCCACCAAGCGGTACTTGGAGGACTTCATCGCCCGGCTGGGCCTCGCCGGTTTCGAGCCGGCCATCTCCTCCGGGCACCTGACCCGCTGCCGCGCCGACGACTCCCCGCTGTCCCGGGGCCGGGTGCTGGTCTGCGGGGACGCGGCCGGCCTGCTGGAGCCGTGGACCCGCGAGGGCATCTCCTTCGCGCTGCGCTCGGGCCGGCTGGCGGGGGAGTGGGCGGTCCGCATCGCGGAGGCGCACGACGCCGTGGACACCCGGCGCCAGGCCCTGAACTACGCGTTCGCGATCAAGGCGGGGCTCGGCGTCGAGATGGCCGTCGGCAAGCGGCTGCTGACCGTGTTCGAGAAGCGCCCCGGCCTCTTCCACGCGGCCCTCACCGGCTTCCGCCCGGCCTGGCGGGCGTTCCGGGACATCACGCGGGGCGCGACCTCGCTGGGTGAGATCGTCCGCTCCCACCCGATCGCCCAGCGCGCCCTGACCGCGCTGGACCGGGGGCAGGCCGCCCCGGCGGAGGAGCCGGTCAGTTCGTGACGGTGATGCGGAAGACCGGGTGGTCGGGGGCGATCCGGCGCAGGTCGGCGTCCGGGGAGTCGGGGCCGACGCCCTTGAAGAAGACCCCGACCTCCGCCTTCCAGCGCTTGAGGTAGGCCCGCAGCAGCGGGACCTTGTCGTCGTCGGCGACCTCGGTGGCGGTGAACGCCTCCGCCTTCCTGCCGAGCCGCAGTTCGCCGCCGCCGGCCGCGCGCATGTTCCGGGTCCACTGGACATGACCGCGCGGCGCGATCAGGTACTGCTGCCCGTCCACCGTCAGCAGGTTCACCGGCGTGGTGCGCCACTGGCCGCTCTTGCGCCCGCGCACCGCGAGGACCCGGGAGCCCCAGACGCTGATGCCGCGCCGGGTGAGC
>NZ_MUMF01000738.1 GCF_002155905.1 Streptomyces tricolor | reverse complement strand
GAGGATGCCGCCCGGGCGGCCCTGCACGGCACGCTCTACGAACCCAACGCGATGGTCGTCTCCACGGCGGACGCGACGGGCCGCCCCAGCTCACGCACGGTACTGATGAAGCAGTACGACACCGAGGGCTTCGTCTTCTTCACCAACTACGACTCCCGCAAGGGCCGCGACCTGGCGGCGAACCCGCACGTCTCGCTGCTCTTCCCCTGGCACCCGCTGGCCCGCCAGGTCATCGTCACCGGCACCGCCCGGCGCACCGGCCGCGACGAGACCGCCGCCTACTTCCGCACCCGCCCGCACGGCTCCCAGCTGGGCGCCTGGGCCAGCGCCCAGTCCACGGTGATCGCCTCGCGCACCGAACTGGACACGGCCTACGCCGAACTCGCGGCCCGCTACCCCGAGGACGAACAGGTCCCCGTCCCGCCGCACTGGGGCGGCTTCCGCGTCGTCCCCGAGACGATCGAGTTCTGGCAGGGCCGCGCCAACCGCCTCCACGACCGCCTGCGCTACGCCGCCCGGCCGAACGGCACCTGGAAGGTCGAACGCCTCAGCCCCTGACGGCCCCCCGGGCACCTTCCGGAAACGCAGACGACCCGCGGGCTGGGTTCCTCCGAGGAGGAGCCGGCCGGACGTACCGGCAGCCCGCGGGTCGGGTGACTGCTTGGGATTGGGCCGGCTGCACGCATCTGTCGCGCGCTGGTCCGGCACCGCACATGGCGTGGTGACGGGCCGCTAGCCCGCAGCCACCTCACGCGTCCGGTTTCCATACATCTGCCGAACCACCTCCCTTCTCGTGTACCCGACACCCTAGGAAGCGGCCCGGAGGCACTCAACCGATTTTTTCTTGCGGGAACAGGATGTGTGCTGGGTCACGTTCCAGTTGAATGAAGGCCAGTGCAGGCCAGTGAGCGAACCGAGTGCCGTGTGTGCGCGGACGCAGCCTCCAGGGGGTCCAGGTGAGTGCTTCGCGGCGGAGTGGGACCACGGACGAGCTGGGGCCGGAGGAGCCCGGTGAGTCCGGGGGATCCGACCTGCTCGCCGCGCTGCTGGACGGCATGGACGCGGCGCTGTGCGCCTTCGACGCCGACGGGGTGGTGACCCACTGGAACCGGGAGGCCGAGCGGATCCTCGGGTGGACGGCCGCGGAGGCCGTCGGGCGGCAGGGGTTCGCCGGCTGGGCGGTGCGCACCGCCGACGCCGAGGAGGTGCAGGCCCGGCTGATGTCGGCGATGCGCGCGCCGGGGCGGCAGGTGCACGAGTTCGCGCTCGTCACCAAGGACGGCGGGCGGGTGCTCGTACGGACGCAGTCGGCCGCGGTGCGCGGGCCCGACGGGCAGCCCGCGGGGGTGTACTGCGCGTTCAGCGAGGTGCACGCGCAGATCGACCTGGAGCGCTCGATCGCGCTGAGCGAGGCCCTGTTCGAGGACGCCTCCTGGGGGGTCGTGCTGGTCGACGCCGACCTGCGGCCCGCCGTGGTGAACGCGCACGCGGCGCGCTCGCTGGGGCTGGGCCGTACGTCCGCGCTGGGGCGTCCGCTGGGCGAGCTGCTGGCGCAGGGCGTGGAGGAGCTGGAGGCCGCGCTGACGCACGTCCTCGCCGAGGGCGCGCCGCCCGCGCCCGCCGATCTGTGGGTGACCGTGCGGACCCCGGAGGGGGACAAGCGGCGCTGCTGGCGCAGCGGGTTCGTGCGGCTGGCCTCGCCGCTCGCGGAGGAGCCGGTGCCGCTCGGCGTGGGGTGGCTGTTCGAGGACGTCACCGAGGCCAAGCAGGGGGAGCAGGAGGCGGCCCTGCTGCGGTTCCGGACGAACCAGCTGCACCGGGCGGCCCGGGCCGCGGCCGAGTGCGAGGACCCGGTGGAGGCGGCCACCGTCCACCTGGACTTCGCCCTCGCCGGCTACGCCGACCACGCCCTCGTCGACCGGCTGGCGGGCGGCCCGCGCGCGGAGGGCGAGCCGGGCCCGGTCCGGCTGGTACGGCTCGCGGCGACGCCGGCCGGGGCGCCGGGGCCGAGCCTGCTCACGGGCGCGGCCGGGCTGCCCGTGCGCTACCGGGAGGGGCATCCGGCGCTGCGGTGCGTGGAGCGGACCGGGACCGTGCGCGCGGACGCCGGGCCGGTGCCGGCCGAGCGGGCGCGGGAGTGGGCGCTGGAGCGGCAGTGGCCCGGCGACGCGGTGCACGCGCTGTGCGCGGTGCTGCGCAGCCGGGGGCGGACGCTGGGCGTGGTGACCTTCCTGCGCGGCGCCGGCCGCAGCCGCTTCGAGCGGTCCGACGCGGCGTACGCGGAGGACGTGGCCGTACGGATCGCGATGGCGCTCGACCTGGCGGAGGCGGTGCGGGAGCGGCCGGCGGAGTAGGTCCGGCGGCGCCGGCGGTGTCAGTGGCGGTAGAAGATCCGGTCGCCGTACTCCGCCATCACCCGGCTGTTCCACTCGTGGCCGCCGTCGACGTTGCCGGAGCGCAGCAGCGGGGGTTCGATGCCGCGGTCGGCGAGGGTGGCGGCGGCGGTCGCCACGACGGCCTGCATCAGGGCGGCGGTGACGACCGTGGAGGCGGGGGCGAAGGGCGCCGGGATGGTGTCGAGGGCGAGTTCGGCGTCGCCGACGGCGATCTTCGAGTCGAGGACGATGTCGCAGTGGTCCTTGAGGAAGGTGCCGGAGCTGTGCCGGGACGTCGTCTCCGCGGCGTACGCGACCGAGGTGACGCCGACGACCCGTACGCCGTGGGCGCGGGCGGTGAGGGCCATCTCCACGGGCAGGGCGTTGCGCCCGGACAGGGAGACGATCACGAGGGCGTCGCCGGCGCGGAGCGGGGAGGTGTCCAGGACGGCGCTCGCGAGGCCGTCGACGCGTTCGAGGGCGGAGCCGAGGGTGGCCGGGGTGACGTCGACGCCGACGACGCCGGGTACGGCGAGCAGGTTCATCAGCGCCAGGCCGCCCGCGCGGTAGACGACGTCCTGGGCGGCCAGCGAGGAGTGCCCGGCGCCGAAGGCGAACAGGCGACCGCCGGCCGCGACGGTGTCGGCGAGCAGGGTGCCGGCCGCGGCGATGGCCTCGGCCTCCTCGTCGCGGACCCGGTGCAGCAGGCCGATGGCGGCGTCGAAGAACAGGTCGGCAGGCGTGCCGTCGCTCATGCGGTGCCCCTTCGCAGCGTCTGTGTCGCGGATCACCGTGCGGTCTGGACCATCTCGGTGTCAATACGGCCGCGCCCCCCTTGACGGCCCCGTTTCCCCGGTACCGCCCGCTTGTCAGTGGGATCCGGCAGAATTGGTGCCAGGGCCAGCGCCAGCGGCCGGCTGCCGACAGAGGTAATCGAGGGGCACGTATGTCCGGACTGATCGACACCACGGAGATGTATCTCCGCACCATCCTCGAACTCGAAGAGGAAGGCGTCGTCCCCATGCGCGCCCGCATCGCGGAGCGGCTGGACCAGAGCGGGCCGACGGTGAGCCAGACGGTGGCGCGGATGGAGCGCGACGGTCTGGTGTCCGTGGCCAGCGACCGGCACCTGGAGCTGACCGACGAGGGCCGCCGGCTGGCGACGCGCGTGATGCGCAAGCACCGCCTGGCCGAGTGCCTGCTCGTGGATGTGATCGGGCTGGAGTGGGAGCAGGTGCACGCGGAGGCCTGCCGCTGGGAGCACGTGATGAGCGAGGCGGTGGAGCGTCGCGTGCTGGAGCTGCTGCGGCACCCCACCGAGTCGCCGTACGGCAACCCCATCCCGGGCCTGGAGGAGCTGGGCGAGAAGGACGGGGCGGACCCGTTCCTGGACGAGAGCATGGTGTCGCTGGCCGACCTGGACCCGGGCACGGACGGCAAGACGGTCGTCGTGCGCCGGATCGGCGAGCCGATCCAGACGGACGCGCAGCTGATGTACACGCTGCGGCGGGCGGGTGTGCAGCCCGGGTCGGTGGTGAGCGTCACGGAGTCGCCCGGTGGTGTGCTGGTGGGCAGCGGCGGTGAGGCGGCCGAGCTGGAGGCGGACATCGCCTCCCACGTGTTCGTCGCCAAGCGCTGAGACGGTGGAGGCCCCGGCGCCGTGCGGCGCCGGGGCCTGTCCTCCCCTGTGCTGACCCGGAGCCCCGAGCTCTCAGGGTCATCCCCCTCGGACCGTTTTTCCCCGAGCGGTCCGCCTCCTGCCAGAAAGATCCCCTCGGCTGCGCCGATCATTCCTTGAGGGGTGTCACTCGAACGAGGGGTGTTGTCCATCAGAAACGGAATTTTCGAATAGGTATTCGATAGCCTGGGGCGGCTGGACGACGAGGCAGGCGGAGCACTGGGGGGTGCCAGGCCGATGGCACGGCGTATCGATGTGACGGGAGCGGGCGGGCTGCGGCTGGCCGCCTGGGAGTTCGCCGACCCGCCGAAACCGGAGGCGGGTCCCGACGCGGAAGCGGAGGCGGAGCCGGGCGTTCCGGGGGTGCTGTTGCTCCACGGTCTGATGGGCCGCGCCTCCCACTGGGCGGCCACCGCCCGCCGGCTCGCCGAGCGCCACCGCGCCGTGGCGCTCGACCAGCGCGGCCACGGCCAGAGCGACAAGCCCCCGCCGGCCGCCTACACCCGTGAGGCCTACGTCGAGGACGCCGAGGCCGCCGTGGAGCAGCTCGGTCTCGCCCCCGCCGTCCTCGTCGGCCACGCCATGGGCGCGCTGACCGCGTGGCAGCTCGCCGCCGAACGCCCCGACCTGGTCCGCGGCCTGGTCATCTGCGACATGCGGGCCTCCGCGCTCGGCGGGGCCTCGCAGCGCGAGTGGGCCGACTGGTTCCGGTCCTGGCCCGTCCCCTTCGCCAACCTCGCCGACGTCCGCAAGTGGTTCGGCGAGGACGACCCCCGGGTGGAGCGGCCCAGCCCCGCGCGCGGTGCGTTCTACGCCGAGGTGATGCACGAGTGCGAGGACGGCTGGCGACCCGTCTTCCACCCCCGGCACATGCTCAGCTCCCGGGCGACCTGGGTGTACGACGCCCACTGGGAGGAACTGGCCCAGGTCCGCTGCCCGACGCTGGTGGTGCGGGGCGTGGACGGCGAGCTGGGCCGGGCGGAGGCCCAGGAGATGGTGCGGGTGCTGCCGCGGGGGGAGTATGCGGAGGTGCCGGATGCGGGGCATCTCGCCCACTACGACCTGCCGGGGGCTTGGTGGAGGGCTGTCTCGCCGTTTCTTGATCGGTTACTCGGGGATTGAGATGCGCGGATGCGGCGCCCCTTCAGGGGCGCGGGGAACTGCGCGATCAGCCACGCCGTAGCCGCCGACGAACCGGACTCCGCGGACGAGTGGGCGAACCGGCTACCGATCCCTCCCGCACGCATAGGCCAGCGGCGAGATCAGTTCCTCCGCGTCCGGTAGCCAGCGATTCGCCGGCGTCGGCCGGCGGGCCCACTGCACGGCCCCCCGCGACCCGAACCGCGTGGGCGGCGCGGCCACGTACGCGCCCTCGCCCTGCGCCACCAGGTCCAGCGACGGCAGCGACCAGCCGAGCTTGCGCACCAGGTCCGGCACCTTCGCGGACGCCCCGGGCAGGACGAAGAAGTGCATCCGCCGGTCCGGGGTCAGCGTGACCGGCCCGAGCGTCAGCTCCATCCGCTCCATGCGGGCGAGCGCCAGGAAGCCCGCGCTCTCCGGGACGGACAGCGTGTCGAACGTCCGCCCCGTCGGCAGCAGGATCGACGCGGTCGGCTGCTTCTGCCACATCCGGCGCGCGACGGTCGCACTGCCGGTCGCCTGGGTCACCCAGTCGGGGCGCGCGGGGTGCGCACCCGGCGCAGGGCAGGAAGCGTCGCCGCACGAGCAGTGCTGCATCCCGTCGACGGCTTCCAGCCAGGTGCCCGGGAACACGTCCCAGTGCCGTTCCTCGGCGTAGCGTACGGCGGTCT
>NZ_MUMF01000737.1 GCF_002155905.1 Streptomyces tricolor | reverse complement strand
CCGCACCGGCCTGTCCGGCGGCGCCAACGCCATCGACGGCTGCATCGTGCTGTCCCTCACCAAGATGGACCGCATCCTGGAGATCAGCCCCGTCGACCGGATCGCCGTGGTCGAACCGGGCGTGGTCAACGCGGCCCTCTCCCGCGCGGTCGAGGAGCACGGCCTGTACTACCCGCCGGACCCCTCCAGCTGGGAGATGTGCACCATCGGCGGCAACATCGGCACCGCCTCCGGCGGCCTGTGCTGCGTCAAGTACGGCGTGACCGCCGAGTACGTCCTCGGCCTGGACGTCGTCCTCGCCGACGGCCGCCTGATGTCCACCGGCCGGCGCACCGCCAAGGGCGTGGCGGGCTACGACCTCACCCGGCTCTTCGTCGGCTCCGAGGGCTCCCTCGGCATCGTCGTCCGGGCGGTCCTCGCGCTGAAGCCCAAGCCGCCCCAGCAGCTGGTCCTGGCCGCCGAGTTCGCCTCCCAGGCCGCCGCCTGCGACGCCGTCTGCCGCATCATGGCCGGCGGGCACGTCCCCTCCCTCCTCGAACTGATGGACCGTACGACCGTCAAGGCGGTCAACGCCCTCGCCCGCATGGGACTGCCCGAGACCACCGAGGCCCTGCTGCTGGCCGCCTTCGACACCCCGGACCCCGCCGCCGACCTGGCCGCCGTCGGCGCCCTGTGCGAGGCGGCCGGCGCCACCCAGGTCGTGCCCGCCGAGGACGCGGCCGAGTCCGAACTGCTCCTCCAGGCCCGGCGGCTCTCGCTGACCGCGCTGGAGGCGGTCAAGGGCACGACGATGATCGACGACGTGTGCGTGCCCCGGTCCCGGCTCGGCGAGATGCTGGAGGGCGTGGAGCGGATCGCCGCCGCGTACGACCTCACGATCGGCGTCTGCGCCCACGCGGGCGACGGCAACACCCACCCCACCGTCTGCTTCGACGCCCGCGACCCCGACGAGTCCCGCCGGGCCCGCGAGTCCTTCGACGAGATCATGGCCCTCGGCCTGGAACTCGGCGGCACCATCACCGGCGAACACGGCGTCGGCGTCCTGAAGAAGGAGTGGCTGGCCCGGGAGATCGGGCCGGTCGGCGTGGAGATGCAGCGGGCGGTGAAGCAGGTCTTCGACCCGCTGGGCATCCTCAACCCGGGCAAGCTCTTCTGAGGCCGGGCTCACTGGGCGAGCAGCTGGTCGAGCGCGTCGTCGATGCCCAGCTGCCCGCCCTCCGTGCCCGGCGGCACCGCGCGCAGCGTCCGCTCCAGCCAGGCCGACACCTGCGGGACCGGCGCCTCCAGCAGCGCGTCGCCGTCCGGCGAACTCAGCGCCATCAGCACGACGGTGCGGCCGTCCGCCTTCGTCGGCCACACCCGCACGTCCCCCTGCCCGCACGGCCGGAACACCCCCTCCACCAGCAGCTCACGGGCGAACGTCCAGTCGACCGGGTGCTCGGAGTTGATGTGGAAGGCGATGTGGACGGCGTACGGATCGTCGGAGCGGTAGCTGAGCCGGGCCGGGACCGGGACGCTCCGCTCCGGCGACAGGATCAGCCTCAGCTCCAGCTCGCGTTCCACCACGGTGTGCTGCATGACCTGCGTTTCCTTTCTGGTCGGGGCCGCTCGGAGTGGGCCCGCAGCACAGGAGAGAAGGCAGGGGGCGGACCATTACGCGGGTTCCGGGAAATTCTTTTCGCGGACGGGTGAGAGCCGGTACGGGCGTTGCCCGGAAAGGGGTGGGTCCGGTGGGACTGGCGCTGCGGACTGCCCACGTCTGATAGATGTGGAGGCCCCCATCCCACCCCCGAGCAGATACGGGACGACGGACATGAGCGCCCCAACCCCGGCCCCAGGTGACGACCGGCCCCGCGAGGGCTACTACCCGGACCCGTCCATCCCCGGCTACGTCCGGTACTGGAACGGCGCCTCCTGGGTGCCCGGCACCAGCCGCCCGGCGCCGAAGGACGGCGAGCCGCTCACCCCGCCGCCCGGCGTCACCCCCGCCCGCCCGTCCGTGGAGGAGACGGGCCCGCACTTCTTCGACGAGGACCCGCCCGCGCAGCCCGGCGACACCGCGGACCGGCCGGCCGCGG
>NZ_MUMF01000736.1 GCF_002155905.1 Streptomyces tricolor | reverse complement strand
CGGACAAGACCCCGACCGACAAGACCGAGTCGCCGACGGACAAGACCGAGTCGCCGACGGACAAGACGCCGACGGACAAGACCGACTCGCCGACGGACAAGACGCCGACGGACAAGACCGACTCGCCGACCGACGAGACCCCGACCGACGAGACGTCGCCGCCGGAGGAGACCTCCCCGCCGGAGGAGACCTCCACGCCCACCGAGTCGGAGCCGGCGACCGACTCACCGACGGGCGAGGAGAGCCCGGCGACCGACACTCCGGCCGAGGAGACGGCGCAGACCGAGCAGACCTCGCCCGGCGAGGCGTCGGTGCCCACCGGGGGCTCGCCGCCGGCGGAGACGTCCGTCGTCACGCCCCAGTCGCCGGCCGAGTCCGCCCCGGCGACGACGGGCGGTCCGGCCGAGACCGCCCAGCAGCCGGAGGAACCCGGCACCCAGCAGCAGGAGCAGCAGCAGGAACAGCAACAGGAGCAGGAGCAGCAGCAGGAACAGCAACAGGAGCAGCAGCAGGACCAGGGCGATCAGGGTGACCAGGGGGGACAGCAGGGGGAGTAGCGAGCCCCGTGGCGTGAGCCGGCCGCACCGGCCCGCCCCCGGGCTCCGGCCGTGATCCTCGCCACTGTGCGCGCTCGGCGAACGGATCCGGTGGACTGGAGGGCCGGGCTCGGGGTACGAGGACTGGTGCAACAGCGACCGGCCGGACCGGGCCTTCCGAGAGAGACAGTATGACCGAGCACCTGGGCGGGGCAGTGATACCGACTGGTTTCGACGTACCCGTGGAGCCGCTGCGACGCGCGGCGCACTACACCGGCGAACCCGGATGCATCGCCGACGCCCGCGCCTTCGCGGCCCAGTTCCTCCAGCAGCTGCGCACCGAGTGGTGCGCCATCGCCGACGCCCGGACCGACGGCGAGCTGCTCCTGATGGTGAGCGAGCTGGTCACCAACGCCGACCGGCACAGCACGGGCCCCTACATCCTGGAGCTGGAGGGTACGGACACCGCGGTCGCCGTGTCCGTGTACGACAGCAGCACCGCCCTGCCCCGCCGCTTCCCCAAGGACCCCGAGCGCGTCGGACGCCATGGCTTGGAGATCGTGCACGCCCTGGCCTCCGAGGTCACCGTCGAGCGCGTGCCCGTGGGCAAGCGGGTGCGGGCCGTCTTCCCGCTCCGGCGGGACTGACGCGATTCCGCCCGGTGCCGACGCCACGGCGGTGCGGCCACCAGCGAGGGAGCTGCGCCGGGCCTGGACGGGACGCCAGGCGCGGCGCAGCTCCCTCGCTCGTCAGGCGCAGCCCAGCTCGCCCAGCATTCCCTGCCGCAGCCGGGTGATGATCCGCTTGATGAGGCGGGAGACGTGCATCTGGGAGCACCCGAGCCGCTCCCCGATCTCCGCCTGGGTCGCCTCCTCGACGAACCTCAGATGGATGATCTGCCGGTCACGGTCGCTCAGCTCCGCCATCAGCGGGGCGAGCGCGTGGAAGTCCTCGACGAGCCGGAGCCCCTCCTCCTCCACACCGATGAAGTCGGCGAGCACCGCCTCGCCGTCCTCGGGGCCGTCGCCGGTGAGCGCGGCGTCGAGAGAGGCCGAGTTGTAGCCGTTGGAGGCGAGCTGGGCCTCGACCACCTCGTCCTCGGAGAGGTTCATCAGCGTGGCCAGCTCGGCGACCGTGGGATCCCGGTCCAGTCGGCTGGACAGCTCCTCACGGGCCTTGGCCAGCTCCACGCGCAGCTCCTGGAGCCGGCGCGGCACATGGACGGCCCACGTGGTGTCCCGGAAGAACCGCTTGATCTCGCCGACGATGTACGGCAGCGCGAAGGAGGTGAACTCGACTCCGCGCGCCAGTTCGAACCGGTCGATCGCCTTGATCAGGCCGATCATGCCGGTCTGGACGATGTCCTCCATGTCGTCGCCACGGCCCCGGAAGCGTCCGGCCGCGAACCGCACCAGCGACATGTTCATCTCGATGAGGGTGTTGCGCGCGTACTGGTACTCG
>NZ_MUMF01000735.1 GCF_002155905.1 Streptomyces tricolor | reverse complement strand
GCCGAGCGACGTGATGGTCCGGGGGTGGGCGGGCAACGTTCCCCTTCATGCCCCACGCGAATCCCCTGCGGCAGGTGATGTGATGACCACGGCGACGACGGCGACGCTCCGGACGCCGCCCGCCCGGACCGGCCAGACGACCGCCGGGTCCCCCGCACCGGCCGCCCCGCCCGCCCTGCCGTCGCTCACCGGGCTGCGCTGGATGGCGGCGCTGCTGGTGTTCGGACTGCACGTGCACAACTTCGGCTGGTTCGGCGGCACCGGTGGCCGCCTCGTGTCCTGGGCCTTCGGCGCCGGTGCCACCGGAGTGTCGTTCTTCTTCGTGCTGTCCGGATTCGTACTGACCTGGTCGGCGCGGCCCCGCGACCGCGCGCTCGCCTTCTGGCGGCGGCGCATCGCGCGGATCTACCCGGTGCACCTGGCGACCCTCGCCGTCGCGCTCGTCATGGCGTACACGCTGGCGCACCAGGCCCGGCCGACGGCGAAGCAGACACTGGCGAACGCGCTGCTGCTGCACTCCTGGTGGCAGCCGTGGTGGCAGACGCTGAACCCGGTGAGCTGGTCCCTGGCCTGCGAGGCGTTCTTCTACGCCGCCTTCCCGCCGCTGATCCTGCTGCTGCGCCGGCTCGGCGCGCGCGGCTCGGCCGCGCTGGGCGCGCTGTCGGTGGCCGCGGTCCTGGTGCTGGCCTGGGCGGACGCCCACCACTGGTGGACCCACTCCGTCTACTCCTTCCCGGCCGCGCGGCTGCCCGAGTTCGTGCTCGGCGCGGTCACCGCGCGGCTGGTGCTGCTCGGCCGCTGGCGCGGGCCCGGCCTGGAGGCGTCGCTCGCCCTGGCCGTCATCGGCTACTTCCTGGTCCCGCAGGTCACGCCCGGCTACTCCGCCACCGTCTGCACCATCGCCGGCTTCGCCCTGCTCATCCCCGCGGCGGCCGTCGCCGACCTGCACGGCCTGCCGTCCCTGTGGCGGCGCCGGCGGATGGTACGGCTCGGGGAGCTGTCGTTCGCCTTCTACATGATCCACCTGCTGGTGCTGCGCGCCGCGACGGAGGTGCTCGGCAAGAAGCCCCACTTCGGCGCCCTGGCGGGGCTCGCGGTCACCGCGGTCGCGTTCACCGTCTCGCTCGGCCTGTCGTGGCTGCTGTACGAGGGAGTGGAGCGTCCGGCACGGCGCCTGCTGCTGCGCCGCCGGCGGCCCTCGCGACAGCCGGGCCCGGTACCGGCCCGCCGGGAGGCTCCGGTACCGGCGCGCGACTGACCGCGGCACCGGCTCGGCTGGGCGGGGAATCACCCGGTGTGTCCCGCGGCACGCCGTGGGACACACCGCCGCAGGTCGCACGCGCGGGTGACGTCGGCAACAGCGAGGAGAGTCCCGCGGCATCCGGGGTAGGCGGCTCCCCGACACGGGCCCGTCGGCGCACACCGGCGGGCCGCCACGCGAACGCGACCGAGGGAGCCGAGCGACGTGCGCGGGAAACGCAGCGGGACGACCGTACGGCCGGCGGTCCGGCGCGCCACGGTGCCGCGCGCGGCGGCACGGCGGGCGACGGCCCGGCCGCCCGCCGCCGGTGCCCTGCGCCCGGCGTTCGGGGCAGAACGCCCTGGTCACGGGCGAAGTTGGCGTGAAGTCGGTGCCGGGAGCGGGTTTGGCCGGTCAGACACCGCGAGCTACGGTAGGCGATCGGCGATGATCGGCTCCGGGGAGCCCGCCGACCGGCGGACCTGGCTGTGCGAGAGGAGAGGATGAGAGTGTCCGAGCAGGACGCGGCAGCATCGGCACCGCGGGTGGTGAGTTCCTTCCTGGAACAGCGCAGGGAGCAGATCGCCCAGCGCTGGGCCGACGCCCCCTTGTTCCGCTCGGTGTTCACCGTCTCCCGGGACGAGGCCGTCGAGGCGTGCAAGGCCGTCGTCGACGCGCTGTCCGAAGCGGCCGTCAGCGGGCGGCTGGAGGACATCAAGGCCCCCGGCCTCGACGCCGTACGCGATCAGCTGGGGCGCATGTCCGCGACCCTGGCCCGCACCGGGTCCACCCCGGCCCAGATCGCCGACGAGGTGGCCGGGCTGCGCGCCTCCGCGGTGGAGCTGCTGCGCGAGGAGTTCGCCGACCCCTCCGCCGCGCAGGCCCAGGAGGCCGTGCTGGCGCTGACCCTGCTGCTGGGCACGTTGCGCCTGGTGGTGATGGAGACGGCGCTGGACGCGAACGCCGAGCTGATCGAGCGGCAGCGCCAGCAGCTGCTCGAAGTGGCCACCCCGGTCATCAAGCTGTGGGAGGGCACGGTCGCCGTCCCGCTGATCGGGACGCTGGACAGCGCACGCAGCCAGGTGGTGATGGAGTCGCTGCTGGAGGCCATCGTCGACCAGCGGGCCCGGTACGCGATCCTGGACATCACCGGGGTGCCGACGGTGGACTCGCTCGTCGCCCAGCACCTGATGAAGACGGTGGCCGCGGCGCGCCTGATGGGTGCGGAGTGCATCGTCTCCGGGATCCGTCCGGCCATCGCGCAGACCATCGTGCAGCTCGGCATCGACCTGGGCTCGGTGCTCACCCGGGCCTCGCTGTCCGACGCGCTGGCCTACGCGCTGGGCAAACAGGGCATCGAGGTGTCCCGTTCGGACGCGGGTGCGAGCGCCCGGTGAACCAGCCCGTTCCCGGCCAGCCGGCCCAGATCCCGGTGCTCGCCCTGGGCGACGTCCTGCTGGTGTCCCTCCAGGGCGAGCTGCACGACGGCATGGCCGAGCAGTTGCAGCACGACATCACGAGTCGGATCGCCACCCACCGGGTGAAGGGTGTGGTGCTCGACATCTCGGGGGTGGACATGGTCGACTCGTTCCTCGGCCGGGTCCTCGCGGAGATCGCCTCCACGGCCAGCCTGCTGGCGGCCCGTACGGTGCTGGCCGGCATGCGCCCCGCCGTGGCGATCACCCTGGTCGAGCTGGGGCTCACCCTGCCCGGCCTGGTCACCGCCCTGGACGTCGACCGCGCCATGGAACTGCTGTCCCAGAGGGGGAGCTGATGCAGCCGTCCGGCCAGGCGTCCGCGACGAGCCTGCCCATCGGCTCGGACGCGGATCTGGCCTGGGTCCGGCAGCAGGTGCGGCAGTGCGCGGCGCAGCTCGGTTTCGGCCTGGTGCAGCAGACCAAGCTGGTCACGGCGGCCAGCGAGCTGGCCCGCAACACGCTGGTGCACGGCGGCGGCGGGCGAGCGGAGATCACACCGCTGGACAACGGCCGCAGCCGGGGCCTGCGCATGTGTTTCATCGACAACGGCCCGGGCATCCGCGATCTGGAACTGGCCATGACCGACGGCTACACCACCGGCGGCGGCCTCGGACTCGGGCTGAGCGGAGCGAAGCGGCTGGTGCACGAGTTCAGCGTCGACACCGAGCCCGGCCGCGGCACGACCGTCACGGCCGTCGCCTGGGTGGCCCAGGTGCCCGCGTCACGCCCGGGGGTGGAATGAGCCGGGTGTGGGAGGTCCCGGTGCACGACTCCACGCGGGTCCGGGACGCCCGGATCGCGGCGCGCGAGGCGTGCGGGGACGCGGGCCTCGACGCCGCGCGCACGGCGGTGGCGGAGCTGGTCGCCACCGAGCTGGCCACCAACCTGCTCAAGCACGCGGGCGGGGGCCGCATGGTGGTGAACCTCGTGGCGCCGCCGACGGACGGGGCGGGCACGTCGGTGCAGTTGTTCTCGCTCGACCACGGTCCGGGCATCGCCGACGTCGGCGCCGCGCTGGGGGACGGCTGGTCCACCGCCGAGGGCTCGCTCGGCGCGGGCCTGGGCAGCTGTCTGCGCAGCGCCAACGCCTTCCATCTGTACAGCCTGCCGGGCCGTGGGACGGTGGCGGCGGCCCGGATCGACGCGGCGGCCGACCGGCGGGGGACCTCGGCCCCGCCCGTGCCCGCGGGCGGGATCACGGTCTCCCTCGGGCAGGCCGAGCAGTGCGGTGACGCCTGGAGCTGGGTGCGCTCCGGGAGTCTGCTGACGCTGCTGCTCGCGGACGGTCTCGGACACGGTGCCAAGGCCGCGCACGCCTCCTCGGCGGCGATGGCGGAGCTGCGCCACTGCGCGCACCTGCCGCCGCCGGACATCCTGCGCCGGCTGCACACGGCGCTGCGGCCGACCCGGGGCGCGGCGGTCGCCGTGGCCCAGGTGGACACGGAGCACGCGGAACTCAGCTTCGCCGGGGTCGGCAACGCCGGTGCCCGGGTGCGCACCGAGGACTCCTGGACGTCCCTCGTCTCCCATCCGGGGATCGTCGGGGCGTACTTCCCGGCGCAGGTCCCTGTGCGCCGGGTGCCGTGGCGTCCGGACAGTCTGCTCGTTGTGCACAGCGACGGGCTGCCCAGCCGCTGGAAGCCGCCTGAGGACCCCCGGCTGATCGGCCACGACCCGTCGGTGGTGGCCGCGACGATCCTGCGTGACGCCGGCAGCCCCGCCCGCCCCGTACGCGACGACACCAGCGTGGCCGTACTGGCCCCCGACCGCCGGACCCGCACCCATGACAGCCGCCTCTGAGAACTGGACCATCGCCTCCGCCGCCGACGCGGCCCGTGCCCGTGCCCTGCTGGGGCGGCTCCTCACGGACGCCGGGGTGCCCGCGCTCGACCGCGCCCGCTTCCTGACCGCGCTGGGTGTCCGGCTGCGCCGCGGCCTCGGCGCGGGCGGCGCCGACCTGACCGTGACCGCCGGCCCGGGCGGACGGCTGCGGGTCGCCCTGACCGGTCCGGAGCCCTGGCAGCAGACGCTGCGCTGCCCCTGCCCGCTGTCCGGACCGCTGCCAGGACCGGACGACGTCCCGCTGGCCGAGGCGCTGCTGGACGCCGACGCGGACGCCGACGCCCTGCTGGTCCGTCTGACGGAGACCGAGGACCTTCTCCGGTTCCACCGGGAGGAGCTGCACCAGACGAACCAGGGGGTGCTGGCGCTGCACGCCGAGCTGGAGGCGGCGGCGCTGGCCCAGCGTGAACTCCTCGATGCCGAGCGGTCGGCGCGCGCCGAGGCGGAGAAGGCCCGCCGTCTGCTGACCTTCCTGGCCAACGCGAGCGCGGTGCTGAACGCCTCCCTCGACCACGAGGACATCCTGCGCCGGCTGCCCGAGCTGCTGGTCCCGGAGTACGCGCGGCACGTCGACGTCTGGCTCGTGGACGACGAGCGCACTCCGCCGGGCGAGCGGGCGGCGGCGGCGGTGACGGCGGCCCGCACCGGCCGTCCGCAGCACGCGGGGGCCCGTCCCGGTGAACTCCCGGGCGTGCACGACCTGCCGGCCTCCGCGCTCTCCCCGGACCGGCCGCTGCTGTGCCTGCCGCTCGGCGCGCGTACCGTGCAGGGCGTGCTGACGCTGGCCGCGCCCGGGGACCGCTTCGACCCGGACACCACCGTGATGCTGCTGGAGCTGGCCCGGCGGGCGGGCATCGCCCTGGACAACGCCCGCCAGTACGAGCAGCACCGGGACGTCGCCGAGGCCCTGCAGCGGGCCCAGCTCACCGAACTGCCCGCCACCCGGGGCCTGGACCTGGCCGCCCGCTATCTGCCGGCGACGCACGGTCTGAACATCGGCGGCGACTGGTACGACGCGTTTCCGCAGCCGGACGGCAGTGTGCTGGCGGTGATAGGGGACGTCACGGGGCACGGGCTGCGCGCGGCGGTCATCATGGGCCAGCTGCGCACCGCGCTGCGCGCCTACGCCGTCGAGGGCAACGGCCCGGCACGGATCCTCACCCTGCTGCACCGGATGCTCCGCCACCAGCAGCCGGAGCTGTACGCGACCTGTGCGATCGCCCGGTTCACGCCCGGTGAGCCCGGGGTGGTGTGGGCCGCCGCCGGGCATCCGCCGGCCATCGCGCGCGGCCCCCGGGGCGAGGTGCGGGTGCTGGACGCCAAACCGGGGATCATGCTGGGCGTCCCGGTGCCGTTCACCTACGAGGAGCACACCGTGGATCTGCCGGCGGGCTCCACGCTCGCGCTGTACACGGACGGGTTGGTGGAGCGGCGGTCGGCCGGGATCGACGCGGGCATCGACCGGCTGGCCCTGGCCATGGAGTCGCTGCGCCGGGC
>NZ_MUMF01000734.1 GCF_002155905.1 Streptomyces tricolor | reverse complement strand
GGCGCGGGCGAGGTCGACGGCGGCCCGCAGGTCGTCGTCGGCTCCGGGCGCGTCCGTGCGGAGGGCGGCGCGTTTGGCGCGCAGCGCGGCCAGGTCCCAGGTGAGTCCGGCGCCGCCCGGCGCGCCGTCGGGCAGTTCGGTCAGCGCCCGCGTCAGCTCGGCGATCGCCTCGTCCAGCGCCGCGGTCTCCCCGGTGAGCTGGTGCAGGGTGTCGAGGGCGATCGCGATGCCGCCGCGGGCCCGGGGCCGGAACTCGGCGCTGAATCCGGTGCGTTCCAGTGCGGCCCGGGCGCGCCGCACGCCCTCGGCGATGCGGCCCGGGTCCGACTCGGCGATCGCCGTCAGCGTGATCAGCGGGGCCCAGGTGATGTCGAGGAGGTCCCGCATGGCGGGCATGTCCACCGATGTCTCCACGGCCCGGTGGAGGTGGTGCACGGCCGCCCGCAGGTCCGAGGTCCGGCCGTCCCCCGCCGGGGCGTGCACGACCCGGCCGAGGTAGGCGGCGCCGAGGACGAAGGCGGTCAGGGCGCCGGTCCACTCCTCGGCGCCGGCGTAGGTCTCGTCCAGTTCCAGCTCGCACAGCGCGTCGATGACGTCCTCCACCCCCTCGACGTCGCGCCGGTCCAGAGCGGACGTCAGCCGCGCCATGAGCCGCGCGGCCTGCCCGCACACGCGCAGGTTGGCGGCGTCGACGCTCATCGGGTCGTCGTCCCACCGCAGGGCCTCGAACACCTCCCGGGCCATGTCCTCGTCCTGGAGGCTGCCGCCGGTGAGGGCGGCCCCGAGGAGCACTCCGGGCACGACGGTCCGGAGCCACTCGCCGTGCGTACGGCTGTCGAGTTCCCCGTCGGCCGCCGCCTCGTGCATCAGCCGCAGCGCCTGCCGGAACCCCTCCATGTCGCCGGTGCGGACGGCGAGGGCGACGTGGACGAGGGCGGCGACCATCCTGGACGGCAGGGGTGCGCGGCCCTCCGCCCCCGTGGCGGCGCCGTTCCCCGACAGTTCGGCGAGGAGCGCGGACACGTTGCCCGGCCCGACGGTCCCGGGGGACATCACCTCGGCCATGGCCAGGAACTGGGCCATGGTGTTCCGGACCTCCGTGGCCTCGTCGGCGGTCTCGGCCGGCGTGTCGTGGCCCCTGTCGGGCCACCGTGCGGAGTCGGTGAGCGTCCGCTCCATGTGCCCGAGCAGCAGCGCCAGCAGGGTGCCCAAGGGCGTCGGCAGCGCTTCGTCCGCCAGGTTGGCGAGGACGTGCCGGCCGCCGCGGACGAACCTGCCGGTGTCACCGGCCAGCATCGCCTCGGACATCTCGCCGTACAGCGTGAGGTTGTCGCGGAGCCGGGGGGTCATCTGCGGGTGCTCGCGTTCCAGGAGCAGCCGGACGAGCAGCGCGCTGTCCTCCACCACGCCCTCCCCGCCCTGGGTGAGGGGGGTGCCGAGCGCGGCGAGGGTCACGAGCCGATCGGCGGTCCACTGGTCCTCGGCTCCGCCCAGGACCTCGCGGCTGAGCCGCACCATCCGGGACCCGACCAGCGCCACGAGGCTCCGGTACGCGGCCTCCCGTTCCTCCTCGCCGAGCAGGTCCGACCCACGGGCCTCCAGCAGCAGCGCCAGCGCTCGCTCCCGGTCGGCCTGCCGGCCCTCCAGCAGGAACCGTACGGCCCGGCACCGTCCGAGCCGGGCCGCCACCGCGGCGGCCGTCGCCGCACCGCCCTCGGTGTCCGTCAATTCGGCCAGCAGCGCCTCCAGTTCGCCGGTCAGGGCGTCCAGTTCCCGGCCTCGTACGCCCGTGTAGGCCTCGGGTTCGACCGGTACGGAGAATCCGTCGGTGCGGGCGAGCGCGGCGGCGGCGCGGTCGGCCACGGGCACGGTCCCGGCTTCGCTCATGTGTCATCCCCTCCGCCGCCATGGTGCCCGCTTCCGTGGTCCGGCAGCCGGGTCCGGCGCGCCTCACCGGCATCCTGCCGGACAACGCCCGGCTCCCGGCCGGTTTCCGCCCGATCCGCCATGGCCCGGCCGCCGCCCGGCGGGCATGCTGGAGGCCCTGGCGAGGCCGCGGGCGAGGAGGGGGACCGTGACGAACTCCGGTCCTGGACCGGGCACTTCGGTGCCGTACCTGGAGACGACGCACGACGACTACGCCGTGCGCTACACGACCGGTCTTCGCGTCGAGGCCGCGGACGCCGGCGTGGTCGTGCTGTACGGCCGGTGTCCCCGGTGCGGCTGCGCCTTCACGTACACGCACACGGACCGGGTGTTCCGCGCGCCGCGCCGCACGCCCCGGCCGGCGCACGTGCCGGTGCTCTGCGCGTGCGAGGCCGGGCATCCCGGCCGGCCGGCCGACGAGACGGGCTGCGGCGCCTACTGGAACGTGCTGGTGGAGCGCGGATGACCGCGCACTGGCAGGTGCGGCCGGGGCCGCCGGGGACCCCGGCGGACCGCCAGGCGGCGCGGCAGACCCGGGAGTTGCTCGCCGGTGAGCTGTCCCGGGCCCGGGAGGCCGCGCTCGCCTGGCGCAACGGGCTCGCGGCCCTGTTCGCCGGGCTGCTCGGCTTCGGCCTGGTCAAGGGCCGTACCGACGTGGGCAAGCTGGCCTCCCCGTACGACGCGCTGGTGGGCGGCGCGCTGCTGCTGTGCCTGCTGTGCGGCACGCTCGGCGCGCTGCTGCTGCTCCGGGCCGCGCACGGCGCGCCCACCGGGGTCCGGCTGCCGACCGGTGTGCCCGCTCCGGCCGCCGCGCTGCACCTGGGCGACCACATGGAGACCCGGCGCACGGTACGGGCCCTCACCCGCGGCGTGGCGCTGACCATCGCCTGCGGGGCTCTGCTGGTCACCGCGGTGGCTCTGACCTGGTACGGCCCCGAGAAGGCCGGCCCCCGGATCCTGGTGCGCACCCCGTCGGGGGTCGTGTGCGGCACGCCGGTGCGGACCGGGGACGGCCGGCTCCTCCTCAGGACGGACGCCGGTGAGGTGGCGGTGCGACTCGCCCGGGCCGAGGCGTTCGCCGCGGTCGAGGCGTGTCCGGCATCGCCGTCACCGTGACGCCGGACGCCGTGCCAGGGTCAGGCCCACGTACAGCAGCAGGGAGGTGCACAGGCCCACCGCCCAGCCGTAGTCGGCGAGGGGGGCCAGGGCGGGGATCGGGCGGCCGTCGACGAGGGGGTCGAAGTCGGCGCCGCCGACCGCGAGGACACCGCCGGCCAGGAAGGCGGCGACCGCCCGCCAGTTCCAGCCGCCCGCGTACCAGTACCGGCCGCCCGACCGGTAGAGGTCGGTGAGGTCCAGCCGGGTGCGGCGCAGCAGCCAGTAGTCGGCGACGAGGATGCCCGCGACCGTGCCGAGCAGACCGCCGACCAGGCCGAGCCAGGTGAAGATGTAGCCCTGCGGGTCGGAGTACAGCTTCCACGGGAAGATCAGTACGGCGAGGACCGCCGTGATCAGGGCGCCCGCGCGGAAACTCACCTTTCTGGGCGCGACGTTGGAGAAGTCGAAGGCCGGGGAGACCAGGTTCGCCGCGATGTTCACGGACAGGGTGGCCACCAGCACGGTGACCAGCGCGTAGAGCAGTCCCACCACGTTGTCCGTCTTCGCGGCCAGCTGCACCGGATCCCAGACCGGTTGGCCGTACACGGCCTGCGAGCCGGACGTGACGAGCACGGAGAGGAACGCGAAGAGGGTCATCGTGGTGGGCAGGCCGAGGGCCTGGCCCCAGGTCTGGGCGCGCTGGCTCCTTCCGTAGCGGGTGAAGTCGGGGATGTTCAGCGACAGCGTGGACCAGAAGCCGATCATGCCCATGAGGGAGGGCCAGAACAGCTTCCAGAAGTCGCCGCCCCAGCCCAGCCGGGACGGCTGGTCGAAGAGCGGGCCGACACCCCCGGCCTTGCCGCTCATCCACCACAGCATCACGAACGCGCCGACGAGGACGAAGGGCGCGGCCCAGTTCTCGAAGCGGCGGATGGTCTCCATGCCCCGGCAGATGATCGCGACCTGGATCGCCCAGAAGATCGCGAAGGACAGCCACATGGTCCAGGCGTAGCCGCCGATGTGCGAGGCGTCCGACCAGCCGTCGCCGATCAGTTTCCCGGCGAGGAAGTAGATCGCCTCGCCGCCGATCCAGGTCTGGATGCCGAACCAGCCGCACGCCACGAGCGCCCGTACGACGGCGGGGAGATTGGCGCCGCGCACCCCGAAGGAGGCGCGGGCGAACACCGGGAAGGGGATGCCGTACTTGGGGCCCGCGTGCCCGGTCAGCAGCATCGGCACCAGCACGACGAGGTTGGCGAGGGCGATGGTGAACACCGCCTGCTTCCAGTCCATGCCGACCGCGATCAGCCCGGAGGCCAGGGTCCAGGACGCGGTGTTGTGGGCCATGCCGACCCACAGGGCGGAGAAGTTGTACGTGGTCCAGGTGCGCCCCGCCGCGGGGACCGGGAGCAGGTCCTCGTTGGCGTAGGGGCCGCTGGGCGGGGGTGTGCCGGGAGCGAGTTCCACGCGCCCGTCGGGGAGGGTGACCTGGCCGGATATCGGAACGGCGGGAGGAGCGGTTTCGGTCATGGGCTGGCCAATCGGGGAGGGCGGATCGGGAGAGGCCGTGCGGGCACCAGCCCCCTCCCCGGGACGGCGGGGAGGGGTGACCAAGAGGGGGAGCGGGAACCGCGGGAGGGCGGTCAGGAGTTGACGGCGGGGATGACGCGACTGCCGTAGGCCTCGATGGTGGCCTCCTGGGCGTCGTGCATGTCGTACACCGCGAACTGGTCGACGCCCAGGGCGCGCAGCGCGGTCAGTTTCTCGATGTGTTTCTCGGCCGGGCCGATGACGCAGAACCGGTCCACGATCTCGTCGGGGACGAACTGGGTGTCCGGGTTGCCGCTGCGCCCGTGGTGGGCGTAGTCGTAGCCCTGCCGGGCCTTGATGTAGTCGGTGAGTTCCTGGGGGACCTGGGCGGAGTGCTCGCCGTACCTGGCGACGAGGTCGGCGACGTGGTTGCCGACCATGCCGCCGAACCAGCGGCACTGGTCGCGGGCGTGCGCGAGGGCCTCGGGCGAGTCGTCCTCGGTGACGTACGCGGGGGCGGCGACGCAGATGGTCACCTCGGACGGGTCGCGGCCGGCGGCCACCGCGGCGTCCTTGACGGCCTTCACCATGTATGCGGTCAGGTACAGGTCGGCGAGCTGGAGGATGAAGCCGTCGGCCTCCTCGCCGGTCATCTTCAGGGCCTTCGGGCCGTAGGCGGCCATCCAGACGGGTACTTCGGCGCCCTCCCGGATCCACGGGAAACGGATCTTCGTGCCGCCGAGGTCGGCCTCCTCGCCGCGGCCGAGGGCGCGGATGACCTTCATGGCCTCGCTGATCCGGGCGAGGGTGTTGGGTTTGCGGCCGGCGACGCGCATCGCGGAGTCGCCGCGGCCGATGCCGCAGACGGTGCGGTTGCCGAACATGTCGTTGAGGGTGGCGAAGGTGGAGGCGGTGACCTCCCAGGTGCGGGTGCCCGGGTTGGTGACCATCGGGCCGACCTTCAGTTTCTGTGTGTTCGCGAGGATCTGGCTGTAGATCACGAACGGCTCCTGCCAGAGCACGGCGGAGTCGAAGGTCCAGCCGTAGCGGAAGCCGTTGCGCTCGGCCCGCTTCATCAGGCTGACGACGCGAGAGGCGGGCGGGTCGGTCTGCAGGACGAGTCCGAAGTCCATGGGCGCCACTCCTAGTGGAGGTACTGACAGGTGGAGCGCGGGATGTAGGCGCCGTGTCCGGCGCGACCGGTGTACTCCCGGCGGTCGATGACGAGTTCACCGCGCGACAGGACCGTCTCGACGCGGCCGGTGACCCGCCGTCCCTCGTACGCCGAGTAGTCGACGTTCATGTGGTGGGTCTCGGCGGACAGCACCTGCTCGGCGTGCGGGTCGTAGAGGACCACGTCCGCGTCGGCGCCCGGGGCGATGGTGCCCTTCTTCGGGTACATGCCGAACATCCGGGCCGGGGTGGCGCAGGCGATCTCGATCCAGCGGCGGCGTGAGATGTGCCCGTCCACGACCGCCTGGTGGAGCAGGTCCATGCGGTTCTCCACGCCGGGCAGCCCGTTGGGGATCCTGGAGAAGTCGCCCCGGCCCAGTTCCTTCTGCCCGGTGAAGCAGAAGGGGCAGTGGTCGGTGGAGACGACCTGGAGGTCGTTGGTCCGCAGGCCCTTCCAGAGGTGCGCCTGGTGCTCGCGGGGCCGCAGCGGGGTGCTGCACACGTACTTGGCGCCCTCGAAGCCGGGCTCGGCGAGGTTGTCGGTGGACAGGAACAGGTACTGCGGGCAGGTCTCGCCGAACACGTGGAGCCCTTCGTCGCGGGCCCTGGCCAGCTCCGCGACGGCCTCCATCGCCGAGACGTGCACGACGTACAGGGGGGCTCCGGCGACCTGCGCGAGCCTGATGGCGCGGTGCGTGGCCTCGGCCTCCAGCAGGGCCTTGCGCACCTCCCCGTGGTAGCGGGGGTCCGTCTCGCCCCGGGCCAGGGCCTGTTCGACCAGTACGTCGATGGCGATGCCGTTCTCGGCGTGCATCATGATCAGCCCGCCGTTGTCGGCGGAGCGCTGCATGGCGCGCAGGATCTGCCCGTCGTCGGAGTAGAAGACGCCCGGGTAGGCCATGAACTGCTTGAAGCTGGTCACGCCCTCCTCGACCAGCAGGTCCATCTCCTTGAGCGTCTCCTGGTTCACATCGGAGACGATCATGTGGAAGGCGTAGTCGATCGCGCAGTTGCCCTCGGCCTTGGCGTGCCAGGCGTCCAGGCCCTCGCGCAGGGTGTGGCCGACGCTCTG
The DNA here is from genome assembly GCF_002155905.1 of Streptomyces tricolor. Taxonomy (GTDB): domain Bacteria; phylum Actinomycetota; class Actinomycetes; order Streptomycetales; family Streptomycetaceae; genus Streptomyces; species Streptomyces tricolor. Next base: position 5,906 of record NZ_MUMF01000734.1, on the reverse strand, counting down.
CACCGCGAAGTCCACGATGGTCGTCGTGCCGCCCCAGGCGGCGGCCCGGGTGCCGGTCTCGAAGGTGTCGGAGGCGAAGGTGCCGCCGAACGGCAGCTCCATGTGGGTGTGGGCGTCGACGCCGCCCGGGATGACGTACTTGCCGGTGGCGTCGATCGTGCGGTCCGCGCTCCAGCTGTGGGTGCCGGGCACGGCGAGGGCGGCGATGCGGGTGTCCTCGATCAGGACGTCGGCGTGGATCTCGTCGGACGCGGTGATGACCAGGCCACCGCAGATTGCTGTTCGGCGGGTCATGGGGGCCTCTCTTCGTGGTCAGGTGCGGGTGCGTGGTGGTCGCTCGCGCCCGCGCGGCGGTAGCCGCATGTCGAACACAGTCCCGCGCCCCTTCGGGGCGCTCCCTACAACTCGGTCAGCGGCCCGTACGTCCCCGGTGCCCGGTCGCGGTAGAACTGCCAGCGGTCGCGGACCTCGCGGAGTGCGGCCAGGTCCAGGTCGCGGACGACGAGTTCGGTCTCCTTGTCGCTCGCGACCTCGCCGACGAACCGGGCCTCGGGGTCCACGAAGTACGTGGTGCCGTAGAAGTCGTTGTCGCCCAGGTCCTCGACGCCGACCCGGTTGATCGCGCCGACGAAGTACTCGTTGGCGACGGCCGCCGCCGGCTGCTCCAGCTGCCAGAGGTAGCGGGACAGGCCGCGCGAGGTGGCCGAGGGGTTGAAGACGATCTCGGCGCCGGCGAGGCCCAGCGCCCGCCAGCCCTCCGGGAAGTGCCGGTCGTAGCAGATGTAGACGCCGATCCGGCCGGCGGCGGTGTCGAAGACGGGCCAGCCGCTGTTGCCGGGGCGGAAGTAGAACTTCTCCCAGAAACCCTGCACCTGGGGGATGTGGGTCTTGCGGTACTTGCCGAGGTAGGAGCCGTCCGCGTCGATCACGGCGGCGGTGTTGTACAGGACGCCGGGCTGCTCCTCCTCGTACATCGGCAGCACCAGGACGATGCCCAGCTCGCGGGCGAGGGCCTGGAAGCGCCGGACGGTCGGGCCCTCGGGGATCCGCTCGGCGTACTCGTAGAACGCCTTGTCCTGGACCTGGCAGAAGTAGGGGCCGTAGAACAGCTCCTGGAAGCAGAGGACGTGGGCGCCCTGGGCGGCGGCGTCGCGGGCCGCCTGCTCGTGCACCTGGATCATGGACTCCTTGTCGCCGGTCCAGGCGGTCTGGAAGAGGGCGGCACGGATCACTCGGCTCATCGGGACCTCCGGTAGCTCGGTGTGGGCCGAGCCTAGAAAGCGTGGCAAGCCGGTTGGACTGGCAGAGTGTCACGTCCGCGGGCGGTCGGCGTGCCACCGTGTCACGCGTGTCCGGTCCCATGTTTCACCGCCGTTGTCGCAGGTCGTCGCATGTTTCACCCCTGTTGCGCGTCGTGCGCGAGGAGCGCGATGTGCACGGATGCCGCCTGTTCGAAGTCGTCCAGGTCGACACCAAGGCGGGCCTGTATGGCCTCCAGGCGGCGGTAGAGGGCCGGCCGGGAGACGTGGTGGAGCTGGGCGGTGCGGGACTTGTTGCGGCCCGTCGCCAGATAGGTGCGCAGGACGTTCAGCAGCTCCGGTTCGGCCGCGCACAGCAGCCCGTCCAGCTCGCGCTCGGCGAAGGACTGCACCTGCGGGTCGTCGCGCAGCAGCCGGATCAGTCCGCGCAGGTGGACGTCCTTGAGGCGGACGACGGCGGGCAGGTCGAGGGCGGCGGAGGAGCCGGCGACGGCGTCGGCGACATGCCGGGCCTCGCGCAGCCCCGCGGGCACCTCCTCCCAGGCGGTGCGGGGATCGGCGGCGGCGACCACGGCCTCGGACTCCGCCCGCAGCCGGGTCGCGAAGTGCGCGGTGAGCGCCCCGGCGTCCTGGTCGCGGGCGAGGCTGAGCAGCACGGTGGCGGTTCCGTCGGCGAGCTCGGCGGCGAGCCCGGGCAGCCCCAGCAGGCGCAGCACCCGGTCGAGCCGGTCCGGTCCGGGGCCTCGGACGACGAGCGGGACGAAGGTCCGCCGGTTCACGGGCAGTCCGGCCGCCCGGGCCCGCGGCAGCAGCTGCCGGGCCGGTACGACCCCGGAGACGAGGTCGGTCAGCAGGCTCTGCGCGGACTGCTCCTCCCAGCTGTGCGCACAGCCGCCGCCGAGCATCCGGTGCAGCACCAGGGCCTCGGCGGCCCGGTCGGCGAGCAGCCGCCCGGTGGCCGGGTCGCCGCGGTAGCCGCACAGCAGCAGCCGGCCCCACCGCTCCCCGCGCCCGCCCAGCTCGGCGCGGATCCACCCGTCGCCGGTGCCGGCGCCCGCCTGCCGGGCGATCCGCTCCCAGTCGCGCAGGACGTCGTCCACCGCGGACCGCTCCCCCGCCGTGCCGAGGACGCGGTGGGCGAGGTTGGTGACGACGACCGGGCAGCCGCTGTGCCGGGCGATCTCGTCGAGCAGCCGTTGCAGCGGGGCACCGGCCGTGATCAGCCCGGTGAGTGCGGTCCGTACCGTCTCCGACAGGCTGATCGCGGCGTACTTGCGCCGCACCAGCCGGGACTGCACCTCCTCCGTCAGCTCGGCGAAGGGGAACGGCCGGTGCAGGACGACCATGGGCAGCCCGCACCGTTCGGCGGCCCGGCGCATCACCTCGGGCGGTGCGGGGAAGGCCCGGCCGAGGCCGAGGACGACGGCCGCCGCCTCCGCCCGGTGCAGGGACCGGATGTACTCGGCCTGCCGGGCCTCGTCCCCGGCGAGCAGCACCCCGGTGGTGAGGACCATCTCGCCGCCGCTGAGCATCACCCCGACGTCGGCGGCCTCGGCGACGTGCACCCAGCGCACCGGCCGGTCGAGCTGTGCTCTGCCCGCCACCACCTCGGGCTCTCCGGCGAGCACGCGCTCCAGGGTCAGCACCTGGCGCACGGAGAGCGCGGGTTCCGGTGCGGGGCCGTGGCGGTCCTCCGAGGTGCTGGTCATGGCCGTACGCCCGTTCTCTAGTACGTGCTCCGCAACGCGTGCTCCAGGAGGGCCGCGCCCTCCTCGGCCTCGGCGACGGTCAGCGACAGCGGCGGGGTGATCCGCAGGGCGCTGGTGTCGTGCCCGCCGCCCTTGCCGATGAGCAGCCCGCCCTCCCGGGCCGCCTCCAGGACGGCCGCGAGGGCCTGCGGATCGGCCTCGTCCGTGCCCGGCCGGACCAGTTCGACGCCGATCATCAGCCCGCGTCCGCGCACCTCCCGGACGCCGGGCAGCTGGGCGCCGACCGCCCGCAGCCGCTCGATGAGCAGGCCGCCGACGCGCCGGGCGTTGCCCTGGAGGTCGTGTTCGAGGAGGTAGGCGAGGTTCGCGAGGGCGGCGGCCATGGTGACCTGGGTGCCGCCGAAGGTGGAGATGCTCTGGGCGTCCAGGCAGTTCATGATCTCGGCACGGGCGATGACGCCACCGACGGACATGCCGTTGCCGATGCCCTTGGCGAAGGTGACGATGTCCGGGGGGCCGCTGCGGGCGTGCGCCTGCCAGCCCCAGAAGTGGTCGCCGGTGCGGCCCCAGCCGGTCTGCACCTCGTCGGCGATCCACAGGATGCCGTGGTCCCGCAGGACCTGGCGGAAGGCGGCGTAGAGACCGTCGGGCGGGGAGGTGAACCCGCCGACGCCCTGGACGGGTTCGGCGATCAGCGCGGCGGGCGGCCGGGTGTGGCCGAGGAGGTCCTTCAGGTCGGCGACACAGGCGTCGATGAAGGCACGGTCGTCGAGGTGGGCGAAGGGCCCCCGGGTGCGCACGCCGCCGTGGACGTACAGGGTCTGCAGCGGGGACAGGGAGGTCGGGGACCAGGCGCGGTTGCCGGTGATGCCGATCGCGCTGAAGGACCGGCCGTGGTAGCTGTTCCGCATGGCGAGCAGGGTGTTGCTGCGCCGGTAGGTGGTGGCGAGCAGCAGGGCGGTGTCGTTGGCCTCGGTGCCGGAGGTGGTGAAGAACACCCGGGCGTCCGGGATGCCGCTCACCTGGGCGACGCGCTCGGCGAGTTCGACCATCGGCCGGTTGAGGTAGAGGGTGGAGGAGTGGATGATCCGGGCGGCCTGCTCGCTGACCGCCTTGGTCACCTCGGGCAGCGCGTGCGCGGTCAGCGTGGTCAGGATGCCGCCGAAGAAGTCCAGGTACCGGCGCCCGGCGGAGTCCCAGACGTACCGCCCCTCGCCGTGGCTGATCTCGATCGGGTCGTCGTAGTAGAGGGCGAGCCAGTCGGGCAGGACCCGGCGGTGGCGGGCGTAGAGGTCGGTCACGGCTGCACCAGCCCTTCGTAGGCGTCGGGGCGGCGGTCGCGGTAGAAGGCCCACTGCTGCCGCACTTCCTCGATGAGGTCGAAGTCCAGGTCGCGGACGAGGAGTTCCTCGCTCGTGTCGCTGGCGACCGCGCCCACGAACTGCCCGCGCGGATCGACGAAGTACGAGGTGCCGTAGAAGTCGTTGTCGCCGTACTCCTCCTGCCCCACCCGGTTGATGGCGGCGACGAAGTACTCGTTGGCGACGGCCGCGGCGGGCTGCTCCAGCCGCCACAGGTGGGCGGACAGGCCCCGGTGGGTGGCGGACGGGTTGTAGACCAACTGGGCGCCGTTGAGTCCGAGTTGCCGCCAGCCCTCCGGGAAGTGCCGGTCGTAGCAGATGTAGACGCCGACCTTGCCGACGGCGGTGTCGAAGACGGGCCAGCCCAGGTTCCCCGGCTTGAAGTAGTACTTCTCCCAGAAGCCCCTGACCTGGGGGATGTGGTGCTTGCGGTACTTGCCGAGGTAGGAGCCGTCCGCGTCGATCACGGCGGCGGTGTTGTAGTAGAAGCCGGACTGCTCGACCTCGAAGACCGGTACGACGATCACCATGCCGGTCTCGCGTGCCAGCTCCCGCATCCGGCGCACGGTCGGCCCGTCGGGGACCGGCTCGGCCCAGCGGTAGTGCTCCGGCTCCTGGACCTGGCAGAAGTAGGGGGTGTTGAAGACTTCCTGGAAGCCGATGACCGCGGCTCCCCGGCGGGCGGCCTCGCGGGCGTGCTCCTCGTGTTTCGCCACCATGGACTCGGTGTCGCCGGTCCAGGTCGCCTGGACCAGAGCGGCGCGGACGACGTTGGCCATGAGCTGCTCCTTCGACACGACGTCAGAGCCTCTACGCCCGTAGAGCAGACGGTAGAGGGACGAAAGTAAGCCTCCGGACGGCCCTTGCCAAGACCATCGTCGTCAACCCGCTGAGTCGATCACGTTTCACACTCCTGCGGGTGATCGCCGGGCAGCCCGTCGGGACGGACCGCGGCAGATCGGGACACTGCCCCACGCTCCCGTCACGCGGTGTGCCCGGCGACGCGCAAGGCGTGTACGAGATCCCAGTGCCGCTCGTCGGAGACGCCGAGCGCGGCCCGGAGCAGCAGCGGGACCAGCCGCCCGGGATCGGCGGCGACGCACCGGGCGGCCTCCTCGGGGGTGCGGACGCGTACGTAGGCGTCCAGCAGGGCCCGCGCCTCCCGTTCCCGCCCTTCGCCGTCCAGCCGCAGCACGGCCGCGCCGATCTGCTCCGCGGGCCGCGCCACGCCCTGCCGCAGCAGCTGCCGCCCGTCGTCGTCCCGTCCGGCCGCGGTGAGCGTGCCGGCGGCGGCGACCAGCTGCTCGGCGGGCAGCGCGGCGGCCTCCCACAGCAGCGTGACCCAGTCGGCGCCGAGCCCGGCCCGGTGCAGCGCGTCCGCGAGCAGCGGCAGCCGGCCGGCGGGCCACCGCGCGGCCTCGGCCAACAGCACGTGCGCCTCCCCGCTGCGCCCCTCGGCCCGCAACCGCGCCAGCCGCCCCACGGCCTCCGCGACGGCCTCCTCGCCCCCGTCGTCCACGGCGACCACGTCCGCCGGCACGGGCTCGACCACCTCCTCGACCCCGGCGAACCGGGCA
>NZ_MUMF01000733.1 GCF_002155905.1 Streptomyces tricolor | reverse complement strand
CAGGTCGGAGGCCGGGCCGGCGCCGGGCCCCGCCGCCCGCTCGGGGGCGACGAACCCGGCGGGCGCGTCCTCCGCGTGCCCGTCGCCGATGCCGAAGTCGGTCAGGACGACCCGCCCGGTGCCCGACTCCAGCAGGACGTTGGCCGGCTTGACGTCCCGGTGCACGATGCCGACGGCGTGGGCGGCGCGCAGCGCGCCGAGCACCGCGAGGCCGACGCGTGCGGCCTCGGCGAGCGGGAGGGGGCCGCGCCGCAGCACCTCGCGCAGGGACTCGCCGGCCACCAGTTCCATCACGATCCAGGGGACGCCGGCCTCGGTGACGACGTCGTGCACCGTCACGGCCGAGGGGTGCCGCACCCGGGTGGCGGCCCGGGCCTCGTGGTACAGCCGGTGCGCGATGCGCCGGCTCTCCTCGTCGGCGGCCGGATCGCCGGGCAGCAGCGGCTCCTTGACGGCGACCAGTCCCTCCCCCTGCTCGTCCCGGGCGCGCCACACGGTCCCGGCCGGCCCGGACCCGAGGCGCCCGGCCAGCCGGTAACGGCCGCCGATCAGACGTGCGTCGGGCGGGTGTTCGCCGTCTTCAGTCATGTCCCATGAGTACCCCGCGCACCACGCCGTTGTCGAAGCGGGGCCGTCGGAGGGAGGGTGGCCCGGCACCACGGCCGGTCCGCGGCCCCACGACAGCCGGTGCGGGGCCCGCCCGTCAGGCCGCCCACCGGTGCAGGCTGAAGCCGCCCACGCGCTCGCGTACTTCGACCGCGCCGGCTCCGCCGAAGTGGGCCGGGACCACCCACGCCCGCTGCTCGGCCGCCCGGTGCAGGACGCGGTGCCGGGTGCGGGCGGCCTGTGCCGGGTCGTGACAGAAGCAGCTGCTGCACTCGGGGTGCAGGATCTGCACGGGGCTGTGGAGCAGGTCGCCGACGAAGACGGCCCGTTCGCCGCGGGAGGACACGCGCAGCACGGCGGAGCCCGGGGTGTGCCCGGGGGCGGCCTCCAGCACGAGGTGCTCGTCGATCCGGTACGTGTCCTCCCACACCACCGCCTGCCCGGCCCGGTGCACGGGGGCCACGCTGTCCTCGTAGACCAGCCGGTCCACGGGGCGCGTCCCGCCCGCGTAGCCGCCCGCCGGGCCGAAGTGGTGGTCGTCGGCGGCCGGGAGGAGGTAGCGGGCGTGCGGGAAGGCCGGCACCCACTCGCCGCCGGCGTCCCGGGTGTTCCAGCCCACGTGGTCGGCGTGCAGATGCGTGTTGACCACGACGTCGACGTCCTCCGGCCGGACGCCCGCCCGCTCCAGCCGGCCCAGGAAGTCGCCCTGCCGCCGGTGGAAGAGCGGAGTGCCGGGGCGTTCCCGGCCGTCGCCGACACCGGTGTCGACCAGCACGGTCCGGCCGCCGGTCCGCACCACCCAGGTCTGGAGTGCCACCACGGCCCGGTCCCCGCCCGCCTCCCGGTGGTCGGGGACGAGCTGCGCCGCATGGGCGTCCCACACCTCGGGCCCGCACTCCGGCACCAGCTCGGCGGCGGGCACGTAGGGCCCCTGCCACTCCACGACGCGGAGCACCTCGACGTCACCGATCCAGAAACGCTGTACGCGGTCATCGCTCATGACCCCGACCCTAGGAGCGCGCGTTGAGCGTTCCCATACTCGATCCGCGCAGTTGAATACGCTGTCGTCTCATGGATGTGGTCAGCGATGCGATCGCCGCGGTCCGGGTGGGCACCCCCTCCTCCCACCGGCTCCGGGTGGCCGGCGCGTGGTGCGTCCGGCTGGCGCCGTACGAGGGCGCGGGCTTCCACGTCGTCCTGAGCGGCTCCTGTCTGCTGGTGCCGGACGGCGGCGGCGCTCCGGTGGCGCTCGGGCCGGGGGACGTGGTGCTGCTGCCGCACGGCGCCGGGCACGTGCTGGCGCACGCGGCGGCGCAGCCGGCCGAGATACGGCGGGCGGTGCCCTTCGAGGAGGCGCGGGACACGGACGTACGGCACCCCGGGCCGGGCCCCGAGGTGGAGCTGCTGTGCGGCAAGTACCGTCTCGACCGCAGCCGTACGCACCCGCTGATGGCGGAGCTGCCGCAGGTGGTGCATCTGCCGCACCAGGTAGACCAGCAGCAGGTCCAGCAGGCTCGGCAGGGCCAGGCAGCCGCCCGGGCGGCGTTCCGCCAGCTCGCCCGCCAACAGACCGACGGCCGCGCGCAGTTCCGGGTGACCGCCGACCCGGTGCGGCAGATGCACCACC
>NZ_MUMF01000732.1:3243-3547 GCF_002155905.1 Streptomyces tricolor | reverse complement strand
CCACACCACCGGACTGCACACCGAAGCGGAGGGCATCGGCAGCCACGAGGTCGTCATCGAATCACCCGACCACGACTGGGACCTGCCCGACGGCGACGACACCGCCGTCGCCGACATCCTGCGCGCCTACCGCACCCGCTGCCTCGCTCTGCGCGACCGCCGCCCCGGCCTCGTCCTGCCCTTCCGCAACCACGGAGCCGCGGCTGGCACCTCGCTGCCCCACCCGCACTCGCAGATCGTCGCCACCCCAATCGTGCCCGCCCGCTTCCGTCAGCTGTTCGATGTCGCCCGCGCCTACTACGAC
>NZ_MUMF01000732.1:0-3119 GCF_002155905.1 Streptomyces tricolor | reverse complement strand
GCTGCGCGATCTGCTCGGCGACGTCCCCTACAACTACGCTTTGATCAGTGCCCCCAACGGCGAGGAGATGACCGCCTACTTCGCCTGGCACCTCCAGATCGCCCCCCGTCTGACCGAGCCCGCCGGCTTCGAACTCGGCACCGGCATCGCGGTCAATCCCGTCCCTCCCGAACAGGCCGCCGCGGAGCTGCGTCAGGTCCTGGCGGCCCGCCCGGCTCGCATCGGCAGCAGCAGACCATGACAACGACCGGCAGCGAAGCGAGCGACCTTCCCGTGTCCTCGGACGATCTTCGCCACGGACCGGCCCCGCCGACCGCCACCGCGAAGACGGCCCGGCGGCCCCGGTGGCAGGTGTGGGCATGGTGGGCCGGTGCGATCGCCGTCGTCGCGGTCGCAGCCGTGGCGGCCGTCACGCATCGCCATGAACTGGCCGCCACCTCCCGTCTTCTCGCGCACGTCAGCATCCCGAAACTGACGGTGGCCCTCGTCCTCGAAGCGGCCTCCTTCGTCTGGCTCGCCGCTCTCCAGCGGTGGTTGCTGCGCGGCGCGCGGGCACGGCCGGGCCTGGCCACGATGACGGGGCTCGCGTTCGGAGCCAACGCGATGGCTGGCGCGCTTCCGGGCGGTAGCGCCCTGGCCGTCGCGTGGGTGATCCGCCAGCTGCGCCGCCGGGGCATCGACCTGGCGCTCGCCGCCGCCATGCTGGTCGTCGCCGGGGCCCTGTCCGTACTGGCCCTCGCGCTGCTGCTGGCGCTGGGTGCCCTGCTGGCCGACCCGGGTGGACCGGGTGCGGGACTGCGGACCGTGGTGCTCACGTCTGCGGCGGTGCTTGCGGCCGTGATCGTGGCGGCCGTCTGCCTCACCCGGTCATCACGTTTGCGCCGCGCGATACGGCGCGTGGGGCGGTACGTCGGCGCGCGATGGCGTGCTGGTGAACGGCTGGGACGACTCCTCGCCGACGTCCTGCACCAGGCCGAGACCATCCAGCCCGGCGTCTGGGGCTGGCGCCGCCCCTTCGGAATGGCGCTGGGCAACTGGGTGTGCGACGCCGCCGCGCTGACGGCCGCCCTGTGGGCACTCGGCATCGACGTGCCGTGGCGAAGCCTCCTCATCGCCTACGGGCTGACCCAGATCTCCATCAGCCTGCGCCTGACCCCCGGCAGCCTGGGCATCGCCGAGGCCAGCCTGAGCACCCTGCTCGTCGTCCAAGGCATTCCTGCCGACCAGGCGATCGCCGCCGCGCTGCTGTACCGCGTCGTCAGCTTCTGGGCCGCTCAGCCGGTCGGCTGGGGCTGCTGGCTCCGCCTCACACTCCACACCAACCGTGCTGGGGAGACGGGGTCGGAATGAGCGGAATCGGGACGAGGGCCTTTCGGCCCAGTGCTAATGCCCTTAGTACCCATGCGGGGTTGCCCTAGGCGAGGGAACGTGGAGGTCAAGGGAATTCTGGCCACAAAGAACCTTGGGAGCCGGAGATGAAACCGAAACTGCTCACCGGCATCGCGGTCGCGGCCGTCGCCGCCGTCGTACTGCTCTGGCTCGGTGTCCCCCCGTACGTACTGCTCCTCATTGCCCTCGTGGCGGCCTGCCCGCTCAGCATGGCCTTCATGCACGGAGGTCATGGCGGTCATGGCAAGGCGCCGTACAAGCGCGGGGACGAGACGAGCCATCCGGACCACCAGCCTGACGGCCCAGGGCGGACCGGATTGACGAAGAAGGGCCCGCACCAGCACTGAGCGGCACGCGCACCAGAGGTACTCACCTCGGACCACGAAGAAGGGACGGGCCGACCATGAGCAGCATCGCTCGTCGTATCGCGGATCTGTTCCGGATCAAGGCGAACAAGGCGCTGGACCGCGCCGAGGATCCGCGTGAGGTGCTGGACTACTCCTACGGGCAGCAGCAGGAGTTGCTGCTGCGGGTGCGTCGCGGCGTCGCGGACGTCGCTACCAGCCGCAAGCGCCTCGAACTGCAGATGGCCACCTTGGAGCAGGCCGGCGGCAAGCTCCAGGGGCAGGCCCAACAGGCTCTCGCCGTCGGGCGGGAAGACCTCGCCCGCGAAGCCCTGGGACGTCGGACGACGGTGACCGCGCAGCTCGCCGACCTGCAAGGCCAGCATGTCGCGCTGCAGGCCCAGGAGGAGAAACTCACCCTGGCCTCGCAACGCCTCGAGGCGAAGGTGGATGCCTTCCGGACCCGCAAGGAGACCATCAAGGCCACCTACACCGCCGCCGAGGCGCAGACCCGGATCACCGAGGCGGTCACCGGCATCGGTGAGGAGATGGGTGATGTCGGGATGGCCATCCAGCGGGCCGAGGACAAGACCGAGCAGTTGCAGGCCCGTGCCGGAGCGCTGGACGAGCTGATCGCCTCCGGCGCCCTGGAGGACGCCACTCTCCCGGCCGGCCGTGACGACATCCAGGCCGAGCTGGACAGGGCGTCCGCGGGCGGTGACATCGAGCTGGAGCTGGCCCGGATGAAGGGCGAGCTCACCGCCGCCTCCGAACCGACGCCCGCACTGGAGAGCCGCGATGACGCGGACGCGGACCGGGGGCCTGGCAAGGAGGCACCGTCGTGATCATGCGGATTCTCGGCGAGGGCCAGTACGAGATCGCCGACACCCACCTGGACAAGCTCAACGAGTTGGACGCCGTGCTGCAGTCGGTCGCCGCCGACGGCGACGAGTCGGCGTTCGCCATCTGGCTGCGGGAGCTGCTGGACGCCGTACGCGCCCTGGGCACCCCGCTCCCGGCCGACACGCTCGCGCCCTCCGACCTGATCCTCCCCGACGAGGACACCAGCCTGCACGAGGTGCGGGCGCTGCTGGCCGACGAGGGCCTGATCCCGGGCTGATGAGGGGTGATGACCGTGCGCAGCCGCTTCGCTCCCGACCGGGGGCTGACCGCCCGTATGGGCCTGACGATGTTCCTGCTCGGCCTGCTGTACGTGGCGTTCGTCGCCGTGCTGATCGCGCTGCTGAGGTCGTGGGTGCTGGTGGTGGTCATCGCCGCCGGTCTGCTGGCGGCGCAGTTCTGGTTCTCCGACCGGATCGCCCTGTTCGCGATGCGCGGCCGCATCGTCACTCCCGAGGAGCAGCCCCAGCTGCACGGCGTCATCGA
>NZ_MUMF01000731.1 GCF_002155905.1 Streptomyces tricolor | reverse complement strand
GCCCCCCACGCCGCCGCCTTCTCGGCGTGCCGCCGGGCCCCCACGGACGGGATCACCACCACCCCCGCCGCCTTCAGCTCGGCGATCAGCTCGCGGGAGGGGGCCAGGGCGAAGGAGGCCACCCGGACGCCCTCCTCCAGCAGGATCCGCACCCGGTCCGGTGCGTCGCCCGCGTCCGCCCGGAGGTTCACCCCGAACGGCGCGCCGGTACGGGACCGCACCTCCCGTATCGCGTCCCGCAGCTGGTCCCGCGTCATCGTCGCCGAGGCCAGGATGCCGAGGGCGCCCGCGTTCGCCGCCGCCGAGACCAGGCGCGGCCCGGCCACCCAGCCCATCCCGGTCTGCACCACCGGATGACGGACCCCGACCAGCCGGGTGAGCGCGGTCTCCATCAGTCCCCCGCCCCCTCCGGCACCTCCCGCAGGCGCGCCCCCTGCGGGTCCAGCACCTCACGGATCAGCCGCAGTTCCGCCGCCTCGGGCTCCCGGGTGTACGGCACGTCGTCCGGCCCGGCCAGCGGGAACCCCGTCGCCTCCCGCACCTGCGCCACGCTCGCCCCCGGATGCACCGAGACCAGCCGCATGCGGTGGTCCGGCGTGGCGAAGTCGAGGACGGCCAGGTCGGAGACGACCCGCACGAGGCGGTGGAAGCGGGCCGCGCCGCCCAGCTCCGCCGCCCGGTCGTACCCCACCCCGCACACCATGTCCACCCGCTCCACGAACACCCGCCGGGAGTGCCTCGGGACCCAGTAACTCGTCGGATTGTTCAGCGTGTTGAGCGGGGCTCCGCGCACCCCGAGCAGCTGTCTGCGCGGGTGCGCCCGGTCGCCGACGCAGGAGATGTTCTGGTTGCCGTACCGGTCGAGCTGGCTCGCGCCCATCATCACGTGCCGCCGGCCGCCCGCCACCAGCTCCAGGTGCTGCCGGTAGGGCAGCCAGCCCTCCGGGGTGCCGTCCGGGCGGACCAGCAGGGCCTCGCCGTCGGTCAGCAGCAGGTCCGGCGCGAAGGTGAGCCGGGCCAGCCGCGCGCCCAGCGACGGGATCACGCCCATCGGGCTCGCCAGGACCTCCCCGGCACCGCGCCACGCCTCGGCGCAGGCGATCACGCAGTACTCGGCGCGGGTGGCCCTCATCGCTCCTGCTCCCTGCGCCAGTGCCGGACCGCCGCCTGGTAGGCGCTCTCGTCCGGGCCGAGGAAGCGCGCCGCGAACCGAGGCCAGGGCGTGGCCGCGTACCACCGCTGGAACTCCTCGTCCCTGCCGTACTCAGGTGCGCAGGACGTGAAGTGCGCGCCGTTCGGCGCCTCCACCACACCGGTCACCGCGAGCCGTTTCAGCAGCAGCGACTGCACGGCGGCCTCCCCGGTCAGCTCCGCCGTGTCCACGATCCGCTCGCAGGAGACGTAGGCCGCGTCCGCCGCCTCGCAGAACAGGTCGTCGAAGTACGGGTCGGGGCCCAGGCACTGGCCGTTGCCCAGCCGGTCGGCGCGGTGCACGTGCACCAGGGCCGCGTCCAGCCGCAGCGCGGGCATCGCCACGAGCGTCTCCCCGTCCGCGTACGGCGACGTCACCGTCCGCAGGCCCGGGGCGGACCGCATGACGTCCGAGCCGATCCCCGCCCGCACCGGCAGGAAGGGCAGGCGCTGCGCCGCCGCGCGCAGCCCGCACTGGAACATCCCCTCGTCGACCTCCGTCAGTTCCAGGCCGCCCCGCTCGCGGGCCGCCCGGTAGTGCGGTTCCAACGGGATGGAGTCCAGGGTGACGAACGCGGTGACCAGTCTGCGGATCCGGCCGGCGGCGGCCAGCATGCCGACGTCCGGGCCGCCGTACGACACCACCGTCAGATCATCGATGCCGGACCGCAGCAGCGCCCGGACCAGCGCCATCGGCTTGCGGCGCGAGCCCCAGCCGCCGATGCCGAGGGTCATCCCGCTCGCCAGCCGGGACACCACCTCGTCTGCCGTCATCGTCTTGTCGGCCATCTACCCGCCCTCCTTCCCGGACCTCCCGAACGTGTCGCGGACCCGGCCGGCCAGTCCGCTCAGGTTGGCCTCGAAGGTGAAGCCCTGCTCGAAGCGGTAGCTGCGGCGCACGTCGACCGGATCGATGCCGTTGAGGGCGGACTTGGCCATGCGCAGCAGCCGTCCGTCCTTCGCGGCGATCTGCCGGGCCAGCTCCAGCGCCGTCCCCGGCAGCTCCGCCCGCGGCACCACCCGCCACACCGAGCCGTGCCCGTGCAGCTCCGCGGCGCTCGCCGTGCGCCCGGTGTAGTACAGCGTCCGCATCAGGTGCTGCGGGACCAGCCGGGCCAGATGGGTCGCGGCGCCCAGCGCGCCCCGGTCCAGCTCGGGCAGCCCGAAGGTGGCGTCCTCGCTGGCCACCACCGCGTCCGCGTTGCCCACCAGGCCGATCCCGCCGCCCAGGCAGAAGCCCTGCACCGCCGCGACCACCGGTGTCTCGCACTCGTAGACCGCGGCGAAGGCCTCCGCGCAGCCCTGGTTGGCGCCGATCAGGGCATCCTGCCCGGCCGCCTGTATCTCCTTGATGTCCACGCCCGCGTTGAACCCGCGCCCCTCGGCGGCCAGCACCACGCACCGGATCTCCGGATCCCGGCCGGCCGCCCGCACGGCCTCGGCCAGCGCGAACCAGCCGCGCACCGGCAGCGCGTTGACCGGCGGATAGTCGACCGTGACCACGGAAATCCCCTTTTCCGGGGACGAACGGGAGACACCCATGGGCGCATCAGCTACCTTTCCACCAAACATTTGTTAGGTGCGAGGCTTCGAAGCTAGCAGTCGCCGCGGACGAGCGGGAGGGCCTGTGGACAACGCGCCTGTGGACGACGCCCCTGTGGACAACTCGCGTGCGCCCACCTCACTGCACGGCAGCACCGTCGTGGTCACCGGCGGCACGCGGGGGGTGGGCGCCGGCATCGCCCGGGCCTTCGCCGAGGCCGGCGCCCGCGTCCTCGCCTGCGCCCGCCGGCCTCCCGAACGGCCTCAGCCCGGCGTCGAGTTCGCGCCCCTGGACCTGCGCGACCCGCCCGCCGTCCGGGCCTTCTTCGCCGCACTGCCCCGGCTGGACGTGCTCGTCAACAACGCCGGCGGCACCCCCTACCGGCGCCTCGCCGACGCCGACGCCGAACGGCACGCCAAGGTCGTCGAGCTGAACCTGATCACCCCGCTGACCGCGTCCCTCGCCGCCCACGACCACCTCCGGCGCAGCAGGGGCTCGATCGTGATGGTCGGCAGCGTCAGCGGGAGCCGCCCCTCGCCCGGCTCGGCCGCCTACGGCGCGGCCAAGGCGGGCCTCGCGAACCTGGCCGCCTCCATGGCCGTGGAGTGGGCGCCGGACATCCGCGTCAACACCCTCGTCGTCGGCATGGTCGACACCGGCCGGGCCCACTCCCACTACGGCGGTCCCGACGGCGTCGCCGCCGTCTCCCGCACCGTCCCGCTGGGCCGGCTGGCCCTCCCCGCCGAGGTCGGCGCCGCCGCCGTCTTCCTCGCCTCCGACGCCGCCGCCTACATCAGCGGGGCGAGCCTGCACGTGCACGGCGGCGGGGAACGGCCCGCCTTCCTGGACGCCGCAACCGCCTTCAAGGAGAGCTGACATGACCGGAATCTGCGCGGGCCGGGTCGTCGTCGTCACCGGTGCCGGCCGGGGGCTCGGCCGGGCCCACGCCCTCGCCTTCGCGGCCGAGGGCGCCCGGGTCGTCGTCAACGACCTGGGCGTCGCCCTGGACGGCGCCGCGGACGCCGAACGGCCGGCGGACGCCGTCGTCGCCGAGATCCGGGCGGCGGGCGGGGACGCCGTCGCGCACCAGGGCGACATCGCCACCGGCGCGGGCGCGGCCGACCTGATCCACACCGCCGTCGAGACCTACGGCCGGCTCGACACCCTGGTCAGCAACGCAGGCTTCCTGCGCGACCGCATGCTGGTCAATCTCGGTGAGGACGACTGGGACGCCGTGCTCCGCGTCCACCTCAAAGGACACTTCCTGCCGTTGAGGCACGCCGCCGCGCACTGGCGGACCGAGGCCAAGGCCGGCCGCACCCCGGTGGCCCGGGTCGTCCACACCAGCAGCGGGGCCGGGCTGCTCGGCTCGGTCGGGCAGGGCAACTACAGCGCCGCCAAGGCCGGGATCATCGGGCTGACCCTGGTCGCCGCGGCCGAGCTGGCCCGCTACGGCGTCCAGGTCAACGCCGTGGCACCGGCCGCCCGCACCCGCATGACGGAACGGGCCTTCGCCGCGGCCATGGCCGCCCCGGCCGCCGGTTTCGACGCCATGGCACCGGAGAACGTCTCCCCGCTCGTGGTCTGGCTCGGCTCGGCCGGAAGCGCGGGCGTGACCGGCCGGGTCTTCGAGGCGGAGGGCGGCCGGATCACCGTCATGGAGGGCTGGCGCCCCGGACCCAGCGCCGACAAGGGGGCCCGCTGGACACCGGCCGAGGCGGGGGAGGCGACCCGGAAACTGCTGGCGGAGGCGGAGCCGCCGGGGCGCGTCCACGGCACCTGAAACTTTCCGGGCACCCCGGGGCCACGGCCCGTCGTCCGGATCAGGCCGGCCTGATCCGAAGCACAGGCCCTAGGTGTCGCACTCCAGCACCGTCCGGCACAACCCGCACCGGGCCCGCACCCGCCCCCGCACCGGCACCCTGATCCGCTGGTGGCAGGTCGGGCACGGGAAGGACACCCGGAGACGGCCGCCGCTGTCCGGGGCGAAGGAGTACCCGGCCGCCGGCGTACCGGCCGAGGCGTGCCGGCGGTCGTGCGCGTAGCGGCGGCGCCCCGCCCAGCCGGCCCCGGTCAGCGGCGGCTGCTGCCCGTCCCGGCGGGCCCGCTCCCTGCCCTTGGCGTAGGCGGTGTAGGCCTGCGGGCTGGTGAACCACACCGACGGGTCCTCACCGAAGAGCAGCGCCCGCTTGGCCAGGACGTAACCGAACTCCTCCGGGGTGAGATAGCCGAGCTTCTGCGACGACACCCCGTCCTCGCGGTAGGCGTCCAGCAGCAGCCAGCCCGCGCCCAGATAGGTCGTGGCCGTGTCCGTCAGGATCTCGTTCTCCGCCGTGGTGGGGAAGGAGAGGTCCAGGCGGTGCAGGTAGACGTGCGCCACCTCGTGGGCGAGGGCCGCGCCGATGTCCCTGCGATGCGTGCGGAACCGGTCGTTCAGCTCGACGAAGTACTCCGGGCCCGCGGCGAGTTCGACGTTCGCCGCGTGGGTCATCTCCCGGAAGCCCACGATCAGCCGCGCGTCCGGCAGCCGGAAGTGCCGCACGATCTCCCGGGCCACCCGCTGCGCGCCCAGATGCAGGTCGTCGGTGTCGCAGAAGGCCACGTCGGCGGGGGCCACGCTGGCCGAGAACGTCTCGATGGTGTCGCGGGACAGCCGCCGGTACAGCGCGGTGACGGCGGCCCGCACCGTCTCCAGGTGCGGGTAGCCGTGCTCGACCGGTCCGCCGTTCGCCACCTCGGCACCCCCAAAGACGCCGGAACTTCCCTCCACTGTAGGCCGCGCCTCCCCGGCGGCGGCCGGTCACACGGGCAGCAGGCGTGGCGCCGGCCGGTCCGGCGCGCCCCCGTCCAGCTCCAGCAGCCACACCTCGTTCTCGCCCTCCCGCAGCACCGGCCCGGGCACGTACAGCGACCGCTGCGGACCCGCCGACCAGAACCGGCCCAGGTTGAAGCCGTTGACCCAGACGAAGCCACGCGTCCGGCCCGGCAGCTCCAGCCGGGCGTCCCCGGCCCCGCGGACCGTGACCGTGCCCCGGTACAGCCCCGGCGCCCCCTCCGCGGGCAGCGCGCCGAAGGGCACCGCGGCCACTCCGTCCTCGAACGCGTCCAGATCCAGCCCGCGCGCGCGTACCCCGTGCAGAAACTGCCGCTCGTGCAGGATGCCGCCGGTGACGCCCTTCGCCTCGCCGAGCCGCGGCCCGTAGTTCACCCGCCCCAGGGACTCCACCCACAGCTCCACGCGCGCGGGACCCGCCACAGGCTCCTTCAGCCGCGGCTCCTCCTCGGTGAGCACCCCGGCCCGCTCCCCGTCGACGTACACCACCGCGAGGTCCCGCAGCCCGCGCACGGTCAGCGGGTACGGCTGCCGCGGCCCGGGCACGTCCACCGTGTAGCGCACCAGACCCCGGGTGACCCCCAGCTCCTCGAACGTGGGCGGCACCGGGGCGGCCGTCTCCGGGCCGCCCAGCGCCTCCAGCACGGCGGCCGGGGACGCCCAGCCGGTGAGCACGGCCTCGGCCGGGGAGCCCAGCGAGGCGGGGCGCGGCGGCAGGCCGGGCAGCGGGCCGGGGCGGCAGGCGGACAGCACCTCGCGGAAGTGCCAGAACTTCTCCGTGGGGCGGCCGTACTCGTCCACCGGCGCGTCGTAGTCGTACGAGGTCACGTCCGGCTCCAGCGGGCCCTCGTGCAGCGCGCCGCCCCGGTTGGCGCCCGCCCAGCCCCCGAAACTCGTGCCGCCGTGGGCCATGTACAGGTTCACCGACGCCCCGCACTCCAGGATCTCCCGCAGCGCCCCGGCGGCCTCGGCCGGATCCCGTACGACATGCTCGCCGGCCCAGTGGTCGAACCAGCCGCACCAGAACTCCATGCACATCAGCGGCCCGTCGGGGCGGTGGCGGCGCAGTGCCGCGAACGCCTCGCGCGCGTGGGAGCCGAAGTTCACCGTGGCGAGCACCCCGGGCAGCGAACCCCCGGTCAGCATGTGGTCCTCCGGGCCGTCCGAGGTGAACAGCGGCACCGTCACCCCCTTGGCGCGCAGCAGACCGGCCAGCTCCGCCAGATGGCCGGTGTCACTGCCGTAGCTGCCGTACTCGTTCTCCACCTGGACCAAGATCACGGGACCGCCGCGGTCCAGCTGGCGGGGCACGATCTCGTGCAGCAGCTGGTGGAACCAGTTCCGGACGTGGAACGTGTAGCGCTCGTCACGCGTACGCGCGCGCGTGCCCGGCTCGCCCGTCAGCCACGCAGGCAGCCCGCCGTTCTCCCACTCGGCGCAGATGTACGGACCCGGCCGCACGATCGCCCACAGGCCCGCCTCCCGGACCGCGTCCAGGAACCGGCCGACCGCCCGCACGTCCCGGAAGACACCCGGGCGCGGCTGGTGCAGGTTCCACGGCACGTACGTCTCCACGCAGTTCAGGCCCATCGCGCGCAGCATCGCCAGCCGGTGCCCCCACTGGGCCTCGTGCACCCGGAAGTAGTGCAGCGCCCCGGACAGCAGCCGCACCGGCCGCCCGTCCAGCAGGAACGCCGACTCCCCGACCGTGAACTCGCTCATGAGCCTGCCCCCGCCCTGCTCTCGCCCATGCCCTCCAGGCTCACCCCCTTCCGGCGGCCGGCGCCATGGACGAAGATCGGCGCTGCTTGGACAAAAGCACGCCGCGCGGCACGCCGGGAGGAGCGCCGATGTACCAGACCTGGATGCGGTTCTTCAGCCCCGGCCCCGCCCACCACCGCCTCGGCCTGGTCTGCCTCGGCGTCGGCCTGCAGCACGGCGCGCTGCCCACGGTCGGCCCGCGCACCCTCGACCACCACGTGGCCGTGGTGATCAGCGCGGGCGGCGGCTGGTACCGGGGCGCCGACGGCCGCCGCACGACCGTCACCGCGCCCGCCCTGCTGTGGCTCACCCCCGGCGTACCCCACCACTACGCGCCCGACCCGGACACCGGCTGGGACGAGGGCTTCGTCGACTTCACCGGGCCCGCCACCGCGGCCTACGGCGAACTCGGCTACATCGAACCCGACCGGCCCGTCGTCCCGCTCTCCGACGCCTCCGCCCCCCGCGCGGTCATCGCCCGCATCGTCCGCGCCGCCCGCCGCGGCAACCCCCTGCTGGAGGTGGAGACCGGCGCCGCCGTCCACGAACTCCTCGTCGCCCTGCGCCGCGCCCGCGCCGACCTCGCCCCCGACGGCGACCAGGTGCTGGCCGCCCTCGCCCGGGACGCCTGCACCCCGCTGAGCGTCGCCGACCACGCCGCCCGGCACGGGATGACCACCGCCGAACTGCGCGGCGCGGTCCGCCGGGCCGCCGGATGCACCCCGAAGGACTACCTGCTCGGCATCCGGCTCGCCCGGGCCAAGGAACTCCTCGCCGCCACCGAGCTGCCCGTCGCCGCCGTCGCCCGCCGCGTCGGCTACGACGACCCCGCCTACTTCTCCCGGCTCTTCACCCGGCGCGTCGGCCTCGCCCCCGTCCGGTTCCGCGCCCAGCAGGGCCGCAGCGTCCCCGGCGGCTGGCGCGACCGCGTCCCGGACCCCGGCGATCCACCGCTGATCCACTCCCCGGACACCCCATAGGGCCCGGCCGGTCCAGCGCATAAGGTGGGCCCTCATGACCACCAGCAACACCGGCACCGGTGCCGTCGATCCCGAGGTCCGCGCGGAACTGGAGCGGCTGCGCGACAGCATCGACAACATCGACGCCGCCGTCGTCCACATGCTCGCCGAGCGCTTCAAGGCCACCCAGCAGGTCGGCCGCCTCAAGGCGCTGCACCAGCTGCCGCCCGCCGACCCGGCCCGCGAGGCCCGGCAGATCGAACGGCTGCGCAGCCTCGCCGAGAACGCCAAACTCGACCCCGCGTTCGCCGAGAAGTTTTTGAACTTCATCATCGCCGAGGTGATCCGGCACCACGAGCGGATCGCCGAGGACACCCACAACGGGCACCCGGCGCACGACGCCGGAACAGGAGACTGACCAGCGGCCGCACGGGAGCCCGGGGGGCGCCCGGCCGAGGGGCGCGCACCCGGGACAAAAGCCGTGTACCGATCCGCCCCTGTGCGCTGTCGGTCCCATCAGGCAGCATGGCGTGCATGTCCGTACTCACGCGCGACGAAGCGCAGCTCCGAGCACAGTTCCTCGACGTCCACCGCTACACGGTCGAACTGGACCTCACGACCGGTGCCGAGACCTTCGACTCCCGTACCGCGATCCGGTTCACCGCGCGGGCGGACGGGGACACGTTCGTCGAGCTGAAGCCCGCCGAGCTGCGCAGCGTCACACTCGACGGACAGCCGCTCGACCCGGAGTCGCTGTGCGAGGACCGGCTGCCGCTGAAGAACCTCACCGCCGGCGAGCACGAGCTGCGCGTCGACGCGGCCATGCGCTACTCCCGCACCGGCGAGGGCATGCACCGCTTCACCGACCCGAGCGACGGCGAGACGTACGTCTACACGCAGATGTTCATGGACGACGTCCAGCGCGTCTTCGCCGCCTTCGACCAGCCCGACCTCAAGGCCGTCTTCGAGGTCTCCGTCACCGCGCCCGAGGGCTGGACCGTCCTCGCCAACGGCGTCACCGCCCGCCGCGACGACGGCGTCTGGCAGGCCGCGCCCACCCCGCTGATCTCCACCTACCTGGTCGCCGTCGCCGCCGGCCCCTGGCACTCGGTGCGCACCGAGCACCGCGGACTGCCCTTCGGCATCCACTGCCGCCGCTCGCTCGCGCCCCACCTCGACGCCGACGCCGACGAGATCCTCGACGTCACGCGCGCGTGCTTCGACCGCTACCACGAGAAGTTCGACGAGCCCTACCCCTTCGACTCCTACGACCAGGCGTTCGTGCCCGAGTTCAACGCCGGCGCCATGGAGAACCCGGGCCTGGTCACCTTCCGCGACGACTTCGTCTACCGCTCCGCCGTCACCGACACCGAGCGGCAGACCCGCGCCATGGTCATCGCCCACGAGATGGCCCACATGTGGTTCGGCGACCTCGTCACCCTCAAGTGGTGGGACGACATCTGGCTGAACGAGTCCTTCGCCGAGTACATGGGCTACCAGACCACCGCCGAGGCCACCCGGTTCACCGACCCCTGGACCGAGTTCGGCGTCACCCGCAAGGCCTGGGGCTACGACGCCGACCAGCGCCCCACCACCCACCCGGTCGCCCCCGAGAACGTCGACGACACCGCCTCCGCCCTGCTCAACTTCGACGGCATCTCCTACGCCAAGGGCGCCTCCGCCCTGCGCCAGCTGGCCGCCTGGCTCGGCGAGAAGGACTTCCTCGCCGGCATCAACACCCACTTCAAGCGGCACAAGTTCGGCAACGCCACCCTCGCCGACTTCATCGACTCCCTCGCCTCGGCCACCGACCGCGACGTGCCCGCCTGGGCCGACAGCTGGCTGCGCACCACCGGCGTCGACACGCTCACGCCGGTGATCGCCCCCGCC
This sequence comes from Streptomyces tricolor, assembly GCF_002155905.1. Classification (GTDB taxonomy): domain Bacteria; phylum Actinomycetota; class Actinomycetes; order Streptomycetales; family Streptomycetaceae; genus Streptomyces; species Streptomyces tricolor. The sequence goes on along the minus strand of NZ_MUMF01000731.1, from coordinate 1,143 downwards.
GGCGCCACCTGCACGCTGACCGCCGACCGCGCGGGCAGCCGCCCGCACCGCCTCAGCGCCGGCCTGTACGACCACGACGTCGCCGACGAGGGCCGGCTGGTGCTGCGCGAGAGCGTCGACCTCGACGTCCCGCAGACCGCCCCGCAGCCCATCGGCAAGCGCCCCGCACTGGTCCTCCTCAACGACGGCGACATCACCTACGCCAAGATCCGCTTCGACGCCGCGTCCTTCGAGACGGTCCGCACCGGCCTGTCCGGCCTGCCCGACCCGCTCACCCGCGCGGTCGTCTGGAACGCCCTCAGGGACGCCGTCCGCGACGGCGAACTCCCGCCCGCCGGCTACCTGGAGGCGGCCCGCGCCCATCTGCCGTACGAGACCGACCTGGCCATCGCCCAGGGCGTCCTCGCCTTCGCCGCCGGCCAGCTCACCGACCAGTACCTGACCCCCCAGGAGCGCCCCGCCGCCCTCGCCACCCTCACCTCGCTCTGCCGCGACCTGCTGCGGCGCACCGAGGACGGCGACCACCCCGGCCTGCGGCTGATCGCCGTACGGCACCTGATCGGCGTGGCCGCCCACCCGGAGACCATCGCCGCCTGGCTCGCCGACGGCACGGTGCCCGGCGGACCGGAACTCGACCCCGAGCTGCGCTGGCGCATCCTCGCCCGGCTCGCCGTGCTCGGCGCCACCGACGAGGACGCCATCGCCGCCGAGCTGGCCCGCGACCCCAGCGCCACCGGCCAGGAAGGCGCCGCCCGCTGCCGCGCCGCCCTGCCCGACCCGGCGGCCAAGCGCGCCGCCTGGGAGGCGATGTTCGCCGGCGACGAACTGTCCAACTACCTCTTCACGGCCACCGCCCAGGGCTTCTGGCAGCCCGAACAGGCCGATCTCGTCCGGGAGTACGTGCCGCGCTTCTACCCGGACGCGGTCGCCGTCGCCGCCCGCCGCGGACCCGCCATCGCCGTCGCCGCCGGCCGCTGGTGCTTCCCGGCCCACGCCGTCGACGCCGAGAACCTGGCGCTCGGCGAAGCCTGCCTGCGTGACGCCGACCTCACCCCGGCGCTGCGCCGCACCCTCGCCGACTGCCTGGACGACCTCTCCCGCGCCCTGCGCGTACGCGGCGGGGCGGGACGGCAGCCGGGGGAG
>NZ_MUMF01000730.1 GCF_002155905.1 Streptomyces tricolor | reverse complement strand
CGGCGGGCGCCCGCACAGCACCACCCGGGTCCCGGCCTCCGCGAGCTTGCGCAGCTTCGCCGCGACCGCCGCCGCGTGCGGCGCGTCCTCCACCGCTCCGCCGGTCAGCACCACGGCCGCGGCCCGCTGCCGCTGGAGCAGGGTGAGGTACGTCAGCTCGCGCTCGGGCGAGCCGCCGGTGTTGCAGACGACCGCCAGGCGCTCGCCGCCCGCGCGCCCGCCCGGCCCGCCGATCTCGGACTGGATCGCGCCGGCCATGATCCCGAAGAACGGGTCGGCGATGTCGTTGACGAGGATCCCGACCAGGTCGGAGGTGGCGGCGGCGAGCGCGCTGGCGGGGCCGTTGAGGACGTAGTCCAGCTCGTCCACCGCCCGCAGCACCCGCTCGCGCGTGGCGGCGGCGACCGGGTAGTTGCCGTTCAGCACGCGCGACACCGTCGCGGGGGAGACCTGGGCGCGGGCCGCCACGTCCGCCAGGGTCACCGTCATTCGTCGTCCTCCGGTCACGCGTCGTGTGGTACGCCCTCGTAGACAGCGAGGCACGCGTCCTGGTTCCGACAGACCTTAAGGCCACGACCCCCGGTTGTTCGCCCCCTCGAACAACTCGAAGCGGACACGGTCTTGTACAGACCACGTCCAGAGGCTAGCTTCTCCCGATAGAAAGCGCTTGCTACACGCGTTTGCCACACCGGCCCACGAAGGGGACTCACGTGACACGCAAGACGGTGCGTATCGCCATGAACGGCGTGACCGGGCGCATGGGCTACCGCCAGCACCTCGTCCGGTCGATCCTCGCCCTGCGCGACCAGGGCGGCCTCGACCTCGGCGACGGCACCGTGCTCTGGCCCGAACCGATCCTGCTCGGCCGCCGCGAGCACGCCCTGCGGGAGATCGCCGAGCGGCACGGACTCGACCAGGTCTCCACCGACGTGGACGCCGTCCTCGCCGACCCGACCGTCGACCTCTACTTCGACGCCCAGGTCACCTCCGCCCGCGAGGAGTCCCTCACGAAGGCGATCGCGGCCGGCAAGCACATCTACACCGAGAAGCCCACCGCCACCGGCCTCGACGGCGCCCTCGCCCTCGCCCGCCTCGCCCACGCCAAGGGCGTCAAGCACGGCGTCGTCCAGGACAAGATCTTCCTGCCGGGCCTGCTCAAGCTGAAGCGGCTCGTCGACGGCGGCTTCTTCGGCCGCGTCCTCTCGGTGCGCGGCGAGTTCGGCTACTGGGTCTTCGAGGGCGACTGGCAGCCCGCCCAGCGCCCCTCCTGGAACTACCGCGCCGAGGACGGCGGCGGCATCGTCGTCGACATGTTCCCGCACTGGGAGTACGTCCTGCACGAGCTGTTCGGCCGCGTGACGTCCGTCCAGGCCCTCGCCACCACCCACATCCCGCAGCGCTGGGACGAACAGGGCAAGCCCTACGACGCCACCGCCGACGACGCGGCGTACGGCGTCTTCGAACTGGAGGGCGGCGCCATCGCCCAGATCAACTCCTCCTGGGCCGTGCGCGTCCACCGCGACGAACTGGTGGAGTTCCAGGTGGACGGCACCGAGGGCTCCGCCGTCGCCGGCCTGCGCAGCTGCCGCGTCCAGCACCGCAGCGCCACCCCCAAACCGGTGTGGAACCCGGACGTCCCCGCAACCGAGGTCTTCCGCGACCAGTGGCAGGAGGTCCCCGACAACGCCGCGTTCGACAACGGCTTCAAGGCCCAGTGGGAGCTGTTCCTCAAGCACGTCTACGCCGACGCCCCCTACCACTGGGACCTGCTGGCCGGCGCCCGCGGCGTGCAACTCGCCGAACTGGGCCTGAAGTCCTCCGCCGAGGGCCGCCGCATCGACGTACCGGAGATCTCCCTGTGACCATCCGACTCCCCGCCGCCGACGGCACCCTGCGGACGTACGAGCCCCGCACCGAGCCCCTCGCCGTCACCCCCGGCACCCCCTTCACCTCCCGTACGGTCTTCTCCGCGGCCCATGTCGTCGCCGACCCGTACGCCGACGTCTCGCCCGACGCGCCCGCCGCCGTCGACTGGGAGGCGACCCTCGCCTTCCGCCGCCACCTGTGGTCCCACGGGCTCGGCGTCGCCGAGGCGATGGACACCGCCCAGCGCGGCATGGGCCTGGACTGGGCGGGCGCGGCCGAGCTGATCCGGCGCAGCGCGGCGGAGGCGCGCGCCGTGGGCGGCCGGATCGCCTGCGGCGTCGGCACCGACCAGCTCACCGGGGGCACGCTCGCCGAGATCCGGGCCGCGTACGAGGAGCAGCTCGCGGTCGTCGAGGAGGCGGGCGCGCAGGCCGTCCTCATGGCCTCCCGCGCCCTGGCGGCCACCGCGACCGGCCCCGAGGACTACCGGGAGATCTACGGCCATCTGCTCCGCCAGGCCGCCGAACCGGTGATCCTGCACTGGCTGGGCCCGATGTTCGACCCGGCCCTGGAGGGCTACTGGGGCTCGGCCGGCCTGGACGCGGCCACCGACACCTTCCTGGAGGTCATCGCCGCCCACCCGGACAAGGTGGACGGCGTCAAGATCTCCCTCCTCGACGCGCAGCGCGAGGTCGACCTCAGGCGGCGGCTGCCGCGGGGCGTGCGCTGCTACACCGGGGACGACTTCCACTACCCCCAGCTGATCGCGGGCGACGACCAGGGCTTCAGCCACGCCCTGCTCGGCATCTTCGACCCGCTGGGCCCGCTCGCCGCGGAGGCGGTACGGGCCCTGGACACGGGCGACGTCCGGGGCTTCCGGGAACTCCTCGACCCCACCGTGGAGCTGTCCCGCCACCTCTTCCAGGCCCCGACCCGCTTCTACAAGACGGGCGTGGTCCTCCTCGCCTGGCTGGCCGGCCACCAGGAGCACTTCGCCATGGTCGGCGGCCTCCAGTCGGCCCGCTCCGTGCCGCACCTCGCCCGCGCCTACGCACTCGCCGACGGGCTCGGCCTGTTCCCGGACCCCAAGCTGGCCGAGGAGCGGATGAAGAACCTGCTGAGCGTGTACGGGGTGAACCAGTGAGCCCGGACCTGGAGCGTTTCTCCATCAACCAGATGACGGTCCGGCAGCTGCCGATGCCGGACCTGGTCGACGCCTGCGGCCGGTCGGGCGTCACGCACGTCGGCCTGTGGCGGGAGCCCGTCCGGGCGTACGGCCTGGAGGCGACCGCCAAGCTGGTCCGCGACGCCGGCCTCACCGTCACCACGCTCTGCCGGGGCGGCTTCCTCACGGCGACCGACCCCGTCGAACGGGCCGAGGCGCTGGGCGACAACCACGCCGCCATCGACGAGGCCGCCGCGCTCGGCACCGACACCCTGGTCCTGGTCTCCGGCGGCCTCCCCCCGGGCAGCAAGGACCTGCGCGGTGCCCGTGAGCGCATCGCGGACGCCCTCGCCGTGCTCGCCCCGTACGCGGCCGAACGCGGCGTACGCCTCGCCATCGAGCCGCTGCACCCGATGTACGCCGCCGACCGCTGTGTGGTCTCCACCCTGGCCCAGGCCCTGGACCTCGCCGAACGCTTCCCCGCCGAGCAGGTCGGGGTGGCCGTGGACACGTACCACATCTGGTGGGACGACCAGGCCCCCGCCCAGATCGCCCGCGCCGGCGCGGCCGGCCGCATCCACACCTTCCAACTGGCCGACTGGACCACGCCCCTGCCCGAGGGCGTCCTCAACGGCCGCGGGCAGATCGGCGACGGCGCGATCGACATGCGGGAGTGGAGGGGGTATGCGGAGGCCGCCGGCTACACCGGCCCCATCGAGGTCGAGCTGTTCAACGAGGGGCTGTGGGCCCGGGACGGGCGGGAGGTGCTGGCGGAGACGGCGGAGCGGTTCGTGACGCACGTGATCCGCTGACCCACCGGCCCGGGAGGGTCCGGAAACGGATTTCCGCAGCGGATTTCCCGGAAGCCGGCGCAACCATTCCGCCGCCCTCGGTGTCGTAACTGTCGTCGGAACCACGGGGGACCCGGGGG
>NZ_MUMF01000729.1 GCF_002155905.1 Streptomyces tricolor | reverse complement strand
GCCCGGCGAGGACCTGATCTCCGGCCTCATCCGCGCCTCCGACCACGGCGAGCACCTCACCGAGAACGAGGCCGCCGCCATGGCCTTCATCCTCCTGTTCGCCGGCTTCGAGACGACCGTGAACCTCATCGGCAACGGCACCTACGCCCTGCTCACCCACCCCGGGCAGCGCCGCCGGCTGGCGGAGTCCCTGGCCCGGCGCGAGACGGACCTGCTGGCGACCGGCGTGGAGGAACTCCTGCGGTACGACGGCCCGGTGGAGCTGGCCACCTGGCGGTTCGCCACCGAGCCGCTCACCATCGGCGGGCAGGACATCGCGCCGGGCGACCCGGTGCTCGTCGTCCTCGCCGCCGCCGACCGGGACCCGGAGCGGTTCGCCGATCCGGACGTGCTGGACCTCGGCCGCCGCGACAACCAGCACCTCGGGTACGGCCACGGCATCCACTACTGCCTCGGCGCCCCGCTCGCCCGCCTGGAGGGCCAGACCGCGCTCGCCACCCTGCTCACCCGCCTGCCCGACCTGCGGCTCGCCGTCGATCCGGCCGAGCTGCGCTGGCGCGGCGGACTCATCATGCGCGGCCTGCGCACCCTGCCGGTCGAGTTCACTCCCACCGCCTGAGCGCGTCGCCGCGCACATCGCCGCACATCGCCCGGCGCGTCGCCGCGCACACCGCCCGGCGCATCACCTGGTCACAGCCCCTCCAGAGAAAGATGACAAGCATTCAACTCTGTGATCTTCACGTGATCTGTGCGGCATTAACTTGTGACAAGTGATCGTCTGCCGATACGTTCACCCATCAGCGCGGCGACGGGCTTCATCCGCCGCGCCGGTCCTGCTGTCGCTCGAAAGGCTTCTGCATGCTCTCCGGGAACGGTCGACACCGTCGCCCCCGTCAGGCTCCGGCCCTCCTCGTCGCGGCCGGAGTGACCGGCTCCGCCATCGCCATCCCGCTCCTCGGCGCGGCGAGCGCCAACGCGGCCGACGGCACCACGTGGGACAAGGTGGCCGAGTGCGAGAGCGGCGGCTCGTGGAGCGCCGACCCCGGCAACGGCTACTACGGCGGCCTGCAGATCTCGCTGGAGGACTGGAACGCCTACGGCGGCGGCCAGTACGCGGCCAGCCCCGACCAGGCCAGCCGCAACCAGCAGATCGCCGTCGCCGAGAAGATCCTCGCCGACAAGGGCACCAGCCCGTGGGCCACCTGCGCCCTGCTGTCCGGCCTGACCACCGACTCGGGTTCGGTGGACGTCGACACGGGCGTCGACGGCTCCGACGACAAGGGCGGTTCGGGCGACTCGTCCGGATCGGCCAACAAGTCGGACAACTCCGACAAGGGTGACAGCTCCGGTTCCTCCGGTGACTCCGGCTCGTCCGGTGTGCCGGGTTCGTCGCCTTCTGTCGGCGGTGACGCCGACACCAACTCCGGCTCCGGCGCCGGTTCCTCCGCGGATCCGAGCGCCGAGCCGGGCGGAAAGCCTGGCAAGGGCACGGACAAGGGCACCGGTTCTACGGGGACCGATACCCCCAAGTCCGACAAGTCCACCTCGCCGGGCGCCGGAGACGCACAGGAGCCCACCGGCTCTCCCTCGGCCACTCCGGGCACGGGTGTCGAGAGCAACCCCCAGCACGCCGCCGGTTCTTGGAGCCTGGTCGACACCGGCGCCCTCGGTGGCGGCCGTCACCGTGGGGCGAGCGCGGACGAAAGCGTGACAAACGGTCAGAATACCGCTTCGTCGGGCCGGCACGCATCCCGTGAAGCGGACACGTACACCGTCCGCGAGGGCGACTCCCTCGCCTCCATCGCCGACTCCCTTGAGGTCGACGGCGGGTGGCGCGCGCTCTACGCCGACAACAAGAAGGCCATCGGGTCCGACCCGAACCACATCTCCGCCGGTCAGACCCTGGAAGTCGAGGACGAAACGGGCACGAAGTAGCGGGAGTTGGCGCCCCACTTAACGCCCTAATGTCCGGTTTGGCGAAAGTGTGGGATGAGTCTCAGAAGCCCTGATCGTCTTTGAAATTCCGCCGAACGCGTGTCTACGGTCGAGGCCGCTCGTCACCACGAGCCCCGGCGGCCGCAACGCCGAATCCTGCCAGCGGTTGCCCGGGAACAGTCGTCGCGTCAAGCGCCGTAGGCAGGAGCGGGGGACCCAAGGTAAGTGCCGGGACCAGCAGTTGAGCTGGCGCCGGCTAGGGGTGAAGCCGCATCCCGCGCAAGCGGGAGTGCGGCCGGGCAACTCAACCGGCCCGAACCCGACAGCTCACCTCGCAGGCGTCGGTGAGGGGATCGATCCATGCTGTTTACCGGCAAGGGCAAGCACCGTCGTCCGTCCAAGGCCGTCCGCGCCATCACGCTCGCCGGTGTCACCGGCGCCGCCGTCGCCGCCCCGCTGATGGCGGCCGGCAACGCCTCCGCCGCCACCGCGGCCGAGTGGGACAAGGTCGCCCAGTGCGAGTCCGGCGGCAACTGGTCCATCAACACCGGCAACGGCTACTACGGCGGTCTGCAGTTCTCCGCCTCCACCTGGGCCGCGTACGGCGGCACGCAGTACGCCGCCACCGCCGACAAGG
>NZ_MUMF01000728.1 GCF_002155905.1 Streptomyces tricolor | reverse complement strand
CGCGGGCCGGGTGAAACGCGGTCACGAGCGGTGCGAGAACGGATTTACCAGGCCGTTTCCGCGGATTCAACCGGAATCTGATCTCTATATCACCGGGACTTCCCGCACCGGCAATTCCGGCGGATATTCGCCAAGAATTCCGGGATTCGGTCCGCACCACAAAAGAATGACACCGCCACCCTCCTCACCGCGCGACGGAATTTGACCGCCGGGCACCGTCACGACCCGTTCCGCAAGGCTCACCCACCCCAACCCGCGCCACAACCGCACGACTTGACAGTTCTGGACAGCTCCGCCCCGGGCATGGAATCACCCCAGCTCAAAGGGCTACCCAGACCACAGGTGGCGCAAACACGCACTCACTGCACAGCCTCCTTGAGCGACTGCGCACCACAAGTCAAACAAGAGCCGGCAAAAGATTCGTCAACTTTTTTACCGTGCGGGATCCGCCTTCCTCACGGGTTCCCCTGATCCAAATAACCACCGTTGACAGTCGCGAGAAGCCGCCCATAGACTCATTCGACCATGTCGGAGTTTGCATTGCTTAGGCGGGGGTTCGCTTTGCAAAATAGCATGCTGTCCGAGTACGACACTCTGCACACGACGATATCCCCGCTGAAATGCGCGGCGGCGTCGTGTCGTACCGCCCCTCTCGTCTCCTCGGCGCGGCGCTCCTGGCGCGACGGCCGGCTGGACGACGGCATCGGCACCGCCGAACAGGCGCTGCACGACGGGTGCGCGGCGGACAGTCCCTGTCGCGCGGAGGCCGCGTTCGTGCTGAGCCTCCTGCTCGCGCAGGTGCGCAGGACGGACCACGCGCAGGCCGTGCTGGAGACCGTCGACGAACTCGTCCGGACATGCGGCGACGGACAGTTGACCGCGACCGCGGCACTCGCCCGGTCCGGAGTGGTCCTCGCCGCGGGGGACTTCGGGAAGGCGGCCAAGCTCGCCGCCGCCGGCCTCGGGGAGGCCGAGCGGTCCGGCCTGACGGCCTGGACCCCGCTCGGACACTTCGTCCTGGCGCAGTCCGCGGTGCGCCAGGGCCACCTGTCCACGGCACTGCGCTACGCCCAGAAGCTGAAGGAAGACACCGTCTTCCAGCGGGAGATGCTCCATGTCGGCCAGGCCGCCTGGGTCGTCATCCAGATCGCCGAGGCGGAGAAGGGCCGGCACGAGGCGGTCCCGCTGGGCACCGAGCTGCTCGCCGCGGACGCGGCCGTACGCCAGCTGTCGATCGCCGAACCGGCCGCGCTGCCCTGGCTCGTCCGGCTCATGATGGACTGCGGCCACCAGCGGTCGGCGGCCCACGGCGTGCGGATCTGTCAGCAACTGGCCGCCATGAACCCGCACTTCAGCTCGGTGCAGGCCGCCGCGGCGCACGCCGCCGGACTGCACGACGCAGACCTCGGCAAGCTCCGGCTCGCCGCCGAGTCGCACGTCGATCCCTGGGCGAAGGCGTCGGCCACCGAGGACGTCGCCGTCCTGCTCGACCGCGGGGCGGACGACCGGAGCGCCCCGGACCGCCACCTCCAGCAGGCGCTGGACGGCTACACGCGGACCGGAGCGTGGCGGGACGCCTCGCGCATCGAGTCCCGGCTGCGCCACAGCACCGCGGACGCCGGCGGGGTGATCCGGCATCAGCGCAGGCGGGAGATCCCGGAACTGACCGACACCGAGTACGCCGTCGCCCATCTGGTTGCCCAGGGCTACACCAATGATCAGACCGCGGGCCATCTCTTCCTGTCGCCGCACACCATCGCGTTCCACCTGCGCAAGATCTTCCGCAAGCTGGGCGTGGCGTCCCGCGTGCAACTCGCCAGCGCCTGGAACGACCTGGCCGTCCGGCAGACGGGGACACGCGAGCACACGACGGGCAGCGTCGTGACGGGCCGCCCCCGGCTGTCCTCCTGACCACCGCGTCCCCCGCCCGACGGGGCCGAACGGCGCCGCAGCCCGTGAGGCGGCGGCGCAGCGGCCTGTGGGAGCGGGGCGGACGCGCTGTGAGGCCGGGGGTCGGGTCGAGCGCCCCGCGGGTCGGGGCAGGCACCCCG
>NZ_MUMF01000727.1 GCF_002155905.1 Streptomyces tricolor | reverse complement strand
TCCAGCAGCACCATCGCGTCGCCGTCGGTGTCGACCACGGTCACGTGCGCGGCCAGCGATACGGACATCAGCGTGCTCCTTCCGGCAGCAGGTGCGGCGCGCAGCCGGGCCCGTCGTCCTGCAGCGAGCGCAGCCAGACCTCGCAGCCCACCGTGTAGGGCAGCGGGTCGAGTTCGGCGGGGGCGGCGTGGAAGTGCAGGGCGCGGCGCAGCCGTTCGGCGTCGATCAGCCCGGCCCGGGCCAGCAGCGAGTCCTCGGTCAGGGCCAGCAGTTGCCCGCGGTGGCGGCGCAGCGCGTGGTAGAAGTCGGCGTCGTAGGCGCCCTTGGACGGGCGGGCCAGGACGGGCGCGGGCACGAGGCCGGTCAGGGCGGCGGACAGCAGGGGTTTGAACGTGCCGGGCCGTACGGCTTCCAGCGGCCGGACCGACAGGGCGGCGGTGACGACCGCGTCGTCGGTGTACGGCAGGGCCGTGGGGGGACCGGTCAGCGTCTGGTTGAGCACGCGCACCGTGTTGCCGCCCTCGCGGACCTGTTGCAGCGCGCAGTGCACGGACCGCTGCGGCGCGAGCGGTTCGGGGCTGTCGGCCGCCGCCGTCCGCAGGGCCTCGCTCATGGTGGCCACCGCCTCGGGGGTGGCCCAGCTCGGCGCGCGGGGTTCGGGCTGCCAGCCGAGCATGCCGGTGAACCCGGAGGGCGGCGTGCGGGCCACGTGTCCGGCGGCGTCCAGCAGCCACTGCCGGTAGGAGGTGCGGCGCAGGACGCCGCGGACCACGGCGAGGCGGCCGGCCCGCCACTGATGGCGTTGGCGGCGCAGTCGGCTCCATGCCCGCAACGGCTGGGTGGCGGCAAGGTCCTGGAGGTAGGACGGGAACGGGGTGAACAGTTCGTCGCCGCCGCCACCGCTCAGGTGCAGCCGGGAGCCGTGGCCGGCGACCCGTCGCAGCAGGTCGGACTGCTTGGCGAAGTCCCGTACCCAGGCGCAGGGTTCCTCGCTGGGCAGCCGCAGCCGGCCCACGCCGGCGAACCAGTCGGGCGACTCCTCGCCGGTCAGGATCAGGTGGGTGGCCGAGGGCAGTGCCGCGCGGGCGCGCGCGGCCCAGACGGCGTCGTCGTTGTCCGGGTCCCGTCCCTCCCAGTGCACGGTGACCAGGTGCTCGGCGCCCCGGGCGGCCAGGAAGCACAGGCTCGTCGAATCCAGTCCCCCGGAGAGGTCCGCGCTGACCGTGCCGCCGCCGGCCGTGCAGGTGCCGACCGCGTCCGTCAGCGCGATGCGCACCGCGGCGGCGGCCTCCGGCAGCGACAGGTGCGGTTCCGGGGGACTCCACCAGCGGGCGGCGGGTCCCGGGCGTCCGTCGCGCTCCCACACCAGCGCCTGGTGCGCGGGTACCGCGTGCACGGTGCGCCAGTAGGTCCTGCCGGCGTGGACCGTGGACGTCACCGGAGGGTGCAGGAGCCGCAGGGCGAGCATCTCCGGGTCCGGGTCCGCCCCCGACAGGGCGGCCAGTACATCGGCGCGGTCGGCGGCCACCGGCACGCCGGCGACGCGGGTGGTGAAGACCCGGCGGGCGGCCGAGGCCGTGCCGCGCGCCCACACCCGTCCGGCCACCGAGGCCAGCAGATGGAAACTGCCCGGCAGCCCCGCCACCGCGCGTTCCGCCTCCGCCGGCCGGCGTACCCGCTCGATCCGTCGCCGCAGCGTCTCGGCCCGCGCGGTGCTGCGGCCCAGCACGACCACCCGTACCTCGCCCGCCTGCGCCGACACCTCCTGCCGGGCGTCCCAGCGGCCCACCAGCCAGGGCCGTCCCGAGGCGTGCGGCACGCTGCGCGTCCCCTCCCGGCACAGCCGCCCCGCGACAGCGGCAGCGGCTGCGGAATCCGGCAGCATCACCCACCAGTTCTCCACCGCGCACTCCTTCTCCTCACGGGAACTCCTCCGGGAGTCCGGGCGGCCCGACCCGGTGGGCGTGCGCCTGCGCACACCCACCGGGCTCACGGCGCCGGGCTCAGCCGCCGTAGGGGAAACGCCAGTACGGCGGCAGTCCGCCGTCGTAGCGGTCGCCCCACGGCCAGCCGAGGGTGACCTCGGTGAAGTCACCGGCCTCGCTCAGCATCGGTGCCTCGTAGACCTCGTCACGGTTCTCCATGTGTGTCACCTCCTCTCCTCTCGTCGTCCGTCCCGGAAGGTGATGAGCGCGAGCCCCGTCCGCCGGCAACGGGGCCGCTCACCAACCGTGATGACCGAACGGAAATGGAATAACCGGCTGAACCGCTTAAACACACCGCACGAATGAAGCCGCAGCACAACCCCGGCACCGGCACACCTCGCGCCACGGGGAGTACCCACGTCCCACGTTCCGCGTGCCCCGCGCACATCCGCACGCGTCCCGGTACCGCACACGCTGCGCCGAACCGGGGCCCGGCACACCGTGCGGCGTCCTGATCGTCGTCTCCGCTACGCTCACCGCACGCGACGATCAAGAAACGGGGGCGTGGTCGGTATGACGGCGGGTATACCAGGTGAGCGGCTGGGTGCCGAGGACCCGCGGGAGGTCGCCGGATACCGGCTGCTGGCCCGCATCGGCGAGGGCGGCATGGGGACCGTCTACCTGTCCCGCACCCGCGGCGGGCAGCCCGTGGCACTGAAGGTCATCCGGCGCGAGTACGGCGGCGATCCCGGCTTCCGCCGCCGTTTCGAGCAGGAGGTCCGGGCTGCCCGCCGGGTCCAGGGCTACCACGTCGTCCCGGTCGTCGACCACGACACCGGCGGCGAACAGCCGTGGCTGGCCTCGGTGTTCATTCCCGGCCTGCCGCTGCACGAGGCCCTGGCGGCGCACGGCCCGCTGCCGCCGGCCAGCGTCCTCCAGCTCGTCGGCGGGACCGCGAAGGCGCTCACCGCGATCCACTCCGCCGGCATCGTGCACCGCGATCTGAAGCCCAGCAACATCCTGTTGAGCCGCGAGGGCCCGTACGTCATCGACTTCGGGATCGCCCGTGCCCCGGACGCGACCCAGCTCACGCTGTCCGGCGGCGTCGTCGGCACCCCGCAGTTCATGTCCCCGGAGCAGGCCCTCGGCGAGCCGGTCGGACCGGCCACGGACGTCTTCTCGCTCGGCCTGATCGCCGCCGTCGCCGTAGGGATGGCGGCCGGTGGCGGCGACGGCGGCGATCAG
>NZ_MUMF01000073.1 GCF_002155905.1 Streptomyces tricolor | reverse complement strand
GGGCCGGGGCGCGGCCGGTGGCCGGGGCGGCGCGGATCAGCGGGGCGGTGTCGGCGGCCGGGTCGGGCCACAGCCGGTGCAGCAGCAGACGGCGGCGCAGGGTCTCGCGTTCCAGCGCGACGACCGGCACCGAGGGCAGCGGTCCGAGGCGGGGCGCGTGGTCGTACCGGAACCGGCCGGGGGTGCTGCTCGGCGCCAGGGCGAAGAACCCGGCGTCGTACAGCGCGTCCAGATGGCACAGCTCCAGCGCGCCCGTGGGCAACGTCCCGGAGCGCAGCAGGAGTTCCGCCGCGTGCAGCGGGCCGGGGGTCCGGGCCGCGGCCTGCTGCCAGGCGGCCCCCGCGAGGGTGCCGTGGGCCGTGAGGAGCACGTCGAGGCCGGGGGCGAGGGGGCTCTCGGCGTGCACCACCCGGCCCTCGGCGAGATGCAGGACGCCGTGTTCGCGGACCAGGACGCCGGTGGCCCGCTCCTCGGCGAGCCGGGTCAGCATCGGGGACAGGGCGCGCACGGCCCCCTTGTCCCGCACCGGGAGGGCCGGCGGCGGGGTTCTGAGCACGGTCATCCCAGCACCAGCCGGGCGGCCATCTCACCGAGCCGGATCCGGGCGAGCGCGAGATTGCCCTCCTCGCGGCCGAGCCACAGGTGCAGGAACACGCTGCTGTCGAAGGACGTGTCCACGAACCGCAGCAGGTGGTAGCTGTCCCTGTTGCTGACGATCACGTCCTCCACCGGCGGCGGCGCGTCGCCGCGCGCCGTGAAGGTGCCGTGCTCGGCGGCCGTCCGGGCCAGTTCGGCGGCCTCGGCGGCGCTCGTCTCGTGATCGCCGCCGGGTGCCTCCCCGACCGTGCCGAGGGCCAGTCCGCTCGTCCAGTCCACCAGAGCGGCTCCCCGGGCACCGGGCAGCCGCATCGCTTCCAGCAAGCACTCGTCGATTCCGGGCACCGTGGCTCCCCTCCCGCCTGGGACTCCGGCTGAGTGACGCCGACACTACGCAACGTGTGTGCGAGAGGTGGGGCCTTTGGCATTTTCCGATGGAACATGCGTCCGGCGTACTAGTGTGGGTCAACTGACGTGAGTGCCAAGGCGGTTGGCGGACGTGCCGAGACCGGTCAGCGCCGCCGCGTGCGCCCCGCCGGACTCGGCCACCACCTCCGCGAGGCTCTGCGGCTCCCGCACGGTCGCGAAGGCGACGCCCCCGGCGCCGTCCGGCGCGTAGCCGTAGATCCCCGGACGGGCCAGGGAGTTGTAGGCGTAGTGGTGGGCGAAGTAGTACGCGCCCGTGTCCAGCGCCGCCGCGTAGTCGCCCTGCTCCAGCAGGGGCAGCGCGCGCCCCTCGGCGAGCAGGTCGCCCGAGAAGCAGGCCGGACCGGCCACGTCCTGCACCACCTCCGGCCCCGTCTTCGGCCGCCCCTCGGCGTCGTACGCGGCGATCCTGAGCGGCCACGCCCCCGGGACGTACACCGTCCGCGTCGCCACCTGCACGCCCGCGTGCGTCACCGCGATCCGCCGCCCGCCCGCGCTCTTGGCGTACTCCACCCGGGCCACCACCGTCCCGTACTTGGCCAGCAGCGACCGCCCGAACTCGGTCACCAGCCCGTACCGCCCGTCGAACAGCCCCGGCACCTCCTCGGCCAGCACGCGCGCGTACGCGGCGTACGTCGGCTCCGTCGCCTCCGACGCCACGTTCACCGGCAGCCCGCCGCCGATGTCGATCGTGTCGACCTGCCGCCGCCCCACGGCCGCGTTGATCTCCTCCGCCAGCGCGTACACCTCCGCCACGCCCCGCGCCAGCAGCGGCAGCGGGATGCCCTGCGAACCGGTGTGCGCGTGCAGCCGGGTCAGCCACGGCCGCTCCGCGTACGCCCGTACGACCCACGCGCGCGCCCCCTCGTCCCGCAGCGCCACCCCGAACTTCGAGGTCGGCGTCGCCGTGGAGGTCGCCCCGATCGTGCCGCCGCCGATCTGCGGGTTGACCCGGAGCCCGAGCGGGGAGCGGGCGCCGCGGGAGCGCACCAGGGCGTCCAGCCGGGCCAGCTCCTGCGGGTTGTCGGCGTTCACCGCGATGCCCAGGGCCAGCGCCTCGCGCAGCTCCGCCGGGGTCTTCGCCGGCGAGTCCAGCACCGTCCGCTCCGGCGGCACCCCGGCCGCCCGGGCCAGCGCCAGCTCCCCGGGGCTCGCCACCTCGGCGCCGATGCCCGCCTCGTGCAGCAGCCGCACCACCGGCACCAGCGGGGTGGCCTTCACCGCGAAGGCGTGCAGCACCGGTGTGCCGGGCGCCGCCACCGCCTCGAACGCCGCCCGCAGCGCCGCCGCCGACTCCCGGATGCCGACGACGTCCAGCAGACCCACCACGGCCGCGTCCGGGCCCAGCAGCCCCTGCCCGACGGCCGCCCGCACCGCCCGGTCCCGCCGCCCCGCCCGCTCCCGGGCCTCGCTCCCGATCTCCTCCATGGCTTCCCCGTCCTGTCTCGGATACCGGTGCTTCCAGACAAACACCCGCCGCGCCCGGACGTGGCCGCCCCGGTGTATTGACTAGCTCTATTCAGATCGACAGGATGTGAATAGACGTAGGCACCGGAGGAGGCAGACGATGTCGGGACCCCGCCCCGTACGAGCACCGCGCGGCACGGAACTCAGCGCCCTGGGATGGCAGCAGGAAGCAGCCCTGCGCATGCTGCAGAACAACCTCGACCCCGAGGTCGCCGAGCACCCCGACAAGCTCGTCGTCTACGGCGGCACCGGCAAGGCCGCCCGCGACTGGCGCTCCTTCGACGCCATGGTCCGCACCCTGAAGACCCTCAAGCAGGACGAGACCATGCTGGTCCAGTCCGGCCGCCCGGTCGGCGTCATGCAGACCCACGAATGGGCCCCGCGCGTCCTCATCGCCAACTCCAACCTGGTCGGCGACTGGGCCACCTGGGAGGAGTTCCGCCGCCTGGAGGCCCTCGGCCTGACCATGTACGGCCAGATGACCGCCGGCTCCTGGATCTACATCGGCACCCAGGGCATCCTCCAGGGCACCTACGAGACCTTCGCCGCCGTCGCCGCCAAGAAGTTCGGCGGGTCGCTCGCGGGGACCATCACGCTGACCGCCGGCCTCGGCGGCATGGGCGGCGCCCAGCCGCTCGCGGTCACCATGAACGACGGCGTCGCGATCTGCGTCGACTGCGACCCGCGCGCCATCGAGCGCCGCATCGAGCACCGGTACCTCGACGTCAGGGCCGACAGCCTCGACCACGCCCTCCGGCTGGCCGTGGAGGCCCGCGACGCGCGCCGCCCGCTGTCCATCGGCGTCCTCGGCAACGCGGCCGAACTGGTCCCGCAGCTGCTCGCGATGAACGCCCCCATCGACATCGTCACCGACCAGACCTCCGCCCACGACCCGCTGTCGTACCTCCCGGTGGGCGTGGCCTTCGAGGACATGGCCGCCGCGGCGGCGAAGGACCCGGCCGGCTTCACCACCCGCGCGCGGGAGTCCATGGCCCGGCACGTGGAGGCCATGGTCGGCTTCATGGACGCCGGAGCCGAGGTCTTCGACTACGGCAACTCCATCCGCGGCGAGGCCCGGCTCGCCGGCTACGACCGGGCGTTCGCCTTCCCCGGCTTCGTCCCCGCCTACATCCGCCCGCTGTTCTGCGAGGGCAAGGGCCCCTTCCGCTGGGCGGCCCTGTCCGGCGACCCCGCCGACATCGCCAAGACCGACAAGGCGATCCTGGAGCTGTTCCCCGAGAACGAGTCCCTCGCCCGCTGGATCAAGATGGCCGGCGAGCGCGTCCACTTCCAGGGCCTGCCCGCGCGCATCTGCTGGCTCGGCTACGGCGAGCGGGACAAGGCCGGGGAGCGCTTCAACGACATGGTCGCCGGCGGTGAGCTGGCCGCGCCGCTCGCCATCGGCCGCGACCACCTGGACTGCGGGTCCGTCGCCTCGCCGTACCGCGAGACCGAGGCCATGCTCGACGGGTCCGACGCCATCGCCGACTGGCCGCTGCTGAACGCCATGGTCAACGTGGCCTCGGGCGCCTCCTGGGTCTCCATCCACCACGGCGGCGGCGTGGGCATGGGACGGTCCATCCACGCCGGTCAGGTGACGGTGGCCGACGGCACGAAGCTGGGCGGCGAGAAGATCCGGCGCGTGCTCACCAACGACCCCGGCATGGGGGTCATCCGGCACGTGGACGCCGGGTACGACATCGCGGAGTCCGTCGCGGACGAGCGGGGCGTCCGGGTGCCGATGCGTGAGGGTGACCCGGCGTGACGCACGACGGCAACGCTCCGGTGGGGGCCGAGGTCTCGTCGCCGCCCGCGGGTTCGGCTGCGCCCGCCCTCCCCCAGGAGTCTCCGGCAGGCTCCGCTTCCGGGGGCACCCCCGTCGCCCTGCGGAACGACTGCCCGCAGCCCGTACCGGGTGACGGCTCCCGGCCCGCGTCGGCCGACGGGGGGCAGCCCGCCGGCGGCAGCTCCTTCCACGAGATGTGGCGCGAGCTGCTTCCCGTCGGCCGGCACCCCGACTCCCGCGGATACCGGCGCTACGCCTGGACCGGGGCCGACGCCGACTGCCGGGCCTGGTTCAAGGAACAGGCCGAGGCCCGCGGACTCGCCTACGAGGTCGACCGGAACGGGAACCAGTGGGCCTGGCTGGGGGACCCGGCGGCCGGGGACGCCGTCGTCACCGGATCGCACCTGGACTCCGTGCCCGACGGCGGGGCCTTCGACGGGCCCCTCGGCGTGGTGTCCTCCTTCGCCGCGCTGGACGAACTGCGCGGCCGGGGCGCTCGGTTCGCCAAGCCCCTCGCCATCGTCAACTTCGGCGACGAGGAGGGGGCCCGGTTCGGGCTCGCCTGTGTCGGCTCCCGGCTCACCGCCGGGCAGCTGACCGTCGAGCAGGCGCACCGGCTCACCGACGGGGACGGGGTCAGCCTGCCGCAGGCCATGGAGGCCGCCGGATACGACCCCGAGGCCATCGGCCCCGACCCCGAGCGGCTGGCCCGGATCGGCGCCTTCGTGGAGCTGCACGTCGAGCAGGGCCGCGCGCTGGACCTGTCCGGCGACCGGGTCGGCATCGCCAGTGCCATCTGGCCGCACGGACGGTGGCGGTTCGACTTCCGGGGCGAGGCCAACCACGCCGGCACCACCCGGCTGACGGACCGGCGCGACCCGATGCTGTCGTACGCCGAGACCGTGCTCGCCGCCCGCCGCGAGGCCCGGCTCGCCGGTGCCGTCGCCACCTTCGGCAAGATCTCCGTCGAGCCGAACGGCGTCAACGCCATCCCCTCGCTGGTGCGCGGCTGGCTCGACTCCCGCGCCGCCGACCAGGAGACCCTGGACACGGTCGTCGGGGGAGTGGAGAAGGCCGCGCGCGAGTACGCCACCGCGCACGGCGTCGATCTCGACGTCGTCCGGGAGTCCTTCACCCCGGTGGTCGAGTTCGATCACGCGCTGCGGGACGAACTCGGCCGGATCCTGGGCAAGGACACCGGTCTGACGGTGCCCGTCCTCGGCACCGGCGCGGGACACGACGCCGGGATCCTCTCCGGGAGCATCCCGACCGCCATGCTGTTCGTGCGCAACCCCACCGGTGTCTCGCACTCCCCGGCCGAGTTCGCGGCCGAGGACGACTGCGTGGCCGGGGTACGCGCACTCGCCGACGTACTGGAAGGGCTGGCCTGCCGGTGACCAAGGGGACCTACTGGTTGGAGCACGCCTGGCTCGGCGACCGCGTCGAGCCGGGCGTGGCCGTGGACGTGGCCGACGGCCGTATCGGCGCCGTGCGCACGGACGTGGACGCCCCGCCCCCGGGCGCCGAGGTGCTGCGCGGGCTGACCCTGCCCGGGCTCGCCAACGCCCACAGCCACGCCTTCCACCGCGCCCTGCGCGGCACCGTCCAGGTCGGCTCCGGCACCTTCTGGACCTGGCGCGAGGTGATGTACTCCGTCGCCGACCGCCTCACCCCGGAGACCTATCACGCCCTGGCGCGCGCGGTGTACGCCGAGATGGCCCTCGCCGGCATCACCTGCGTCGGCGAGTTCCACTACGTGCACCACGCCCCCGGCGGCACCCCGTACGCCGACCCCAACGCCATGGGCGAGGCGCTGATCGCGGCCGCCGCCGAGGCCGGCATCCGGATCACCCTCCTCGACACCTGCTACCTCTCCGCCGGCTTCGGCGAGCCGCCCAACACCCACCAGCTGCGGTTCTCCGACGGCAGCGCGGAGGCCTGGGCCGAACGCTGTGCAGTTCTCAAGGAGCGGGATCACGCGCGGATCGGGGCGGCGATTCACTCCGTACGGGCCGTGCCGGCCGGGCAGTTGGCGACCGTGGCGGACTGGGCGGGGGAGCGGCGGGCCCCGCTGCACGTGCACCTGTCGGAGCAGACCGCCGAGAACGACGCCTGCCTCGCCGCCCACGGCCGCACGCCCACCCGGCTGCTCGCCGACCACGGTGTCCTCGGCCCGCGCACCACCGGTGTGCACAACACCCACCTCACCGACGAGGACATCGCCCTGCTCGGCGGCTCGGCCACCGGCACCTGCATGTGCCCCACCACCGAGCGGGACCTGGCCGACGGCATCGGCCCGGCCGTCGCCCTCCAGCGGGCCGGCTCCCCGCTCTCCCTCGGCTCCGACAGCCACGCCGTCATCGACCTGCTCGAAGAGGCGCGCGCGATGGAGCTGAACGAGCGGCTGCGCACCCGCACCCGGGGACACTGGACGGCCGCCGCCCTGCTGCGGGCCGCCACCGCCGACGGCCACGCCGCCCTCGGCTGGGACGAGGCCGGCACCATCGAGCCCGGCGCGCTCGCCGATCTGACGACGATCGCCCTGGACTCGGTCAGGACGGCCGGGCCGCTGCCCAGGCTGGGCGCCGAGACGGCCGTATTCGCGGCGAGCGCGGCGGACGTACGGCATACGGTCGTGGGCGGCCGGCATGTCGTACGCGACGGGGCGCACACGCTCGTACCGGATGTGCCACACGCTCTCGCGCGGGCAGTCGAAGCTCTCCGCGCCTGACGATCACCCACGAGGACACCATGAGCAGCAGCACCGTCATCACCAACATCGCCACGCTGGTCACCAACGACCCCTCCCTCGGTGACGGCTCCCCCCTCGGTCTGGTCCAGGACGCGGCCGTCGTCATCGACGGCGACCGCGTGGCGTGGACCGGTGAGTCAAGCAAAGCACCCGCCACTGACAACCGGGTCGACGCGGGCGGCCGGGCGGTGCTGCCGGGCTTCGTGGACTCCCACTCCCACCTGGTGTTCGCGGGCGACCGGACGCAGGAGTTCAACGCCCGCATGTCCGGCCGCTCCTACACGGCGGGCGGCATCCGCACCACGGTCGCCGCCACCCGGGCCGCGAGCGACGCGGAACTGGAGGCGAACCTCACCCGTTACCTGACCGAGGCCCTCCGCCAGGGCACCACCACCTTCGAGACCAAGTCGGGCTACGGCCTCACCGTCGCGGACGAGTCCCGCGCCCTGCGCCTCGCGGCCCGGCACACCGACGAGGTGACGTACCTCGGCGCGCACATCGTCAGCCCCGACTACGCCGATGACCCGGCGGCCTATGTCGCCCTGGTCACCGGCGAGATGCTGGACGCCTGCGCGCCGCACGCCCGCTGGATCGACGTCTTCTGCGAGAAGGGCGCCTTCGACGGCGACCAGGCCCGCGCGATCCTCACCGCCGGCAGGGCGAAGGGCCTGCACCCGCGCATCCACGCCAACCAGCTGTCCTACGGCCCCGGCGTCCAGCTGGCCGTCGAACTGGACGCGGCCAGCGCCGACCACTGCACCCACCTGACGGACGCGGACGTCGACGCCCTCGCCAACAGCGACACGGTCGCCACGCTGCTCCCCGGCGCCGAGTTCTCCACCCGCGCCCAGTGGCCGGACGCGCGCCGCCTCCTGGACGCCGGCGTCACCGTCGCCCTCTCCACGGACTGCAACCCCGGCTCGTCGTTCACCTCCTCCGTGCCCTTCTGCATCGCCCTGGCCGTCCGCGACATGCGGATGACCCCGGACGAGGCGGTGTGGTCGGCCACGGCGGGCGGCGCCGCCGCCCTCCGCCGCACCGACATCGGCCGCCTCACCCCGGGCGCCTACGCCGACCTGACCCTCCTGGACGCCCCCAGCCACGTCCACCTGGCCTACCGCCCGGGTGTACCGCTGGTCACCGGGGTGTGGCGGCGCGGGGTCCGGGTGGTGTGACCGGTCTCACTCCGTGCGGGGACGGTGAGGACGCGCGGGGGCGGTGAGGCCCCTGGCAGGCGGGCGGTGAGGCGGGCCCCGGGCACGGCGAAGCGGCCCGGCACCACCGGCCGAGCCGCTTCATGCGCGGTGGCGAGCCGCCTCACGCACGGGACGGAGGTCACTCCTCCAGCGTCAGCCCCTTGCGCAGCCGTCCCAGCGTGCGGGACAGCAGCCGGGACACGTGCATCTGGGAGATGCCGAGTTCCTCGCCGATCTCCGACTGGGTCATGTTGGCCACGAAGCGCAGGGAGAGGATCTTCCGGTCCCGGGGCGGGAGTTCGGCGATCAGGGGCTTGAGCGACTCGATGTACTCGATGCCCTCCAGCCCGTGGTCCTCGTAGCCGATCCGGTCCGCGAGCGCGCCCTCGGAGTCGTCCTCCTCGGGCTGGGCGTCCAGCGAGGAGGCCGTGTAGGCGTTCGAGGCGGCCATGCCTTCCACGACCTCCTCGTTGGTGAGGCCGAGGCGTTCGGCGAGTTCCGCGACCGTGGGGGCGCGGTCCAGCTGCTGGGCCAGCTCGTCACCGGCCTTGGCGAGGTCGAGCCGCAGCTCCTGGAGCCGGCGCGGGACGCGCACGGACCACGAGGTGTCACGGAAGAACCGTTTGATCTCGCCGATGATGGTCGGCATCGCGAAGGTGGGGAACTCGACGCCGCGGGAGAGTTCGAAACGGTCGATCGCCTTGATCAGGCCGATGGTGCCGACCTGGATGATGTCCTCCATCGGCTCACTGCGGGAGCGGAAGCGGGAGGCGGCGAACTTGACGAGCGCGAGGTTCAGCTCGACGAGGGTGTTGCGGACGTACGCGAACTCGTGCGTCCCTTCCTCCAGCGACTCCAGTCGCTCGAAGAGGGTCTTGGAAAGGGCCCGCGCGTCGACCGGGCCGATCTCGTCGTACGGGGGGATCTCCGGGAGTCCCTCGATCAGGTCGAGGGCGTCGATGGGATGATCCAGTTGATCCGGTGGGGGTGTCGACGTCGCGATCGGGGTAGGCGATGCGTCGAGCCGGGGTGACATGGGTGTCCTCCATCGTTCTCGGCATATGGCTGCCGAAGCCAGTACGTGCACTGCGGTGTGCGGCGCCTCCGAAGCCGGCGTGTAGGGGTGTGTGTCCTTACTAGCCCTACCCGGTGCACCGAGCGGGTCGCAAGTGCGTTCTGTGCCGTTATGTCCGATTGTGTGCGGATGTTCGGGTGTCGGAGTGCGCATGGAAGGCGTAATGTTCGAGGGCATCAGCAGCCACGACCTCGGGAGAGAGACGGCATGGACCACGGGACGGTCGGCAGCGCACAGTCGGGCCGGCTTCTGGTGGAGGTGCGGGAGGAGGGCTCCAGCGCCGTTGTGACACCGGCGGGTGAGCTGGACCACCACACCGCCGATCTTTTGCGTGAGCCCCTCGACGACCTTCTGGCCAAGGGCTTCTCGCGGCTCGTGGTGGACTGCTCGCGCCTGGAGTTCTGCGACTCCACGGGGCTGAACGTTCTGCTCGGCGCGCGACTGAAGGCGGAGGCCGCCGGCGGCGGGGTCCATCTGGCCGGGATGCTCCCGGTGGTGGCCCGCGTGTTCGAGATCACCGGGGCGGAGGCGGTCTTCACCGTCCACGACTCCGTGGAGGCGGCCCTGGCCGACGGTGCCGACTGAGTCGCCGCCCCCCGTCCGGACCGGTCCGCGTACCGGCCCCCGTGGGCGTTGCGCGCGTCACCCCCAACTCGGGGGTGTCCCGTCGGATCGGCCGGGCAGGAGTGGGCAGAAGAAAGCGGGAGGCATCCTGCCGGCCGCCGGTCCGCCGGGCTCACCGGAGACCGGCGTACGGCATGGACGAACCGCGCGTGCGGCGGACGGGCGGGTACGGCATCCCGCCGCCCGGACGACGGGCGGGCGGCGGCGCCTCCGCGGGCGGACGGACGCGGACGCCTGCGGGCGGCGCACGGGCGGCGTGCGGACGTCGTACCGGCCGACCGGAGGCCGTACGGGCCGATCGAAGGCCGTACGGCCCGACGGGAGGCGGTGCGTACCGACCGGAGGCCGTACCGACCGACCGGCGCCCACGGTGCCGGAACCCCCGGCCGGACCGCCGGCGGGACCACTGACCGGACTATTGACATTCTGAACTGGTGAATCGGTGAGGTGAAGCGCTGATGAGCACCACCCGGCCTTACTCGCCGGGCGACCGCGGCCCGGAGCCCAGCGGCGCTTCCGGGGCGTCCGAGGGGGAGGCGCCGGTCGTCGGCGCAGCCACGGGGGCAGCCGCGCCGTCCGAGCCGACCGCGCCGCCCGGCCCGACCGACGGCATGCCGCGGGCCCGGGGGCGGCAGGTCCGCAGGCTCCGCCTGGAAGGCGAGAGCGGGGTCGTCCCGCTCGCCCGCGACTTCACCCGCCAGGCGCTGTACGCATGGGGCTGGCTGCCCGCGGCCACCGCCGACCAGCGGGCCGCCGCCGAGGACGTGCTGCTCGTCGTCTCCGAACTGGTCACCAACGCCTGCCTGCACGCCGAGGGTCCCGACGAACTCCGGCTCGCCTGCGACAACAAGGTGATCCGGCTGGAGGTCTCCGACCGGGGCACCGGCCAGCCGGCCCCGCGCACCCCGCACCGCGCCGGCCGCCCCGGCGGCCACGGCATGTTCATCGTGCAGCGGCTGTGCCTGGACTGGGGCGTCGTCCGCGCCCCCGGCACGCCGGGCAAGACGGTCTGGGCGGAGCTGGGCGCCCCGGCCTGACGCCCGTACGGCCGCCCGGGCCTCGGTCTCCACCCCCGCCCCCCTTCGCACGTGCCGGATCGCCACAACTCCGGCGTGTGCCGCGTCTTCCTTCCTCAGGGCCCCGGGCGTACCTTGACGGCCGAATCTGATATGCCGTCAGGAATGAATGGGGTGGACCGCTCGTGTCGTACCCGAAACGAACCGCCGCGCTCGCGTCCGCCGCGGCCCTGGCCGGCTCGGCGGTGCTGCTGGCCGCGCCGGCCGCCCGCGCCGACGTCGTCGACGTCAACTACCGCTGCCAGACACCGATCGGCGTCAAGAGTGCCGTCTCGCCCATCGACATCAAGAGCGTCCGGAACGGCGGCGGCTACAAGATCACCATGTCCTGGCAGAAGGGCGTCTCCTCCAGTCCGGTCGAGCTGGGCAAGGGCGCGATGAGCCCGAGCGCCACCATCAAGCTGGGCGGCGCCGACAGCGGCACGCTCGCCGTCAGCGGTCCCGCCAACACCGCCGCCATTCCGGCGAACACCCCCATCAGAATCAGCGACTTGAGCGGTACGTACACACCGGGCAGGAGCGGCAAGGTCACCTTCACGGCGGGCACGCTCACCATCAAGGCGCTCGGTACGACGACGACCTGCACGCCCACCAACAGCCCGAAGCCGTCCCTGACCCTGGACGTGATCGCGGCCGGCGGCGGCTCGTCCGCGTCGTCCTCCGGCGGTTCCTCGTCGTCTTCATCGTCCTCCTCGTCCTCGTCGGGCGGCGCCTCCACCGCCGGACAGCTTCCGCAGACCGGACCCGAGGACTCCGCGGTCGCCCTCGGCACGCTCGGCGGCACGGTCCTCCTCGCCGGCGCGGCGGGCGCCCTGTGGCTGACCCGGCGGAACCAGCCCGCCCGCCGCTGACCGGGGCGGCACCCAGCCCGTCATCGCCCGGCCCGCCAGCCGTCCGTCATCGACCGGTCCCGCCAGCCGCCCGCCGTCGACCGGTCCCGCCGGACTGCCCACCGTCGCCCGGTCCCGCCAGCCGCCCGCCGCGACCC
>NZ_MUMF01000726.1 GCF_002155905.1 Streptomyces tricolor | reverse complement strand
AGATGTGTATAAGCGGCAGGCGGTGGGCGGGGCACCGCCGGATTCCGCCGTCGGGGCGGAGCAGGGTCACCGGAGTTCCAGTAGCTCCGGTACCCGGGTCACCGTCAGCCCCGCCCTCCTGGCCGCCCGGCCGAACGTCACCGCGTCCCGGACCGCCGCGCCGCCGGGATCGTTGTTGAAGTACGCGTAGACGTCCTCCCCGTCGGTCCAGGTCGTCGCGACACGGTCCACCCAGGTGTCCAGGGAGCGGCGGCCGTAGCGCGGCCAAGGGTGGGCGCGGCCCTGATGGAAGCGGACGTAACCCCAGTCGGCGGTGCGCCACAGCGGGGTCACCGGGCGGGCCAGGACGTCCGCCCAGCACAGGGCGGCGCCCCGGGACGCCAGCACCTCCCGCACCTCGCCCGTCCACCAGGAGTCGTGCCGGGGTTCCACCGCGACCCTCGTCCCGGGCGGGAAACAGGCCAGGCAGGCGTCCAGCAGCCGCGGGTCGGCGCGCAGGGTGGGCGGGAGCTGGAGGAGGACCGGGCCCAGCCGGTCGCCGAGGCCCGCCGCGTGCGACATCAGACGGTGCACCGGCTCCTCGGGCTCCTTGAGCCGCTTGATGTGGGTGAGATACCGGCTGGCCTTGACCGCGACCACGAACTCCGGCGGAACCCGCTCGCGCCAAGCGGCGAAGGTGTCGTACGACGGCAGCCGGTAGAACGCGTTGTTGACCTCCACGGTCGCGAACAGCCGGGTGTACTCCTCCAGCCACAGCCGCGCCGGCACCCCGGCCGGGTAGACGAGGTCCCGCCAGTCCTTGTACTGCCACCCCGACGTGCCGACGAACAGGGTCATACCCTCATGAAAGCACTACAGGTACAGGCCCGCGTCCGCACCCTCCCGGGCCCCCGGCACCGAGGTCGGCGCGGTACCCCGGCGCAGCGCGTACAGCTCGGCCAGGGTCGCGCCGTCCCGGCCGACGCCCTCCTCGGTGCCCAGCCAGTTCACCGCCTCCGCGCGGGTCAGCGGGCCCACCTCGATGCGGGCCAGACAGCGGCCGGGGCGGACCACGGCCGGGTGCAGGCGCTCCAGGTCCTCGTTGGTGGTGACACCGACCAGGACGTTGCGGCCCTGGCCGAGCAGGCCGTCGGTGAGGTTCAGCAGCCGGGACAGGGCCTGGCCCGCCGTGTGCCGGGCCTCGCCGCGGATCAGCTCGTCGCAGTCCTCCAGCAGCAGCAGCCGCCAGCGGCCCTTGCCCGCGCCGTCGTCCTCGCCGATCGCGATGTCCATCAGATACCCGACGTCGGAGAAGAGCCGCTCCGGGTCCAGGACGCAGTCGACCTGGCACCAGTCCCGCCAGGACCGGGCCAGGGTGCGCAGCGCGGAGGTCTTGCCGGTGCCCGGCGGGCCGTGGAGCAGCAGCAGCCGGCCGGCGATGTCCTCGGGGGTCGTCTTCATCAGGCGGTCCATGGCCTCCGCCACCGGCGCCGTGTAGTTGGGCCGGACCTCCTCCCAGGTGCCCGCGGAGATCTGGCGGGTGGTGCGGTGCGGGCCGCGCCGGGGGGAGACGTACCAGAACCCCATCGTCACGTTCTCCGGCTGCGGTTCCGGCTCGTCGGCCGCGCCGTCCGTGGCCTGGTCCAGGATCCGCTTGGCCAGTTCGGCGCTGGTCGCGGTGACGGTGACGTCCGCGCCCCGGTTCCAGCGGGAGATCAGCAGGGTCCAGCCGTCCCCCTCGGCCAGGGTCGCGCTGCGGTCGTCGTCGCGGGCGGCCCGCAGCACCCGGGCGCCCTCCGGCAGCAGGGTCGCTCCCGAGCGCACCCGGTCGATGTTCGCCGCGTGCGAGAACGGCTGCTCGCCCGTCGCGAAGCGGCCGAGGAACAGCGCGTCGACGACGTCGGACGGCGAGTCGGAGTCGTCGACGTGGAGCCGGATCGGCAGAGCGTCGTGTGGGTTCGCAGACATGCCGCCATGATCCGGCACAGGTGCGTTCGCCGCATGGCATTTCCGCCGTTGCGGAGGGCGGTTCTTTGTCGGCGCATCCCTGTCCGGCACGCGGTGTCCGCCTCTACTGTTGTCCTTGATGGGACGTCATGAGTGGTTTACGGGGGTCCGGCGGTGGCGGCTCGCCGCGCTGCTCGGTGTGGGAACGGCCGCTCTGGCCCTGGTCGTCACCCTGCTCCACACGCTCCCCGGGGACGGCGGCAGCACCGCCGGCACCTCGCGGGACGGTGACAAGGTGCACGGCACGCCCGCGACCGGGTCCCGCCCCCCGGAGCCGTACGTGGGCTGGGGCTTCACCCACACCCAGTACAGCGCCGACGCGGGCAGCGGCCCGGCGGTCGGGCGGGTCGAACGGCTGCTGGCGCGGGGCGGCGGGCTGCCGCAGGACCAGGCCATCATGGGCTGGGGCGCCGACAACCCCGAGCCGGTGCAGGGGTATTACGACTTCGGCGCGCTGGACCGCCGTATCGACTTCATCCGCAGGTCCGGCGGCACGCCCGTGATCACGCTGTGCTGCTCGCCGGACTGGATGAAGGGCGGCCGGCCCGGCGTCGGCAACACCGACTGGAGCCAGGCCGCCCTGGAGACCGCGCCCACCCCCGACCACTACCAGGACTTCGCCGACCTCGCCGCGACCGTCGCCAAACGCTATCCCGACGTACGGCACTTCATCGTCTGGAACGAGTTCAAGGGCTTCTGGAACGACGCCCGGGGCCGCTGGGACCACGAGGGCTACACGGCGATGTACAACCTCGTCTACCAGGCGCTGAAGAAGGTCGACCGGGACATCATGGTCGGCGGCCCCTACCTCGCCATGGACAGCCTCGACCCGCGCGACGAGAAGGCGTCCGGCACGGTGAAGGGGCCGTGGGGCGCCATGGACCAGCGGGTCCTGGACGCCTTCGCCTACTGGAACCGGCACAAGGCCGGGGCCGACTTCGTGGTCGTGGACGGCTCCAGCTACACCAACGACGACGAGCTGCTGCCGGACGAGTTCGCGGCCACCGACAAGTTCACCGCGGTGGGCGCGTGGGTGCGGCGGCAGACCCGTGACCTGCCGCTGTGGTGGGCGGAGTACTACGTCGAGCCCGCCGACGGCGACGACGAACGCGACGGCTGGTCCGAGGCCCACCGCCGCGCCGTGCACGCCGCCGGACTGATCGCCATGGTCCGCGGCGGCGCCGGCTCCGGCTTCTACTGGAACCCGCAGGAGCGGACGGGCCGCTGCCCGGGCTGTCTGTGGTCCCCGACGGACACCGGCGGCGGGGGCCGGGCACTGCCCATGTACGGCCTGCTGTCCCGGTTCGCCCGGGCGTTCCCGCCGGGCAGCCGGTACGAGACCGTGTCCGTCGCCCCGGACGACGTGCCCCACGTCCGCGTCCTGGCCACCTCGCGGACCGTCCTCGTCGTCAACACCCTCGACCGGCCGATCAGCGCGCGGGTCGACGGCGAGCGGTTCGCGATGGGCGCCTACGAGGTGCGGTGGCTCGACCGCTGAGCCGCCCCCGCCCCGTCATTTCATGGTCAGGAACCGCTGCACGAGCGAGGCCAGCACCACCGCCAGCAGCGGCAGCGAGAACCAGAAACCGCCCTGGAGCAGCCGCAGCCGGCGCACACTCGGCCGGACCGCGACCCGCACCAGCTCCCGGCCGGCCAGCAGCACGACCAGGATGACGGCGGCCAGCGCGCCCACCACCGACCACGGCGTCCACGTCACCTGCGGCCCGGCCGGCCCCGGATCCGGCCGCGGCACCGGCCCCGCCGGCCGGGTGCGCAGCGCGTACACCGTGACGTCCTCGTTGACCAGGACCTTCGTCAGCTCCCGCCGCTCGTCCAGGTGTCCGGTCAGCCGGGGCGCCCAGTTCGCCGGGAACCCCGCGTCCAGCTCCAGGTAGGTCACCTGGCTCCGGTTGACCATCAGGTACGCGTTCGGGCCGGCGTCCTTGAGCGCCTTGACCAGACCGGCCACCAGCGCCGGATCGGCCGGCGCCTGTGTCGGCACGTAGGTCACCCGCTCCATGTCCCGCGCGCCCCACGGCAGCGCCGGTGTCACCTCGTCCACCGGGTCCTGGCTCAGCCACAGCAGCCGCAGCGTCGGCCGGTCGTGGGCGTACACCCAGTCCATCGCCGCGACCTCGCCGGGCCGGGTCCGCTCGAACGGCTCGTTGCCCCAGCGGGCCACCAGGAAGCCGCCCGCCAGCAGCAGCCCGGCGAGCAGCGCGGCCACCGGGGCCGCCCGGACCCGCCGCTCCCGGGCGCCGGCACCCAGGCGCGGGAAGAACGCGAGCCCGCCCAGCAGGGCCGCGCCCGGCACCGCGAACATGAAGACCCGCAGCGCCATCTCACCGCCGTACGACTGCATGCCGAAACCCAGGAACGGGACGAACGTGAGGACCAGCAGGGACCGTTCGCGCAGCCGGCCGCGGCGCCGCCGCCACCAGCCCCAGCAGGCCAGGGCCAGCACCGAGCCGGCCAGCAGCACCCGGGTGTACAGCACCAGCTTGTGCGTCGGACTCCCGCCCTGGATACGGCCGGACACCGAGCTGGACACATTGCCGCCGACCCCGCCCACCCCGCCGAACAGCTCGTCGAAGTGCCCGGACCAGTACGGCTCGGCCAGGAAGCCGACCCACACCGCGACCAGCACCGCGAAGAGCAGCGGCAGGCCGTACAGTTCCGACCGGCCGAGCAGGACGAGCGCCGTGAGCACGCCCAGCATCACGAACGGGGTGAGCTGGTGCGCGGGCACGGTCGCCGCGTACAGGCCGATCAGCAGCAGGAGCAGCACGGCCCGTTGCCGCCGGCCGGCCGGCTCCACCTCGGCCTCGCCGGGACGCAGCCGGGTCCAGATCACCCGGGGCGGACGGAACCAGACCAGCAGGACCGCCACGAACACCAGGTACAGCAGATAGGTGAAGCCCTGCGGGGAGAAGTAGTCCTGGCCGACCCAGCCGCTCAGGCCGAAGAGCCAGACGCCGGTCCACTTCGCCCGCCAGCTCGCCCGCAGCGCCCGGGTCAGCAGGAACATGGGCGCCAGATAGGCGAGTTGGATCACCGTCGGCCACCAGCGGATGACCTCCGTGAAGTCGCCGACCCCGCACGCCCGGCCGACGAACGCGGCCACCGCGAAGAAGCCCGGCCAGCTCCAGCGGGCGTCCAGGTCCGGCACGGCGGAACCGGTGCGGTCGATGTGGTCGAGGAAGCCCAGGTGCTGCCAGGCGGTCGGGAACCGCGGCTCGGGTTCGATCACCGCGGGCAGCGCGTGCAGGGACACCACGGTCGCCACCAGCGTGAGCAGCAGCAGCGCCCGGTGCTCGTGGCGCAGCCGGAGCAGCGCGGCGAAGACGGCGACCAGCAGGGCGGCCCCGGCCAGCGTCGGCACCGGCAGCACCGACACCAGCCCCAGCCCGCCCATCCGGTCCAGATCGGCCTCGCCGAGCCGCAGCGGCGGCACCCAGTACAGCCCCAGCGCGGCGAGCAGCAGACAGCCGAGGACGGCCCCGGCCCGGGTGGGCGGCAGCCGCCGGGGCCCGGCCGGCGGCCCCTCGGCGTTCTCCGGTACGGCGTCCTCGGGCTCCCGCTCCGGCCGCGCGCCCGGCAGGGGTACGGCGGTCCGGGCGGCCGGTGAGCCCGGACCCGGGCGGACGCCCGCGTGGGCACCGAGGGCCAGGGTGCCGGCGTCCCGCGCCCAGCGGGGACCCGGCCGCGAGCGGGAGAGCGTGCCCAGGTCGGCGAGGTCCCCGTCCGGGGCCGCCGTCTCGGGCAGTCCGGCGGGCGCGGACCGTACCGTCCGCCACAGCGCGGGCGTGGCGATCGCCACGATCACCGCCAGGCTGGCGATCTCGGCGACGCCCGCCCCGGTCAGCCCCATCCGGGGCAGGAGCAGCAGTGTCAGGCCCAGCACCAGCACGCACAACAGGCCCTGGAGCCAGGCGAGACCGGCGGTACGGCTCTGCGCGCGCAGCACCGCGAAGTGGATCTCCATCACGGTCCGCAGCACCGCGCCGACCGCGAACCAGCGCAGCAGCGGGGTCGCCGCGTCCGCGTAGCCCGCGCCGAACACGCCCAGGATCCAGGGCGCGCCGAGGAACAGCAGACCGGCGATCGGCAGCATGATCCGGGCCATCCGCCGCAGCGCGGCCCGGGTGTGGGCGGCCAGCCGGGCCGGGTCGTGGGAGCCCTCGACGGTGAGGGAGGCGCCCATGTTGAGGGCGAGCAGGTTGGTCGTACCGCCGATGGTGGTGGCGATGTAGAAATAGGCGTTCTCCGCGGAGCCGACCCGCGCGGCGATGATCACCGGGACGAGGTAGACCACGGCGAGGGAGAACAGCGAGCCGGTGTAGTCCCCGGCCAGGAACCTGCCGATCTGCCGCGGCGACGGCGGGTCGGCGCGGTCCTCGGTCTCCGCCACGTGCCGGGGCACCAGCCGCCGGAACACCAGCCAGCCCAGCGGCAGCACCGAGGTGGCGATCGCGGCCACCCAGGACACGAAGACACCGGTGGTCGGCAGGGCCACGGCGAACGCGACCAGCAGGGCCAGCTTCACCGCCGAGAACACGCTGTTGCCCACCGGCACCCAGGGCGCGCTGCGCAGCCCGGTCAGCACACCGTCCTGCAGGGTGAGCACGTTCCAGGCGGCGACGGCCGCGATGAAACCGAGCCCGTTGAGCGTCCCGTGCAGGAAGCGGTACGACGGCCCCCACGCGTCCAGGGTCAGCAGGAACACCCCGGCGGCCAGCGCCACGACCAGGGAACTGCCCGCGTACGTACCGAGGATGAGCCGTCCGGTGCGGCGCCCGGAGACCGGGATGAAGCGGGCCAGGGCGCCGGTCAGGGTGACCGCGGTCAGCCCGGCGAGGAACTTCATCGCGGCGATGGCGGCCGAGCCCTGGCCGACCGCCGACTCGGAGTAGTGGCGAGCCGCGGCCAGCCAGAAGCCGAGTCCGAGGACGGCGGAGATGCCGGTGTTGAGCATCAGCGCGTAGGCGTTGCGGAACAGCGGGGTGCCGGCGCCGGATCTCTCCGGCGCCGTGGCGCCGGGCGTCTCGGCCGGGGGCGTGGTGGTCGTGTCAGACACGGGAACGGATGGCCTTCCGGCGGACCTGGCGGATCTGGCGGACCTGGCGGACTCTGCGGACGAGGGCGTACCCCTTGGTGAGGGCGCGGTCCCCGGCGAAGGCGCGGGTGACGGCCCGGCCGAGGAGCAGCCGCGCGAACTCCTCGGCGCCGGTGGTGCGGCGGACCGTGACCCGCTCCAGGGCGTACGGCCCCTGGCGGCGGCGGGCGAGCGCGTTGCCGACGGCGAGCGCCTGGGCGTACCCGGCCGCGCGCACGGCCTGGCGGACCCGGCGGCTGGAGTAGCCGTACGGGTAGGCGAACGACACCGGGCGGGTGCCGAGTTCGGCCGCGACGATCTCCGTGCAGCGGGTCAGCTCGGTGCGCAGCGCGTCGTCGCCGAGCTGGTCGAGCTGCGGGTGGGTGTGGCTGTGCCCGCCGATCTCGACGCCGGCGGCGGCCAGTGCGCGCACCTGTCCCCAGTCGAGCATGGTGTCCAGGCCGCCCCCGGTGTCGTGGGCGCCCCGGAGCCAGCCGGTGGAGACGAACAGCGTGGCCGGGAAGCCGTGCCGGGCGAGCACGGGCAGCGCGTGCCGGTGGACGCCCTCGTACCCGTCGTCGAAGGTGACCAGCACCGGCCGGGCGGGCAGGGGGCGGCCGGAACGCCAGTGCGCGGCGAGGTCGGCGGTGGTGACCGGGGTCAGGCCCAGGTCGCCGATGAGCGCCATCTGCTCCGCGAACGCCTCCGGCGTGACCGACAGGGCCCGGGTGGCGTCGTTCGGGACGGCCGCGACGGAGTGGTACATGAGGATCGGTACGGGCGCATCACTCATGGCTGCTCCCTGAGCCCGGCCCCCGGGCGGGCACGCGGACGGACGCGCCGGGGCTGCCGCCCGGGCCGACGTCGGGGGCGGGGCCTGGGGC
>NZ_MUMF01000725.1 GCF_002155905.1 Streptomyces tricolor | reverse complement strand
GGCGCGGACCGCGAGCATCGCGCGGACCGTCCGGGCGGGCAGCAGCGAGCCGGCCCCGCCCGCGTGGCTGCGCAGCAGACGCAGGCCGTGGGCGGTCTCGTCGGCCGGGTCGACGGTGACGGAGCGGTGCGCGCCGACGCCGGTGCCGCGGCCGTACCAGCGGCCCGTCGCGGCGAGCCGGTCGGCCGTCTCCCGGGCGCGGCGGACCCGGTCCAGGGCGCCGGGGTCGACGGCGGGCACGGCCGCGGCGTCGGCGAGCCGGACCAGGTCGGGCAGGGTGAGGCCGCGGCCGTCGAGCAGGACGCGGGTGTCCCCGGCGTTCGGGGCCACCCGCGTCGGCACGTCCACGGTCGTTCCTGGTCGTTCGGTCGTTCCCGGTCGTTCGGTCGTTCCCGGTCGTCGGCGGCTTCCGCCGTTCCGGCTGTCTCCGCCGTTTCCGCTGTACCGGCTGTACCGGCTACCGGCTGTTCCGGTCGTACGCCCCGTCCCCGCCGCCCCGGCAGTGCGGCGGCGTCAGGCCAGGCCGGCGGACTTCAGCCAGGCCTTCGCGACGTCCAGCGGGTCCTTGTTCTCCAGCTGCACCTCGGTGTCCAGCTTCAGCAGGGTCGCGGTGTCGAGCTTGGCGGAGACCGCGTTGAGCGCCTCCACGCCCTCCTGGGACAGCGCGCTCTTGTAGACGAGCGGCTGGACGTTCTCGAAGCCGAAGAGGTTCTTCGGGTCCTGGAGGACGACGAACTTCTCCTTGGAGATGTTCGGGTCCGTGGTGAAGATGTCCGCGACCTGGACGGCGTCCTTCTTCAGCGCCGCCAGCGTGAGCGGGCCGCCCGCGTCCAGCGCCTTGAAGGACTTGAACTCCAGGCCGTAGACGGACTTCAGGCCCTCCAGGCCCTGGTGCCGGGTCTGGAACTCCGGCGAGGCGCCGATGACCAGGTCCCCCGCGATGTCCTTCAGGTCGGCGATGGAGGAGTTCTCGGT
Organism: Streptomyces tricolor; assembly: GCF_002155905.1. Classification (GTDB taxonomy): domain Bacteria; phylum Actinomycetota; class Actinomycetes; order Streptomycetales; family Streptomycetaceae; genus Streptomyces; species Streptomyces tricolor. Next base: position 2,514 of record NZ_MUMF01000725.1, on the reverse strand, counting down.
GAGCCGGTACTTCTTCGCGGTGGCCGCGTTGACGGTGACCGAGTCCTTGTCCTCCGCCGCCGAAGGGTTCAGCAGCGTGAGCTTGGAGTCCAGCTTGGCGTTGATGGCGCTCGTGGTCGCGCCGAGGGTCTTCGGCGTCGCCTTCGGGTCGAGGTAGGCCAGCAGCGCGCCGTTGTACTCGGGCAGGACCGAGATGGAACCGTTCTTGATCAGCCCGTAGGTGGTCTCGCGGCTGCCGATGTTCGGCTTGTACGTGACCTTGATCCCCTTGGCCTTGAGAGCCTCGCCGTAGATGTCGGCGAGCAGGGTGCTCTCGGGGAAGTTGTTGGATCCGACGACCACGCTGTCGCCGCTCGCCTTGTTCTCCGTGAGGGGGTTGTCGTCCTTGTCGTCCGTGGAGGAACAGCCCGCCAGCAGAGCCGTCGCCGCCGCGAGGGCGACCGCCGCCGCGCCTCGGTTCCTCCGGATGGACCTGCTGATGTGGGTCGTGGAAGTCACGCGCTGATCCAATCCAGCCGGTTCTCGGTCAGTCAAGGGCCGCAGATCACCGATTGGCCTCGATCTGCGACCACTTGTGCACGGAGAGCGGTCTCTTCGTAACGGATTCTTGATGAAGGAGAGCTGATCGATCTCTCAAGAGGCCTGTAGTGTCAGGCGAGTTGGCCGTCGACCGCAGCGGTGCGCGGGGCCCGCCTCGGTGTCGCGGGACTGACGTCTCCCCGGACCAGACACCCATGAAGGAGGCCCGGTGTCCACGATCGAGGTGGACGCACCCGCCCGGCACGCCCACGACCGGGGCGGAGCACGGGCGTTCGCCGACCGCTGGCCCTTCCGCCGCAAGCTCAACCTGCTCGTCGGCGTCCCCCTCGCGGTCATCGCGGGCCTGCTGGCGTACCTCTTCACGGACCTGGTGCGGCAGTCGTCCAGCGCGTCCGCCGCGGCCCGGTTGGTGCGGGACAGCGCGCAGGTGGCGCGGCTGATGGACCGGGTGGAGGCCGAGCACCAGCAGGCCATCCTGCTCTCGACACGCTACGAGTCCGGGGACGCGCGGCCGTCCACGTCCGCCTACCGCGCGGCACAGCACGCCGTCGACTCCCAGGTGGCCGAGGTGCGCGCGGCCTTCGGCGACCGGCTGCCGCAGCGCGAGGCGCAGGCCCTGCGCGGGGTCGAGGGCCTCACCAGCCTGCGCACCTCGGTGGAGCAGTCGTACCTGCCCGCCGACAACATCGACCCGGCCTACGCGGGCGCGGCCCAGGGGCTGATCGACGGCCTCGGACTCGACCGCAACGCCGACCTCGCCGAGACCTTCACCGGCAACCTGCTGGACTCCCTGCTGCGCGCGGACGCCGCCCACGGTGCCTTCGAGACCAACGTGTTCGCCGCCACCACGGGCGACACCAACGCGCTCATCGAGTTCACCAGCGCGGTCGGCGCCTACGACCTCTACACCCACCAGGCCGAGCGGTTCGGCCGGTTCGCCACCGAGGCGCAGGCCGAGCGGCTCTCCGGCATCGAACACACGCGGGCACAGCGGAAGATCGCCGATGCCTACGCCGAACTCCAGGTGGACGTCGGCCGGTTGCAGACGGACGACCAGGCGCAGTTGCGGCGGGCGGTGCGGGAGGCGCTGGCCGACTACCCCGCCTATCCCGAACAGGCCGCCGCCCGGCTGGAGATCACCACCGCGCTGATCGGCCAGATCGCCGACCGGGCCGACGCCGCCGCCGACTCCGCCCGCTGGCGGGCCGGTCTGCTGCTGAGCGGCTCGCTGCTCGCCTTCGCGCTGTGGATCGCCTTCGCGGTGCTGGTGCGCCGCTCGGTGGTCCGGCCCGTGCAGGCGCTCACCGGAGCGGCGCGGGAGGTCGCCGAGGTGGCGGGACGCGAACTGGCCCGGGTGGCCGACGACGACACCGAGGACGACGGGCCGCCCCGGCTGCGGGACATGCCGGTCACGGCCCGCGACGAGATCGGCGATCTGGCGGAGGCCTTCAACCGGGTACAGACCACCGCCGCCGCCCTGCTGGAACGCCAGGTGCTCAGCCGCCGCAACACCGCGGAGATGTTCGGCAACGTCGGCCGCCGGGTCTCCAACCTGTCNNGACCCGGCGCTGCTGGAGCGGTTGTACTCCATCGACCACATCGCCGTACGCCTGCGTCGCAACGCCGACAGCCTGATGCTGCTGGCCGGCATCCGCGAGACCGTGCTGGACGCGGGGCCGACGGCGCTGTCCACCGTCGTGCGGGCCGCGCTCGGGCAGATCGAGGGCTATCGGCGGGTACGGCTGTACGCCGCGTCGGACGTCCTGGTCGAGCCGGACGTCATCGGTGACCTCACGCTGATGACGGCCGAACTGCTGGAGAACGCGGTGTCGTTCTCGCCGGAGGGCAGCCCCGTCGAGGTCACCGTCCGGTCGAGCGCCGAGGGCACGCACGTGGTGATCACCGACCACGGCCTCGGCATGAGCGCCGAGCGGCTCGCCGAGGAGAACGCCCGGCTGATCCGCCGGGAGCGGC
>NZ_MUMF01000724.1 GCF_002155905.1 Streptomyces tricolor | reverse complement strand
CAGGACGCAGCCCTCGCGCTGCTGCGGCAGCGGCTGCGGGCCGAGCGCGAGGGCTGCGTCCTGCTGGCCCTCACGGAGGCCCTCGGCCTGTTCGCGCACCGGTACCCCGCGCACGCCGACGGCGCGCTGGACCTCCTGGCCGAACAGAGCGCGCCGCCGTACGCGCCGGGGCTGCGGCTCGCCGCGCTCGGCCAGCTCGCGCTCCGCGCGCCCGGCCGGCTCCCCGCCGACCTGGTGCCCGCGGCGGTCCAGCTGCTCCAGCAGCGGTCCGCGCAGCGCCTCCGGCGCCAGGAGCAGGCGGGCACGGACACCCTGGTGCGCCGGATACGGCGGCTGCGGCCCTCCGACGAGCAGGGCGCCATGCTGCTGCGGACCCTGCACAGCGCGCTCGGCGACCGGGTGGACGACCGGATCGCCCTGCTCACCGGGCAGTTGACCAGTCCCGACCCGGTGGACCGGTGCAACGCGGTCTGGATGTCGGCGGGGTTGTTCCGCGGCTGGCGCGGCGCGTACGACGGGCCCGTACGGCTGCTCGGCGCCCAGCTGGGCAGCGAGCAGGACCGGTTACGGGATGCGGCGGTGTCGGTCCTGGCGGAGCTGTTCGCCCTGGCCGCGCCCGCCGCGGACGACCTGCACGCGCTGGTGGCCGCCCGGCCCGACCTGTGGACACACCGCTGGGAACGCAGCTCGCCCACCCTGGGCGGACCGCTCAAGGCGCTGGCGAGGACCGGCGATCCGCGCGCGGTCCCGCCCCTGGCGCAGCTGCTGGCCGGTCCGTCGGCCCCCGTCGGGCTGGGCTGCGAGGTCGCGCACCTGGGCCGGGCCGCGGCCCCGCTGGCCCCCGCGGTGCGTCACCGCCTCGGCCGCGTCCCGCTCGACTCCCCCACCGCCGCCCGGCTCGCCGCCCCGCTGCTGACGGCGGTCAGGGCCGTCCGAGACAGGCACGCCGTTCCGGAACTGTTCCGGCTGCTCTCGGGCGCCCCCGACGGCCTGGGGGCGCGGGACGCGGTCGTCGGCCAGGTGATCGAGACGCTGGCGGAGCTGGGCGCCGCCGCCGAGGCGGCACCGCTGCTGCGCGGGCTGCTCCGCACCCGGCACGCGGTCACCGCGGCGGGCGCGCTGTGGTCGGCGGACGGCGACGCCGGAGCCGTACTCCCGGTCCTGTTGCGGGAGTTGGCACAGCCCGATCCGCTCGTCCGCGCCAGCGCCGCGCGGCAGCTGGCCGGGCTGGGCCCGGCGGCGCGCGGCGCGCTGCCCGAGCTGCGCCGGCTCGCCGGGGCGGGGCCGCTACGGGAGCGCGTACCGGCCGCGTGCGCGCTGTGGCGGATCGCCGGGGACCCGGACCCGGTCCTGCCCGTGTTCCGGTACGCCTGGACGGCGGACCCGCGCACCCGCGCCCCCATCGCCCGCTGCCTGGCCACGATGGGCCCGGCCGCCGCCCCGCTGCACGACCTGCTCGTCACGGAACTCACCGACCCCCGCCGCCATACGGCTCAGCAAGGCGCGTACGGCCACCGTGACATTCCGGACGACGAGGAACTGCTGTGGATGTGCCGGGGGGTGCTGGCGGGGCTGTAGACGGGTGGGGACGGGGCGGAGAGAGGGCGGCGGCCCGGGGCGCCTGCGGACACGGCAGCCGCACAGGAGCGGGCAGGGCGGCACGGAGGCGCGTGCGACGGCCGCCCGAGAGACCGATGTGACGCTCAGGGGGTGGGAGGCCCCCGCCCACGCCGAGGGTTGACGGCCGGGCTCCCGCGCTCCTGAGGGGCCCGGCCGGGCCGGCGCGGCGCAGGTGCCCGGCGCGGCCGAGGTCAGACCGTCCGCCCCCACTGCGGCCCGAGGCGGGACCACTCGGTGTCCCAGGCCGCCATGCGGCGGCGTTCCAGGCGTCCCCGTACGGCCAGGCCGGCGACGCAGGGGACGGCTGCGGCGCTCACGCCGACCAGGAGGCCTATCAGGGTGGACCGGAACGCGGCCTCGGAGGCGGTGCTCGGACGGGAGACGAGGTGGCCCTGCGGATCGGTCCAGACCGTGACCGGCGTACCGGGTTTGCTGCCGGGCTCCACCCGGACCTGCCCGGTGCGGGCGGAGCCGTCGGCGGCCCTCCAGCGGGCCTCGGCCCAGACCCGGTCACCGGCGGCGGCACGGTCGCCGTGCTCCCGCGACGACCCCGGTGCCTGCGCGACGAGCCTGGCCACGACGGGCCGCCAGGTGGCCCGCTCCCGGGCGAGTCCGTGCTCCACCGCGCCGGCCGCCGCGAGACCGGCCAGCACTCCGGCCAGGACGGTCAGCAGACAGGCCCCGAGCACCACCCAGCCCTCCACCACGTCGGCCCGGCGTTTGAGCGGGTTGCGCCGCCAGCGCCACAGCCACACCTTCGGACCACGGAACGCCTTCAAGGCATCCTCCTCACGAGCGCACCGACCGGCCGGACCGCCCTCCCATACGGGAGAGATCGCTCCGTTGCTCACGACGAGCCGTATCCCCGACGGTCGCACGAGACACCCCTCTCCCGCAGGCGCATCCCGGAACGGAACCGGCCGATCTTCGCCACGGCCCCACGACACAGGTCGTGACCTGCGCGAACACGCCCTCCGGGGCGGAGTGTCAGTGGTGGGGTGCAGACTGGCCGGTATCTGACGACAACCCGGACAACGGCGTCCCGGAGGTGATCGGCATGACCGAGGTACTGCTGGCGGTGGGCACACGCAAAGGCCTGTTCATCGCGCGGCGGAGGGGCGGCGGCCCCTGGGAGTTCGACGCGAGTCCGTATTTCAACGCGCAGGCCGTCTACTCGGTCGCGATCGACACCCGGGGCACCCGGCCCCGGCTGCTGGCGGGCGGCGACAGCGCGCACTGGGGGCCGTCGGTGTTCCACTCCGACGACCTCGGCCGCACCTGGACCGAACCAGCCCGGCCCGCCGTGAAGTTCCCGAAGGACACCGGCGCCTCCCTGGAGCGCGTCTGGCAGCTGCACCCGGCCGCCGCCGAGCCGGACGTGGTGTACGCGGGCACGGAACCGGCCGCGCTGTACCGCTCGGAGGACCGCGGCGAGAGCTTCGAGCTGGTCCGCCCGCTGTGGGAGCACCCGACCCGCGCGCAGTGGGTGCCCGGCGGGGGCGGCGAGGGCCTGCACACGGTGCTGACCGACGCGCGTGACCCGCGGGCCGTGACGGTGGCCGTCTCCACGGCGGGGGTGTTCCGCACCACCGACGGCGGGGCGAGCTGGTCGCCGTCCAACTCCGGTGTGTCCGCGGTCTTCCTGCCGGATCCGAACCCGGAGTTCGGGCAGTGCGTGCACAAGATCGCCAGAGACTCGGCCGACCCCGACCGGCTGTATCTGCAGAACCACTGGGGGGTGTACCGCAGCGACGACGCGGGCGCGCACTGGACGGACATCGGCGCGGACCTGCCGACCACGTTCGGTTTCGCGGTGGCCGCGCATCCCCACCGGGGCGACACGGCGTACCTCTTCCCGATCAACGCCGACGCCGACCGCGTCCCCGCCGAACACCGCTGCCGGGTCTTCCGCACGGCGGACGCGGGCCGCACCTGGGAGCCGCTGTCGAAGGGGCTGCCCGAGGGGGACCACTACGGCACGGTCCTGCGGGACGCGCTGTGCACGGACGACCGCGACCCGGCCGGGGTGTACTTCGGCAACCGCAACGGCGAGCTGTTCGCCTCGGCCGACGACGGCGACAGCTGGCAGCAGCTGGCCGCGCATCTGCCGGACGTGCTGTGTGTGCGGGCGGCGGTGGTCGGCTGACAGCGCGCACGGGGCGAGCGCCCTCGGCCGACGGGGCGAGGGCCGGCGGTTGATCGCCGACGGGCGTACGGCAGTAGGGTGATGCCCGTGGCACCACGACCCTTGCATGAAATCGTCGAACCGGGCTGGGCGAAGGCCCTGGAACCCGTCGCCGGGCGGATCGCCGAGATGGGCGACTTCCTGCGTGCGGAGATCGCCGCGGGACGCACCTACCTCCCGGCCGGACCGAACGTCCTGCGGGCCTTCCAGCAACCCTTCGACGAGGTACGGGTCCTGATCGTCGGTCAGGACCCGTATCCGACGCCGGGGCACGCGGTGGGCCTGTCGTTCTCCGTAGCGCCCGAGGTGCGTCCGCTGCCGCCCAGCCTGATCAACATCTTCCGTGAGCTGAACGCCGACCTGGGGCTGCCCCAGCCGTCCACCGGAGACCTCACACCGTGGACGCAGCAGGGCGTGCTGCTGCTCAACAGGGCGCTCACCACCGCGCCGCGCAGTCCGGGCGCGCACCGCGGCAAGGGCTGGGAGGAGGTCACCGAGCAGGCGATCCGGGCGCTGGCGGCGCGCGGCAAACCGCTGGTGTCCATCCTGTGGGGCCGTGACGCCCGCAATCTGCGTCCCCTGCTGGGCAGTCTGCCGGCGGTGGAGTCCGCGCATCCCTCACCGATGTCCGCCGACCGCGGCTTCTTCGGCTCGCGCCCGTTCAGCCGGGCCAACGACCTGCTGATCCAGCAGGGCGGACAGCCGGTGGACTGGCGTCTGCCCTGATCGCTCCCGGGTGTCTCACCGTGGACTCCGGCGGTTCCGGCCTCCGGGTCGCCGCGGGCGTCCCGGGGCGGGAGCCCCCGGTCCAGCGCGAGATCCGGGAGCTGGCGCACGACCCGGTCGCCGCGGGCATCCTGCGTTTACCGCGGCCCGGCACACGGCCGACTCCGCCGCCGTGTGCCCGGCGGCCGGCGCGCCCGAAGTCACGCTCACCGGGCGCCCGTTCAAGATGGGCGGCCCTCTTCTCGTACCCCTGCGCGAGGAGCTGGCGCGGAGGCTGCCTCACGCCCGGCAGGTGCCGGCCGCGGGGGATCCGCCGCACGGCGCGGTGCGGATCGCGACGGAGCCGGCGGCGGGGCGGCTCACCCGGCCGGGTGAACCGGCGATGCTGTCCGTGGTCCGCGCCGCGGGTGACACCCCGGGGCGCCCGAAGTCCCGAACCAGCGCCCCCTTCCCGCTCCCGCTCCCCCGTCGCTTCACCCTTCCGTCCCGCTGTCGGCCCATGTGTCCGGCATGTGCCCACCACACGTGCCTTCCGCGCGTAACTCATCAGACAAAACCGGACGGATACCGCTCACCTGCACCCTCCCCGAACGGCGCAGGCCAGTGAGCCAGTAACATGCGGCGCCATGAGCTCCCCCACTGGACCCGCGTCCGGCCTGCCCGTACGAATGCCGCGACCCCGCCAGCCCGGACGGCACCGCCGCCCGGAACCGCTGGTGGCTCCCGAGGGCGCGCCCGCGCTCGTCCTCGCGGTGCCCGGTGTGCCCAGCACCACCACGCGCAGCCTCGCCGAGGAGGTCGTGAGCATCGCCCGCTCCGAGCTGCCCGGCCTCGACGCCCGGATCGGGTACCTGGACGGGGACGACACCGAGTTCCCCACGCTGCGTTCCGTACTGGCCCGCGCCGCCGAGGAGCGCACCGCCCGCTACGAGCAGGCCGTCGCCGCCGGGGTCGAGGGGATCAAGGAGCCCGACGGCCCGGTCGCCGTCGTCGTCCCGCTGCTGGCCGGTCCGGACAGCGCGCTGCTGCGCCAGATCCGTCAGGCCGTGATGGACAGCCGGGTCGCCGCGGAACTGACCGACGTGCTCGGCCCGCACCCGCTGCTCGCCGAGGCGCTGCACGTGCGGCTGTCGGAGGCGGGCCTGGCCCGCGCCGACCGCGCGCGGCTGTTCACCGTGGCCACCGCGGCGGACGGCATCATCCTGGCCTCCGTCGGCGGCGAGGAGGCCGTGCAGGCCGCCGGGATCACCGGCATGCTGCTCGCCGCGCGACTGGCCGTGCCGGTGATGGCCGCGGCCCTGGACCAGGAGGGTTCCATCGCCTCCGTGGCCGAGCAGCTGCGTTCGTCGGGTTCGCAGCAGCTGGCCCTGGCGCCGTACCTGATCGGCCCGGAGATCGACCCGGCGCTGCTGGCCGCGGCGGCCGAGGAGGCGGGCTGCGCCACGGCCGAGGCGCTCGGCGCGTACCCGGCGATCGGCAAGCTCGCGCTCGCCAAGTACACGACGGCGCTGGGCATCGCCCCGCAGCAGCCGCAGGGCACGCCGGTCCGCTGACGCACCCGGCGTCCGGCGCTCTGCGTCCGGCGTTCGACGCCCGTACCGGCATCCGCACCGGCATCTGTACGACCACAGGGCCCGCTCCCGTCCAGGGGCGGGCCCTTCGCCGCACCCGAGCCCGTCGCCACACCCGAGCCCGTCGCCACACGAGCCTCTCCCCACACGTGAGCCCGTCGCCGCGCAACAGATACCGTCGCCCTCCCGGGACCCTCCGCGTCGCCCCGGCGCTGCCTGCTCAGCCGAAGACGACGCAGGAGGCCGCGGTGACCCGCACGGAGCCGTCGTAGCGGGGCACGCCCGTCGTCTCGTCCACGGCGAACCAGGTCACGTCACCGGAGCGTTCGTTGGCCGCGTAGAGGAAGCCGCCGTGCTCGGCCAGCGCGCGCGGCCAGTGTCCGCCGCAGGGCACGGTACCGGTCAGCCGCAGCCCGTCCGCCTCGACGGCGAGCACCGACAGGACGTCCTCGCCACGGGTCGCGGTCCACACGAAGCGGCCGTCGGGCGAGACGACGATCCCGGAGGGGTAGGCGTCGCCTGCGGGTGCGCCGGGCAGCACGGGAACCTCGGTCAGCGGCTTCAGGGAGCCGCTCGCGGCGTCCCAGCGGCACACGGTGACCGTGGGGGTCAGCTCGTTGACCACGTAGGCGTACCCGCCGTCGGGGTGGAAGGCCAGGTGGCGCGGGCCTGAGCCGGGGCGCAGGGCGATCTCGCGGTGCAGGGCGGGGCTGCCGTCCGCGAGGGTGCACACCCGCACCGAGTCCGTCCCCAGATCGACGCTGACGGCCCACCGGCCGCTGGGGTCCGGCTGCACCTGGTGGGCGTGCGGGCCGCGCTGGCGCCGGTCGTGCGGGCCGGAGCCGGTGTGCTGGAGCCGTCCGGAGGGCGCGGCGGCGAGGGCGCCGTCCGGGCGCACGGGTACGGCGGTGACGCTGCCGCAGCCGTAGTTGGCGGTCAGGAGATGCCCGGCGTACAGGCCCAGGTGGGTGGGGCTGCTGCCGTCGACCGGGACGGGCGCGCCGGCCGGTTCGGGCCGGTCACCGGTGACGCGGTAGGCGGCGACGGCGCCCTCGGCGGTCTCGCTGACCGCGTAGAGGGTGTGTCCGTCCGGGGAGAGGGCGAGGTAGGACGGGTCGGGCAGGTCCTGCACGGCGGAGACGAGGGTGAGGGCCCCGGTGTCGGGGGCGACCTGCGCGGTCACCAGTCCGGGGCCGCCCGCCGCCGTGAACGATCCGATGAACGCCCGGCGCCTGCCCGCCCTGCCGTCCTGTGCCACCGCTGTCCCCTCTCGGTAGAGCCCGTGGAGCCGGTCCGGGGCCGACGGTAGCAGTCGGCCCGCGCCGGTCTAGACCAAGGGGGCGGCATGGCGGGAGGGCCGGCTGCGCAGCCGGCGGGTACGGCCCGCCGGCCCCGCTGCTCGGGCCGCCGTAGCGGTCAGGCGCCCACCAGCCGGGAGCCGGACGGCTTCCGCAGTGGTTCGGCGAGTTCGGCGAGGGCGCGTTCCAGGCCGTGCAGGTGGGCGAGGGCCGGTTCGGCGGGCGCTTCGGCCGGGCGGTGGAGGGGCTCCGCGCGGCCCGCGGTGAGGGCCTCGACGGCGGCCTCCACGCGCCAGCAGGCGGCGGCGAGGCGGGCGTCGTGGGAGGCCTCGGGGTCGGCGGCGACCGCGACCAGGCCCCGGACCTCGCGGGCGCAGTCGTCGAGCAGCGCCAGGACCCGGCGGGCTCGCGCCTTGCGGGCCGGCATCGGGTTCAGCGGGTGCACCAGCGGGGCCACCGAGAGCCGGACCCGGCCGAGCAGCTGCTCCAGTTCGGCCACG
>NZ_MUMF01000723.1 GCF_002155905.1 Streptomyces tricolor | reverse complement strand
CGCTCGAGCAGGGGGGACCCCCATCGGCACGCTCGGCGTCGATCCCCTGCTGGTGACCGCGCCCGCGCTCGCCCTGCTCGCCGGGACCGTCCTCACCCTGCGCCTGCTGCCTCCCGTGGCGCGGGTCGCCGAGCGGTGGGCGGCCCGCGGGCGGGGGCTGCCCGTGGCCCTCGCGGGCTGGCAGTTCAGCCGGCGCACCGCACGCGGGGCGGGCCCGGTGCTGCTGCTGGTGCTCGCCGTCGCGCTCGGCATGCTCGCGATCGGACAGGCCGCCTCCTGGGACCGCTCGCAGGACGACCAGGCCGACTTCCGGGCCGGGGTGCCGGTGCGGGTGCTGGCCGCCGGGGAGGACGGGTTCGGCCGTACGGACGTGTACGCCGGCCTGCCGGACGTCCGCGAGGCCGCCCCGGCCGTGCGCGCCGCCCAGCCGCTGTCCGGCGACCGTACGGCGACCGTCCTGGCCCTCGACACCGCGCGCGCGGCGGGCACCGTCCTCATGCGCCCCGACCTGGCCGGCGAACCGGTACGGCCGCTGCTCGGCCGGCTCGCTCCGCGGGGCGCCCCGGCCGGGGCCGCGGTGCCGGCGGGCACCGCCCGGCTGGCGCTGACGGCCCGCCTGCACAGCTCGACCGGGCCCGGCACCACCCCCGCGGTGACGGTGACGCTCGCCGACCGGTACGGGGTGCCCTACCAGCTGCCGCTCGGGCAGCTGCCCGCCGACGGCCGCCCGCACACCCTCGCTCTCGCCCTCGGCCCCGCCTCCGGACCCGCCACCCTCACCGGGCTGCGCCTCGACCTCACCCAGCCCGCCGAGCGCGCCGAGCGTCACCGGCTCGTCCTGGAGCGGCTGACCGCGTCCGGCCCGGACGGGACCGAGCACCGGCTCGCGCTGCCCGCCCGGTGGACCACCACCGCCGAGACCGGCGGCGCCGCCGTGCCGAGCGCCGCCACCAGCCCCACCCGCCCCGCCGTCACCGGCACCCGCCCGCTCGCCTTCGCCTACAGCACCGGCTACCTCCCGGACGCCGACATCTGGACCGTCGCCTCCGTCGCCCTCCGGTTCCAGGTGGCCCGGGCCGCGCCCGCCGAGGTGCCGGCCGTCGCGACCGACCGCTATCTGACCGCGGCGGGCGCCCGCACCGGGCAGCGCGTCGACCTCACCGTCGGCGACCGCACGGTCCCGGTGCGGATCGTCCGCGCGGTCCGGGCGCTGCCCACCGGCACCGACCCGGCGCACACCGGCGCACACGACGGCGGTGCCGTCCTGCTCGACCTGCGCGCCGTGAACCAGCTGCTCCAGGCCCGGTACGGCGAGAGCGCCACCCCCACCGAGTGGTGGCTCGGCACCGCACCCGGCGCCGCCGCCCGCGTGGCCGCCGCCGTACGGGCGCTGCCGGACGTGGGGCCGGGGCAGGTCGTGGTCCGCGACGAGATCGCCGCCGAGCTGCGCGACGACCCGTTCGGCGCCGGGCCCCAGGCCGCGTTCACGGCGGCGGCCGTGGTGGCGGCGGCGCTCGCCGCGGTCGGCTTCGCGGTCGGCGCCGCCGGGGCGGGGCGGGCCCGGCGAGCCGAGTTCGCCGTGCTGCGCGCGCTCGGCGTGCCGCGCCGCCGGCTGGCCCGCACGGTCGCCGCCGAGCAGGCCGTGCTGGTGGGCCTGGCGCTCGCGGTGGGCCTGGGCCTGGGCACCGTGCTGGCCCGGGCCGTCCTGCCGTTGATCGTCCTGACCGGGGAGGCGACCCGCCCCGTGCCCGACCTGCTCGTCCGGCTCCCGCCCGGGCGGGTGGCGCTGCTGCTCGCCGCCGTCGCCGTGACACCGCTGCTGGTCGCGGCGGTGTCCGCCGTGCGCCGGGCGGATGCCGCGGCGGCGCTGCGCGCGCCGGGAGGTGAGTGAGATGGGCCGCCGTCGGGAGCCGGTGGCGCCCCCGGTCGCGCCGTGGGTGCGGACCCGGCTGCGGGCCGCGCCCGGCGCCGCCGCCGCGCTGGCGCTGCTGGTCGCGCTGACCGCCTGCCTGGCGGGCGCCTACCCGCGCGCCGTGGACCGGTACGAGGACGCGGGCCTGCGCCGGGCGCTCCGGCAGGCCCGCCCCGAGCACACCACCGTACGGCTGTCGGCGCCCCAGCCCGACCTCGGCCTGCCGCCCGGGCGGCGCGCCGCGGCGCTGCGCCCCGCCGCGCTGGAACGGCAGTACACGAAGGTGCTCGGCACGATCGGCGAGCCGCTCGCCATGGACCGCGCCCAGTCCGCGTACGGCGTCACCGGCACCGTCACCCCGGCCGTGCCCGACCCCTGGCTGCCCCGGCCGACCGGGCTGCCCGCCCGCGTCTCGCTGACCGCACAGAGCGGCCTGGCCGCGCACGCGCGCGTGCGCACCGGCCGGCTGCCGCGCGCCGCACGGCCGGTCGACGCGACGACCCCCGAGGTGGAGGCCGCCGTGACCGCCGCCACCGCCGAGAGCCTGCGCATCGAGGTGGGCGCGGTCATCCACGTCCCGGCGCCCGGCCGCCGGCCGCTCGCCGTCCGGGTCACCGGCATCCTCGTCCCGCGCGACCCCGACGGCGCCTACTGGTCCACCGTCCCGCTGCTGCGCACCCCCAGCCTGGTCACCCTGCCCACCCCGGGCCCGGACCCCGACCGGTACTGGCTCGGCGCACTGCTGCTCGCCCCGGAGGCGGCCCCCGCCCTGCTGGGCACCGGCACCGACCCGGCCCGCTACTGGCATCTCGCACCCGACCCGCGCGCCCTGCGCGCCCACGACCTGGACCGGCTGCGGCCGGCCGTCGCCGCCCTGGAGTCCGGCCCCGCGCTGCAACGCGCCCGCGCCGTCACCGACCAGGGCGCCGACGTCGACACCGACCTGGACGAGGGCCTCGCCGCCTTCTCCCGGCTGCGGTCCGGCATCGCCCCGCTGGTCGCCGTCGCCGCCGCGGGCACCGCGACGGTCGTCGCCGTCGTCCTGCTCATGACCGGCGGCCTGGCCGCCGACCGTCGCCGCGCCGAACTCGCCCTGCTGCGCGCCCGCGGCGCCTCCCTGACCGGCCTCGCCGGGCGGCTGCTGGCCGAGACCGCCGTGGTCGCCGTACCGGCGGGCGCCCTGGGCCTGGCCGTTGCCCTGCTCGCGGTCCCCGCGGGCCGGGTCGCCCCCGCCGTCGCCGCCGCCCTGGCGGCCACCCTCACCGCCTGCGCCGCGCTCCCGCTGCGCGCCGCCCTCGCCCACCGCACGGTACGGCTGACGGCCCCGCGCGAGGACATCGCCTCGGTACGGCCCTCCCGGCGCCGCACGGTCGCCGAACTGACCCTGCTGGTGCTGGCCGCCGGGGCGGTGGCCGGCCTGCGCCGGCGCGGCACCACCGGCGACCAGCTGGTGGCCCTCGCCCCGGTCCTGGTCGGCGTGATCGCCGCGCTGCTGCTGCTCCGCCTCCACCCGCTGCTGCTGCGCCGACTGTCCGGCCCCGCCGGGCGGCTGCGCGGCGCGGTCGGCCACCTCGCGCTGGCCCGCGCGGGCCGCACCCGGGCCTCCGCCGTGCTCCCGCTGCTGGCCCTGCTGACCGCGCTGACCACGGCGGCGTTCGGCGGCTCGGTGCTCGCGGGGGTGGCCGCGGCCCGGGACCGGGCGGCCGTGCTCGCCGTCGGCGCGGACGCCCGCGCGGACGCGAGCGCCCCGCTCCCGGCCGCCGCCCGGGCCCGGGCCCGCGCGGTCCCCGGGGTGCGCGCGGTGACCCCCGTCGCCGTCTCCCACCAGGCCAGACCGGCGGACGGCCAGGACGAGGTGCCCCTGCTGGGCGTCGAGCCCCGCGGCTACGCGCGGCTGACGGCCCACACCGCCCTGGGCGCCTTCCCGTCCGACCGCCTGGCCGCGGTCCGCGCCCGCCCCCTGCCCGCTCTGGCCTCGCCGTCCGTGGCCGCCGCGTACGGCACCCGGCGGCCCTTCCCGGTCCGGCTGGCGGACGGCAGCGCGGTCACCGTCCGCATCGCCCTGGTCCGCGACCGCACCCCCGCCGTCCACGGCGCCGACTTCCTCGTCGTGGACCGCGCGGGCCTGCCCGCCCCGGCGGCCCGCCCCACCGCCCTGCTGCTGACCGGCGACCGCGTGGACGCCGGCGCGCTCCGGCACGCCGTCGGCACGTCGGCCACCGTCCGGGTCCGGGCCGAGGAACGCGCCCGGTACGCCGACTCGCCCCTCCAGTCCGGCGCCGAGCACGTGTACACGGCGGCGGTCGCCACCGGGGCCGGCTTCGCCGTCCTGGCCCTGCTGCTGTCCCTCGTCCGCGCGGCCCCCGAGCGGGCCGCGCTGCTGGCCCGCTTGCGCACGATGGGCCTCACCCGGGCCGAGTCCCGCCGCCTGCTGATCCTCGAATCCCTCCCCCAGGCCGTCCTGGCCGCCGCGGGCGGC
>NZ_MUMF01000722.1 GCF_002155905.1 Streptomyces tricolor | reverse complement strand
CCGTCCGGCTCCGGCACCGCGTTCCGACAGGAAGCATCGGGGGTGCCGGAGCCGGACGGAGAGGCAGCGAACGACCCATGATCCGACGCAGAACACTCCTGGCCGCCGCGGGCGGCGGCCTCCTCGGCAGCACCCTGGCCACGGGCACCGCCCGGGCGGACGCGACGATCGCCGTCACCCCCTCGACGACGTACGGCACCTGGGAGGGCTGGGGCACCTCCCTGGCCTGGTGGGCGAACGTCTTCGGCGCGCGGGACGACTTCGCCGACCTCTTCTTCACGACCGGCAACACGACGTACGACGGCACCTCGCTGCCCGGCCTCGGCCTGAACATCGCCCGCTACAACCTGGGCGCGTGCAGCTGGAACAGCGTGCGCGGCGAGTCGATGGCCGTCTCCCCCAACATCCCCTCCTTCAAGCAGATCGAGGGCTACTGGCAGGACTGGACGAACGAGGACCCGGCCTCCGCGGCGTGGAAGTGGACGGCGGACGCGACCCAGCGGGCCATGCTCGTGAAGGCCACCCGACGCGGCGCGATCTCGGAACTCTTCGCCAACTCCCCCATGTGGTGGATGTGCGCCAACCACAACCCGTCCGGCGCGGCCGACGGCGGCACCAACCTCCAGTCCTGGAACCACCGCCAGCACGCCGCCCACCTCGCCGCCGTCGCCCTGTACGCCCAGCAGCACTGGGGCGTGTCCTTCGCGACGGTGGAGGCCTTCAACGAGCCCTCCTCGTCGTGGTGGACGGCGACCGGCACGCAGGAGGGCTGCCACGTCGACGCGGGCGTGCAGGCGGCCGTACTGCCGTACCTGCGGGCCGAGCTGGACAAGCGCGGCCTGACGCGTACCCGCATCGCGGCGTCCGACGAGACGAGCTACGACCTGGCCCGCACCACCTGGAACTCCTTCTCCGCCACCACGAAGGGCTACGTCGACCAGGTCAACGTGCACGGCTACCAGGGCTCCGGAGGCCGCCGCGACCTGCTCCACACCGACGTGGTGACCACGGCCGGCAAGAAGCTGTGGAACTCGGAGACCGGCGACGGCGACGCCACCGGCCTGACCATGGCGAGCAATCTCCTCTACGACTTCCGCTGGCTGCACCCCACGGCCTGGGTGTACTGGCAGGTGATGGACCCGAGCCCGGGCTGGGCGGCCATCGCGTACGACCCGGGCACGCTCCGGCCGGGCGCGGTCCAGACGAAGTACTACGTGCTGGCCCAGTTCACCCGCCACATCCGCCCCGGCATGACCCTCCTGGACACCGGCGTCAGCTACGCGGCGGCGGCGCTGGACCGTACGGCGAGACGCCTGGTGATCGTCGCGGCGAACACCTCCTCCTCCGCCCAGACCCTGACCTTCGACCTCTCCCGCTTCTCCGCCGTGACCGGCGGCCCGGGCGGCCTGGTCCCCCGCTGGACCACGGTCACCACGGGCGGCGACCGCTACACGCCCCGCTCGGACACGTACCTGAACGGGACGTCGCTGTCCGTGCCGTTCGCGGCGAAGTCGGTGCAGACGCTCCAGGTGGACGGCGTGACCGTGTGACGAACCGTGACGACGGGCCGGCGCGACCGCGCTATCGCAGGGGCAGGGCGTCCTGGTAGCCGTTCACGGGCCGCGGCACCTTCGTGACCGTACGGGCGTCCAGCGCGACCGGCGCGGAGGCGGTGCCCAGCCGCCCGTCCGGATGCCAGGTCCCGGTGACCGTCACCCAGGTGTTGGCGGGCAGGGCCGGCCCGCCGTGGATCCGCACCTTCACGGACTGGGCGTCCGCGGCACAGCAGTTGAGGATGAGCCGGGTCAGCTCCCAGCTGCCGCCGTCCCCCGGGGTGACGAACCCGGTCATCCGGACCGTACGCCCCTTGATGGCCTGCCCCCGGTCCTGCTGCACCCGGCTGGTGAAGTCGGAGAGGGTCATGGGCAGGGGCGAGGTGCGCGGCAGCGGACCGAAGGCGCTGTCGTGGGCGACGGGCTTCGCGGACTGCCGGGCCGCGGTGAAGGCGCCGAGGGCGGGCGGGGCGTAGAAGAGCAGGCTGAGGGCGGGCAGGAGCAGGAGCCAGGCGACACGGGGCACGGCGGAGTGGTCGTGCCCGTGGCCATGGCTGTGCGTGTCCCCTCCCATCTCCCGCCTGTCGAGGACCGCGCCGGCGACGCCCAGCAGGAGCAGGACGGCCCCGGAGGCGATGAGCAGGGGCCGCATGCCCTCCTTGACGTACCGCAGGCAGAGGTCGGTGACGAGGGAGATGTGCAGCAGTCCGAGCCCGCACAGGACGAGCAGCCCCGCCTGAAGCGAACTCCGCAGCGACCGTGTCACAGCAGCACCCCTCCGATCAGCACGCTGGCCGCGACGGCGACGACGACGGTGGCGGCGGAGAACCGCACGGCGAACGCCCGCCCGAAGGTCCCGGCCTGCAAGGCGATGAGCTTCACGTCGACCATGGGCCCCACCACCATGAACGCCAGCCGCGCCACGGGCGGGAACCCGGTCAGCGAGGCGGCCAGGAAGGCGTCGGCCTCGGAGCACACCGCGAGCAGTACGGCGAGGGCGGCGAGAAAGAGCACGGACAGCCAGGGCTCCGCGGCGAAGGTGTCCAGCACGGAGGGCGGGACGGCGACGTTGAAGGTGGCCGCGGCCATCGCGCCGAGCACCAGGAACCCGCCGGCGTGCAGGAAGTCGTGCTGGAACCCGCGCCGGAACTCGCTCAGGCGGCTGTGCCCCGGCCGGTGCCCGGTGTGCCGTACGACGGGCCGCAGCCACTCGGCCCGCCCGAACCGGAGCCACAGCCACCCCATGACGACGGCGGTGACGACGGAGGCGAGCAGCCGGGCGAGGACCATGGCGGGGTTCCCGGGGAACGCGATCGCGGTGGCCGTGAGCACGACCGGGTTGATGGCGGGCGCGGAGAGCAGGAACGCGAAGGCGGCGGCCGGGGTGACGCCGCGGCTGATGAGACTGTTGGCGACCGGCACGGAGGCGCACTCGCACCCCGGCAGCACGACCCCCGCGACACCGGCCACCGGGACGGCGAGCGCGGGCCGCCGCGGCAGGATCCTGTTGAACAGTCCCTCCGGCACGAAGGCGTTGATCGCGCCGGACAGGGC
>NZ_MUMF01000721.1 GCF_002155905.1 Streptomyces tricolor | reverse complement strand
GCGACGAACCGCTCCGCGGTGAGCCCGGGGCGGCCGAGGTATCCCCGTGCCAGCCCGGCGCCCGCCACGTACAGCTCGCCGGGCACACCCGGCGGCAGCGGCTGGAGTCCCTTGCCGAGCACGTAGACCGAGGCGCCGGCGACCGGCCGCCCGATCGGCGGGGTGCCGGTGCCGGTCAGCGGTTCGCTGCAGGTGGCGCAGACGGTGGTCTCGGTCGGGCCGTACGCGTTGACCATCCGGCGCCCCGGCGACCAGCGCGCGACGAGGTCGGCCGGGCAGGCCTCCCCCGCGGTCATCAGGCCCCGGACCCCGGTCAGCTGTTCCGGCTCCACGCTCGCGGCGGCCACCGGCGGCAGCAGCAGGCGCGTCACGTCGTACGCGGTGATCACGTCGGCGAGGGCGTCCCCGGCGAGCGGGACGTCCGGCGGGATGACCAGCGCGGCGCCCGCGTGATAGGCGCCCAGCAGTTCCGCGATGAAGGCGTCGAAGCTCGGCGACGCGAACTGTAGGAGCCTGCTGTCGCCGTCCAGCCCCATGCCCTCGGCCATGGTCGTGGCCAGGTCGACGAGTCCGGCGTGGGTCACGACGACGCCCTTGGGGCGTCCTGTGGTGCCGGAGGTGTAGATGACGTAGGCGGCTTCGGCGAGCGCGGGGACGGGGTACGGGTACGGCGTCCCCTCCTTTCCGTCCGTCCCGCATACCGCCTCCCGTGTCTCCGGCCGGTCCAGGAGCAGGGATTCCGGCAGGTCCGCGACCCCGGTGGTGGAGTGGGTGCACACGAGCGAGGGCGCGGCGTCGCGCAGCATGAACGCGATCCGCTCGGCGGGGTAGCCGGGGTCGACGGGCACGAACGCGGCTCCGGTCCGGGCCACGGCCAGGACGGCGACGACGAGGTCGACGGACCGGGGCAGCGCCAGCGCCACCAGCCGTCCGGGCCGCGCTCCGCGGTCGGCGAGCAGCCGGGCGAGCCGGTCCGCGCGCCGGCCGAGTTCGGCGAAGGTGAGGGTTTCGTCCGCCGACACCAGCGCGGGCGCGTCCGGGGTCCGGGAGACCGGGCGGCGCAGCAGTTCAAAGAGCGTGCAGGGCGGTGCCGCCACGCCGGTGTCGTTCCACTCCCGGAGCATGCGCCGCCGCTCCGCCGGGGGCAGCAGGTCCACCCCGCCGACCCGCTGGGCGGGGTCCTTCTCCACGGCGTCGAAGAGCCGGGTCAGCGCCTCCAGCATGCGCGCGACGTCGGCGCGGTCCAGCAGGTCCGGCCGGAAGTCCAGGTCCAGCCGCAGCCGTTCGCCCGTCCCGGACACCCGGAAGGCGAGGGCGCCGGGGACCTGCGGCCGTTGCTCCACGGCCACCACCCGGAGGTCGGCGACCGGTGCCGGTTCGCCGCAGTCGACCGAGACCAGCGTGTCGAAGATGCCGTGGGTCTCGCGGGGCGCCAGGACGCCGGTGAGCCGGGCCTGTTCGTCGGCCAGCCGGAAGAACACGTCGAGCAGCGAGTCCCCGGCGGCGGCCCGGACCACCACCGGCCGCGGCTCGGCCAGGCGGCCGGCCATGATGTCGATCCCGAGGAAGCGCGGCCGGGCCGTCACGCCGAGCACGACGTCGTCCCGGCCGGTCAGCCAGCCCAGCAGGATGCCGAACACGCCCTGCGCGACCGTCTCGAAGGCCAGGCCGTGGTCGTGGGCCATCCGCAGCAGGCCGCTGCCGACGTCGGCGGGCAGTTCACCGGAGACCCGCTCCACCGGACCGGGCCGGGCGGGGTCCGCCTGACCGCCCACCAGGGTCGGCTCGGCCTCGGCGAGGTGGGTCGACCAGACCAGGTCGGCCGCTTCGCGGTCCTGGGCGGCCAGCCAGCCGGCGTAGTCGGCGTGGGCCGGCACCCGCGGCAGGTCGCCGTCCCTGCCGCCGTACACGGCGAGCAGTTCGTCGATGAGCACGCGGTGCGACTGGGCGTCGACGGCCGCCGGGTCGCTGCTCAGCCGGAGCCGGTGCCGGCGGGGGCCGAGGCGGGCGAGCAGCAGCCGCAGCGGGACGGGCGGGCCCGCGTCCTCCTCGGCGTCGAGCCGGTCCAGTTCGGCGTCGCGCCGGGGCCCGTCCACGGTGCCGAGGTCGATGGCGCGCCACGGCAGTTCCGCGTCCGGTGCCGGCCGCAGGTGCGGGTGGCGCCGGGCCAGTTCGGCGGCGGCCCGCCGCAGCGCGGTGCCGTCCAGGGGGCCGTCGACGTCGACCATCGTGACCACGTGGGAGGGGAGTGTCGTGGGCACCATGTCAGCTCCCCGCTCCCTCGGCCCGCGCGGCCCGTGCCACGGCCTCGGCGCGCAGCCGCACCCGGTCCGGCTTGCCGGGGCCCACCAGGGGCAGCGTCTCGCGCAGTTCGATCTCGGCGGGCACGTGGTTCGCCGACAGCGCCGCGGTGACGTGCCGTTCCAGCACCGAGGGGTGCAGGGTCACGCCGTCGCGCGGCACGACGGCGGCGCAGATCCGCTCGACGCGCTGCTCGTCCTCGACGCCGAAGACCGCCGCGGCGGCCACGCCCGGGTGTTCCAGGAGCACCCGTTCGACCGCGCTCGGATGCACCTTGATGCCCTTGACCTTGATGACGTCCGCGATCCGGCCGTGCAGATGCAGGCAGCCCGCCTCGTCGAGGTGGCCGATGTCTCCGGTGTGCACCCAGCCGTCCCGCACGACCTGCGCGGTCAGTTCGGGTTCGTTCCAGTAACCGGCCATCTGCCAGCGGCCGATCACGCACACCTCGCCGGCCTCGCCGGCGGGCAGTTCCCGGCCGTCGGCGACGGAGCGGATGCTCACCCGGACGGCCTCCGGCGGGCGGCCGACGGTGGCGCGCAGCTCGGGGTCCAGGTGGTCCTGCGGCGTCAGTAGGCTGATCAGTCCGGTCTCGCTGGTGCCGTAGACCTGGAAGAGGACGGGGCCGAGCGCCTTCACCGCGTGGGCGAGCCGTTCGGGCGCGGCGGGGCTGCCGGTGTAGAACACCTCGCGCAGGCTCGTCAGGTCGGTGTGCGCGGTGTCGGGGTGTTCGGCCAGCGCGTTGACCTGCGGTGAGCCGAGCACGAGGCGGGTGATCCCGTGGCGGGGGACCGCGCGCAGCACCTCGGCGGCGTCGAAGCCGGGGTGCAGGACGACGACGCCGCCGGCGACGATCGTGTCGTCCGCGGTGGCGCCGCTGGAGTGGGTGAGGGGTGCGGTGACCAGGCAGCGGGCGCGGTCGCCGCGGACCGCGGAGGTCGCGACCATCTCGTTCTTGACCGCGTAGGGCCAGCTGACGCCCTTGGGTTTGCCCGTGGAGCCGCTGGTGTAGGTCACCACGGCGATGGTGCCCTGCTCGGCGGTGGTGAGGTCGAGGTCGGCGGGGGCGGACAGGTCGATGGCGTCCGGGAGGGCGTCGGCGCCGCCGAACACCGCGATCGGCGGGCGCTCGGGCAGGGAGCCGCAGAGTTCGAGGGCCCGCGCGATGTTGTCCCGGTCGATGGCGAGCACGGCCGGCGCGACGTCCATGAGGATGCCGAGCTGCGCCTCGGCGGACAGTTCGTCGGAGGGGTCGACCGCGTTGACACCGCGGATGTGCACCGCGGTGGCGCCGACCAGGTTCGCCGCGTACCGCAGTATCAGGGTCGCGGGCGTGTTCGGGTTGGTCAGCACGGCCACCGCGCTGCCGGGGCCGACGCCGTGCTCGCGCATCCGGGCCGCGGCGGAGACGACGTGGTCCGCCAGTTCCCGGGCGGTGGTCGGCGTGTCCCGGTGGACGAGGGGGACGCCCTCGGGCTCGGCGCTCAGTTTCGCGAGGATCTGGCGCACGTAGTGATCATGGCCTTGCACGTACGTTCTCCAATGCGACTCGGTGGTCAACAGGCACGTTCGGGCATGGCGTGTCGGCATGTCCGGGCCGGGGAGTACGGGGATCTTCCGGCGGGGTGCATCGACCTGCGCCCTGATCCCGACCACCGTAGGTCGGCCCGGGCGGGCTCACATCCCTCGTGCTGGTAGCCCGGCGGGGCCACCGTGTGGTCAGTGTCGACGGCTGTCAGAGGGCGCCCACGCGCAGCGCCTGGCCGCTGAGGGAGTCGGCGGTGGCCCCGGTGAGCATCGTGACGGTGCGGGCCGCCTGCCGGGAGAACTCCACGGCGGTGGGCATCCGGCCGGCCCGGGTGCCGAGTTGGTCGACGGGGCGGGACGCGGTGAGGAGATGGGCCGTGATGCCCAGCGGTGCCAGTTCGAGCGCCAGGGTCCGGGTGAGGCCTTCGAGCGCGCTGCGGACGGTGGCGTTCTCGGTCTCCGCGCCCGCCGTGTCCGCGATCGTGATGAGCCGGCCGCCACCGTTCCTGGCCATGGGGTCCAGTACGGCCTGGCAGGCCAGGAAGACCGCGCGCAACGGTACGGCGGTCGTGTCGGTCCACTGCTGCGGGGAGAGCGCCGGCAGTTGTCCGGGGCCGGCCGCGGGGACCACGCTGAGCAGGACGGACGGGTCGCCGAGATGGGCGCACACCTGCTCGATCGCGGCGCCGGCCGACGCGGTGTCGGTCCAGTCGGTGCGCACCGTCAACGCCCGGCGGCCCAGGCTCTCGACCTGGGCCGCCGTGGCCGCGCCGGCGGACGCGTCGGCGTCGAGCAGTGCCACGTCGAGTCCGTCCGCGGCCAGTGCGCGTGCCGCCTCGGCCGCGGTGTCGGTACCGGCTCCGGCTCCGGCTCCGGCTCCGGCTCCGGCTCCGGCTCCGGCGATGATCGCCACCTGCGACATTTCCCCACCTTCCGCCTGGCGCGGGCCGATTCGCCCACACGTGCCAGAGGGTAGGGCGGTCAAGGTCCGGCCGGCATCGGTCGGTCTGGTAGTCGTCAGGCGGGCCGGTGACCGCGGGTCAGCTCCCGTACGGCGGGCAGCACGTCGCTGCCGAGGATCTCGATCGTCTCGGCGACCTGCGCGAACGGCATGCCGCCGAGGTCGATCTGGGCGAGCAGCCGGTCGTGGCCGAACAGCTCGTGCTGCCGCCCGATCCGGTCCACGATCTGCTGCGGACTGCCGAGCAGCAGCGGGCCGTCCTCGCCGCGTTGCAGGTCGAACATCTCGCGCCGCCCCTGGAGCCGGCCCCGCGAGTGGTGCGCGGCGTACGCTGCCCAGTGGGCGTGGAAGCGGTCCACGTCGGCGGGGGTGTGGGCGACGTGGAGGTAGTTCGTGGTGGCCACCGGCAGTTCCGCCGGGTCGTGCCCCGCCTTCTCGGCCGCCGCCCGGTACACGGTGAACGTCTCCGCGAAGCGGGAGAGGGCGCCGCCGGTGGTGCCGACGAGGATGGGTACGCCGAGTGATCCGGCGCGCGTCGCGCTCCCCCGGTTCCCGCCGACGCCGACCCAGACGGGCAGCGGGTAGCGGTTGGCGCGGGGGACGACCCCGGCGCTGGTGAGGGGCGCGCGGTGGCGGCCCGACCAGCTGACCCAGGGCTGGGCGACGATCTTGCGCAGCAGCTCGAAGTGGTCGGTGAACAGGCTGTCGTAGTCGTCGAGTTCGTACCCGAACAGCTCGAACGGCTCGGGGAAGGCGCCGCGGCCCACGGTGATCTCGGTCCGGCCGCCGGAGATCAGGTCCACGGTGGCGAAGTCCTCGTACACCCGGACCGGATCGAGGACACCGATCAGCGTCGTCGCGCTCGTGAGCTTGATGCGGGTGGTGGCCTGGGCGATGGCGGCGAGCACGACGGCGGGCGAGGACACCGCGTAGTTCGGATGGTGGTGCTCGCCGACGGCGAAGACGTCCAGGCCCGCCTCGTCGGCGAGCACGGCGGCGCGCACGAGGTCGGTGATCCGCCTGCCGGCGGGCATGACGTCACCGGTCGCCGGGTCCGGGGTGAGGTCGGCGA
>NZ_MUMF01000720.1 GCF_002155905.1 Streptomyces tricolor | reverse complement strand
CAGGGCGCCCAGCGCCCCGGCATGGGCCGCGACTGGTACGACGCCTTCCCGGTCTACGCCGAGCACTTCGACCGCGCCGCCGCCCTCTTCGACAAGCACCTCGAACGGCCCCTGGCCGAGGTCGTCTTCGGCGACGACGCCGCGACCCTGGAGCGGACCGCCTACACCCAGGCCGCGCTGTTCACCACCCAGGTGGCGCTCTACCGGCTGCTGGAGTCCTTCGGCCTGCGCCCCGACTGGCTGGCCGGACACTCCGTCGGCGAGTTCGCCGCCGCGCACGTCGCCGGCGTGTGGTCGCTCCAGGACGCGGTCACCGCGGTCGCCGCCCGGGGCCGGCTCATGCAGGCGCTGCCCGAGGGCGGCGCGATGATCGCCGTACCGGCGTCGGAGGAGGAGGTGACACCGCTGCTGGACGCGCGGTGCGCGATCGCCGCCGTCAACGGACCCCGCGCGGTCGTCGTCTCCGGCGACGAGGACGCCGTCACCGCGGTCGCCGCGCACTTCCCGAACGCCCGCAGGCTGCGCGTGTCGCACGCCTTCCACTCGCCCCGCACGGAACCCGTACTGGCCGCCTTCCGGGAGGTCATGACCGGCATCGAGGCCGCCGAACCGGCCGTCCCGATCGTCTCCACCCTCACCGGCGCCCCCGCCACCGCCGCCGAACTCCGCTGTGCCGACTACTGGGTACGGCACGTGCGGGAGACCGTGCGGTTCGCCGACGCCGTCACCGCACTGGCCGCGAAGGGCGCCGACACCTTCCTCGAACTCGGCGCCGCGCCCGTCCTCACCGCCCTCGGCCCCGACTGCCTGCCGGACGCCGAGGACACCGCCTTCGTCCCGGCCGGCCGCAAGGACACCGCCGAGCTGCCCGGCCTGCTCGCCGCCCTGGCCGCCGTGCACACGCGCGGCTTCGACGTCGACTGGCCGGCCCTGTACGAGAGGTACGCGGGGCGCCGCGTCGAACTGCCCACCTACGCCTTCGAGCACCGCCGGTACTGGCTGCCCACGCCCGCCGTCGCCGTCGGCGACGCCGCCGGGCACGGGCTCGCCGCCGCCGGCCACCCGCTGGTCAGCGCCCGCCTGGACCTGCCCGACGACGCCGGTGTCCTGCTCACCGGCCGGATCTCCACCGCCACCCACCCGGTCCTCGCCGAACACGCGGTCCTCGGCACGGTCCTCGTGCCCGGCGCCGCCCTGGTCGACCTCGCCCTGCACGCCGGACGCCTCACCGGACGCCCCGTACTGGACGAACTGACCCTCCAGGCCCCGCTGGTGCTGCCCCCGGACACCGCCGTACACCTCCAGGTCGCCGCCGGCGCCGACGGCACCGTCGAGATCCACTCGCGCGCCGAGAACGCCCCCGCGGACGAGGGCTGGACCCGGCACGCCACCGGCACCCTCACCG
>NZ_MUMF01000719.1 GCF_002155905.1 Streptomyces tricolor | reverse complement strand
CCGTCAGCCCGGCCGGCCCGCCGTCCGGTCGTCGTCGTGGGCGCCGGGCCGGCCGGGCTGACGGTCGGGAACATCCTGCGGGCCGCCGGGGTCGACTGCCTGATCCTGGAGACCGAGAGCAGGGAGTTCATCGAGCAGAGGCCCCGCGCCGGCGTCATCGAGGAGTGGGCCGTACGCGGCCTCGAACGACGCGGCCTGGCGGACGCGCTGTCGGCGCGCGCGGAGCGGCACTCCGTGTGCGAGTTCCGGTTCGAGGGGCACGGCCACCGCTTCCCGTACGCGGAGCTGACCGGACGTCATCACTGGGTGTACCCGCAGCCGTTGCTCGTGACCGATCTCGTGCGCGAGTACGCCGACGTGCGCGGCGGGGAGATCCGCTTCGGGGTGCGGGACGTACGCCTGCACGACCTGGACTCGGACCGGCCCGCCGTCTCCTACACCGACCCGGACAGCGGGGAACGGCGGCTGGTGCACTGTGCGTTCGTCGCCGGCTGTGACGGGGCGCGCGGGGCGAGCCGGGCCGCGCTGCCGCCGCGGGCACGGATCGCCCGGTACGACTACGGCATCGGCTGGCTGGCGCTGCTGGCCGAGGCGCCGCCGTCCGCCGACTGCGTGCTGTTCGGCATGCACGCCGACGGATTCGCCGGGCACATGCCCCGCAGTCCCGAGATGACCCGCTACTACTTGCAGTGCCCGCCCGGCGACGACCCGGACTCCTGGTCGCACGAGCGCGTGTGGGACGCGCTGCGGCGGCGCCTGGGCGCGGCGGGACGGCCGCCGCTGACGGAGGGGCGGCTGCTGGAGAAGCGGGTGCTGGACATGCACAACTACGTCGTCGAACCCATGGTGTTCGGGCGCCTCTTCCTGGCCGGCGACGCCGCGCACCTCGTCGCGCCGATCGCCGCGAAGGGCATGAACCTGGCGCTGCACGACGCGTTCCTGCTGGGCGATGCCCTGGTCGCGTATCTGACCGCGGGCGACACCGCGGGCCTGGACGGCTACTCGGACGCCTGCCTGCGCCGGGTGTGGGACTACCAGGAGTTCTCGGAGTGGCTGTCCGAGATCTACCACGGCGCCTCCTGCGGCGACCCGTACCGGTCCGGCACCAGGCTGGCCCGTCTGCGCCGGCTGTTCACCTCGCCCGCGGCGGCCGCCGCCTTCGCCGAGCAGTACCTCGGCACGGCGGACGCGTTCTGAGCCGTTCACCGCTGCGCCGGGCGGTCCCCTTCGGCGAGGCGGTGGTCGGCCGTCTTCAGGGCTTCCTCGACCAGCCGCCGCAGATGCCCGTGGCGCAGTGAGTAGATCACCCGGCGGCCCTCCTTGCGGGTGTCCACCAGACCGGCCAGCCGCAGCCGCGCCAGGTGCTGACTGACGGCCGGGCGGGCGGCGCCGCACGCCTCGGTGAGCGTGCTGACGTCGGCCTCGCCGCGGGTCAGGGTGTGCAGCAGGGCGAGGCGGGTGCGGTCGCCCAGCAGAGCGAGGAGGTCGGCGGCGAGCGCGAACTGCTCCTCGCCCGGGCTGCGCTCGTGCGCATGGTGCGCAGGTGATAGGTGCATGCGTGCGCTCATACGCACATAATGGCTCCGTGGGCGCCGCGCGTCCACTCCCGCCACCGGAAGGGGATCGACGTGAGCGACCGGCACCCTCATGACCACCGCCCGCACGCGCACCCGCACGACCACCGCCCGCACGGCTCGCCCGGCCCGCGCCACCGCCTGGCCCACCTCCTCACGCCGCACTCCCACGAGACGGCCGAGAAGCTGGACCCGGCGCTGGAGTCCTCGGCGCGCGGCATGCGGGCGCTGTGGGTGTCGCTGGCCGTGCTGGGGGCGACCGCGCTGGCGCAGGCGGCCGTGGTGGCGGTCTCGGGGTCGGTTGCGCTGCTCGGCGACACGGTGCACAACGCGGCCGACGCGCTGACCGCCGTCCCCCTCGGCATCGCGTTCGTGCTGGGCCGGCGGGCGGCGACCCGCCGGTTCACCTACGGGTACGGCCGGGCGGAGGACCTGGCGGGTCTGGTGATCGTGCTGACGATCGCCGCCTCGGCGGCGTTCGCCGGGTGGGCGGCCGTCGGACGGCTGCTGGAGCCCCGCCCGGTCGCGCAGGTGCCGGCGGTCGCGCTGGCGGCGCTGCTCGGCTTCGCCGGCAACGAGTGGGTGGCCCGGTACCGGATCCGGGTGGGTCGGGAGATCGGCTCGGCCGCGCTGGTCGCCGACGGGCTGCACGCCCGTACCGACGGGTTCACCTCGCTGGCCGTGCTGCTGGGCGCGGGCGGTTCGGCGCTGGGGTGGCACCTGGCCGACCCGATCGTCGGGCTGGCGATCACGGCCGCGATCGTCCTGGTGCTGCGGGACGCGGCGCGGGAGGTGTTCCGGCGAGTGCTGGACGCCGTCGACCCGGCGCTGGTGGACCGGGCCGAGCGCGCGGTGCGCGCGGTGCCGGGGGTGCGCGGGGTGGGCGAGCTGCGGCTGCGCTGGATCGGGCACCGGCTGCGGGCCGAACTCGCGGTGGTGGTGGACGGCGAGGCGACGCTGCGGCAGGCGCACGCGATCGCCGTCGAGGCCGAGCACGCCCTGCTGCACGCCGTACCGCGCCTGACGGCCGCCCTGGTCCACGCGGACCCGGCCCCCGCCCCGGGAGAGGCCGACCCCCATCTGCCACTGGCCCACCACGCGGTGGCGTGAGCCCGGCCGAGGGCGCCGGCCCTGGTCGGGCACGTGCGCCTCTGGGCGAGCGGGCCCGGCTCAGGCGGGCGAGACGTGACTCGGGTCCGGTGGAGGCCGGGTCGGGTCAGGTGAGGCCCAGGCCCTCCAGGACCACCGCGCCGGGGAGTTCGGCGAGGGCCTTGCCGGGGAGCAGTAGTTTGCCGCGTCGGCGGCCGCTGCCGACCAGGACGTAGGGCAGGTCGACGACGGCCGAGTCCACCAGGAGCGGCCAGCCGGTGGGCAGGCCGACCGGAGTGATGCCGCCGTACTCCATGCCGGTCTCGCCGGTCGCCGTCTCCATCGAGGCGAACGAGGCCTTGCGGGCGCCGAGTTGACGGCGTACGGCGCCGTTGACGTCGACCCGGGTGGTGGACAGCACGACACAGGCGGCCAGGGTGGTCTCGCCGGCCCGCTTGCCCGCGACCACCACGCAGTTCGCCGACCGCTCCAGCAGGTCCCGGCCGTAGTGCTCCACGAAGACGGCCGTGTCGGCCCACTGCGGTTCGGTGTCGACGTACAGGATCCGGTCGGCCGGGACCGCGCCCTGCCAGCGGCGTACGGCGTCGGCGACCGGGGCGGTCAGCTCGTCGAGGCAGTCCGGGGCGGGAGTGGCGGTGTCGAAGTCTCCGATGGGTGCGCGCATGGCCGCACGCTAGCAACACCGGCCCGCCCGCCGTACCGGCGTCTCAGGGCACGGGCGGCACGGAGACGGCCATCACCATCTCCATCGGCTCGTCGCCCTGGTTGCCGTACCGGTGGGGGACGTTGGCCTCGAAGGAGGCGCTCGCGCCGGCCGGGACGCGGTACTCCTCGCCCTCCACGGTGAGCGTCAATTCGCCCGCGGTGACGTGCACCAGCTCGACGGTGCCGCCGGGGTGCGGTTCGGAGGGGCTGCTCTCGCCCGGCATCAGCCGCCAGTCCCACATCTCCAGCGGTCCGGGCGCCTCCGTGCCGGCGAGCAGCCGGTTGTAGCTGCCGGCCTCGGTGTGCCACAGCCGTACGGCGCGTTCGGCGGGGACCACCCGGACCTTCGGGCCCTGCTCGTAGTCGAGGAGGGTGGTGATGCTGACGCCGAGCGCGTCGCCGATCTTGACGACCGTGCCGATGCTGGGGTTGGTGCGGGCCTGCTCGATCTGGATCAGCATGCCGCGGCTGACACCCGCCCGGGCGGCGAGCACGTCCAGCGTGAAGCCGCGCACCGAGCGCCAGTGCTTGACGTTGCGCGCCAAGGACTGGGTCAGGATTTCGAGGTCCGACACGTCGCGTCCAATATCCGGGAAGTTCCATAGGCGTGACCGCGCAGTCCACCGGGCGGGACTACGGTGAGGTGCACCGAAGCGTTCACCGAACTGTACTGCGAGCGGGCACCGGCGAGCGGCCGAGCCGGCCGGTCTCAGCCCTCGGGCTCCAGCGCGGCGAGCCGCGCCACCGCCTCCTCGTCCAGGTCCGCCAGCGCCCGCAGCCGCTCCGGCGTCATGCCGTCCGGGATCGGCACCGGGGCGGGCGTCCGCAGCGGCGGCTGCCAGCCCTCCTCGGGCGTCCAGCGCCGGACGACCCGGGCGGGCGCCCCCGCCACCACCGCGTGGTCGGGCACCGTGCCGCGGACCACCGCGCCGGCCGCCACCACCACGTTCCGGCCGATCCGCGCCCCCGGCAGGATCACCGCGCCGGTGCCGATCCAGCAGCCCGGTCCGATCTCCACCGGCTCCATCCGCGGCCACTGCTTGCCGATGGGCTCGTGCGGGTCGTCGTAGGAGTGGTTGGTGGAGGTGACGTAGACGTACGGGCCGAAGTAGCAGTCGCTGCCGATGGTGACCGTCGTGTCCGCGATGACATGGCTGCCGCGGCCGAGGACCACGCCGTCGCCGATGCGCAGGATCGGGTCCGGGCCGAGGTCCAGGTCGGGCATCAGGCCGGCGGTGAGGGTGACCTGCTCGGCGATGATGCAGTAGGAGCCGATCCGGATCCAGGGCTCGCCGAAGATCGTGCCGAGCGGGAAGGCCAGGCGGGTGGCTTCGCCGAGCGAGCCGAAGCGGAACCCCGCCGGGTGCTCGGCCGTGACGGAGCCCGCGCGCCGCGCCCAGGACCAGGCCGCGTGCACGGCTCGCTGGGTCAGGCCCCGCCGCCAGGAGGAGAACGTGTTCTTGCGCTTCGGCACGGGGGTCACGTTACTCACCGGTTGCCTTCGGCGGTGAGGGCGGACTGCTGTGATCTTTGCCCCACCCGGTGGCGTACGGTGCCGTGTACTGCCGACACGAGGAGACGGTGATGACGCAGCAGGCGCTGATCGTGGGTATCGGGGGCAAGGAGCCGCAGGTCGATCCGGAGGCGTTCGTGGCGCCCACGGCGTCCGTGATCGGAGACGTCACGCTGCACGCGGGGGCCAGTGTCTGGTACGGGGCCGTCGTGCGCGGGGACGTCGAGCGGATCACCGTGGGCGCGCAGGCCAATGTGCAGGACAACGTGACCCTGCACGCCGACCCCGGTTTTCCGGTGACCGTCGGGGAGCGGGTGTCCATCGGGCACAACGCGGTGGTGCACGGGGCGACCGTGGAGGACGACTGCCTCATCGGGATGGGGGCGACCGTGCTGAACGGGGCGGTGATCGGCGCGGGCTCCCTGGTCGCGGCGCAGGCGCTGGTGCCGCAGGGGATGGTGGTGCCGCCCGGGTCGCTGGTGGCGGGGGTGCCGGCCAAGGTGAAGCGGAGCCTGACGGAGGAGGAGCGGGAAGGGGTGACCCTCAACGGCACCTTGTACGCCGAGCTGGGCAAGGCGCACAAGGACGTGTACCGGTAGGAACGTCCGCGGGGGGAGGGGCGGGGGTGTGCCCCCTCCCCTTGCCGGGGTGCTTCAGTCCCCGGTGCCGACCGGTTCCGCTTCCGGGGCTTCCGCCTGGGCCTGCTTGGCCTTGCGCTTCAGGATCAGCATCGAGCCCAGGCCGATCAGGACCGCCACCGCGAGGCCCACGTACGAGAAGCGCTTCAGCCAGTCCTCGGCGACGACGCCCACGTAGTAGATGACGGCCGTGGTGCCGCCGGCCCAGCAGATGCCGCCGAGGACGTTGGCGACCAGGAACTTCCAGTACGGCATGTGGAGGACGCCCGCGAGGGGGCCGGCGAAGATGCGCAGGAGGGCGACGAAGCGGCCGAAGAAGACCGCCCACATG
>NZ_MUMF01000718.1 GCF_002155905.1 Streptomyces tricolor | reverse complement strand
TACACCGACGGGCTGGTGGAAGTCCCCGGACGGGAGACCGACGACACCACCGCCGGCCTCACCGACCACCTCGCCCGCACCGACGTATCCGATCTCGGCCGGCTGATCGACGACCTGGTGCACCACAGCTGGCCCCAGGGCCGGCACACCGACGACATCGCCCTCCTCCTGCTCCGTACGCGTCCGCGCAGACGATGACGAAGGGGTCGGCACACGCTTGACGGCGGCCCGCGCGGGCCGCGCCCGGGCCGAACGATCCCGGGGCGGCCCGCGTTTCGCCTACCGGTCAGCTCGACATACCGGCGAACATGCCGGGCTCGTACGAACCCCCCGGGTTGTGCACGATCACGTTCATCCGGGTGGCCGCGTTGATCAGGGAGACCAGGCAGACCAGCGCGCCGACCTGGTCGTCGTCGTAGTGCTTGCGCACCTCGGCCCAGGTCTCGTCGGACACACCGCCGTCGCCGAGCCGGGTGCCTTCCTCCGCGAGCGCCAGCGCGGCCCGCTCGGCCTCGGTGAACACGGTGCTGTGCCGCCAGGCGGCGACCAGGCTGAGCCGGAGCGCGGTCTCACCGGCGGCCGAGGCCTCCTTTGTGTGGACGTCGACGCAGAAGCCGCAGCCGTTGATCTGGCCGACCCGCAGCTCCACCAGTTCCCGCAGGGCCTTCGGCAGCGTCGACCCTTCCAGGGCCGAAGAGGTGTTGTAGAACCGCTTGGCGACCTTCGCGGCGGTCGGGCTGTCGAACAGGTTGAAACGAGGTTCCATGACGTCGTCCTCACTCGTGGTGGTGCGTGCTGCCGCACCGGACGAACACGAGATGCCGGCGGCCCGATCCCTGTGACGACGCGGCGATGTGGCGTCCGTCACCGGTCGTCGGCGTCACAACGCGGTGGGGGCCGGCGTCTGGTGTACGGCGCGGCCGACAGCGAACGGACAGGAGCCGGCGATGAACGACCGAACTGCGAGCGACCGGACGAGGGACCCCTCCGAGCCGGTCGCTCGTGGCGACCGCATGGACAGCGTCACCCGGGTGTTCGTCGCCCACCGCAACCTGCTGTTCACCGTCGCCTACGAGGTGCTCGGTTCTGCCGCCGACGCCGAGGACGTCCTCCAGGAGACCTGGTTGCGGTGGGCGGGCGTCGATCTCGACACCGTGCGGGACCAGCGTGCGTACCTGGTCCGGATCACCACCCGGCAGGCGCTGAGCCATCTGCGCACGCTCGGCCGGCGCAAGGAGTCCTACGTCGGCCCCTGGCTGCCCGAGCCGCTGCTGACCGCGCCCGACGTGGCCGAGGACGTCGAGTTGGCCGACAGCGTCTCGATGGCGATGCTGCTGGTACTGGAGACGCTCGCCCCGACCGAGCGGGCGGTGTTCGTGCTGCGCGAGGTGTTCGCCCTCGGGTACGACGAGATCGCCGAGGCCGTCGACAAGAGCCCGGCAGCGGTCCGCCAGATCGCCCACCGGGCACGGGTCCACGTCGCCGCGCGCCGGCCCCGCGGGGCCGCTTCCGCGGCCGAGACCCGCCGCACCGTCGAGGCGTTCCGGCAGGCTGTCGCAACGGGCGACCTGCAACGCCTGCTCGACATCCTCGCGCCGGACGTCGTCCTGCTGACCGACGGCGGCGGAGTCGTGCAGGCCGCGCCGGCGCCCGTCGTGGGGGCCGACCAGGTGGCCCACGTGCTGGGCAGGGTCGCCGCCGCGATGTCGCTGGAGCCGGCACAGGTCAACGGCGACCCGGCGCTGATCGTCTACACCTCCGGCACCACCGGCCCGCCCAAGGGCGCGGTGCTGCCCCGCCGGGCCCTCGCCACCACCCTGGACGCGCTCGCCGACGCCTGGCAGTGGACCGCGGACGACGTGCTGGTGCACGGGCTGCCGCTGTTCCATGTGCACGGGCTGGTGCTGGGCGTCCTGGGCCCGCTGCGGCGCGGCGGCTCGGTGCGGCACCTGGGGCGGTTCTCCCCCGAGGGCGTGGCCCGCGAGCTGAACGACGGCGCGACCATGATGTTCGGGGTGCCGACGATGTACCACCGGATCGCGGAGGCGCTGCCCGGCGATCCGGAGCTGGCCAAGGCGCTCGCCGGGGCCCGGCTGCTGGTCTCCGGCTCGGCAGCGCTGCCGGTGCACGACCACGAGCGGATCGCGGCGGCCACCGGGCGCCGGGTGATCGAGCGGTACGGCATGACGGAGACGCTGATGAACACCAGCGTGCGGGCCGACGGTGAGGCCCGGGCCGGCACGGTCGGGGTGCCGCTGCCGGGCGTGGAGCTGCGGCTGGTGGAGGAGGACGGTACGGAGATCGGCGCGTACGACGGGGAGAGCGTCGGCGAGATCCAGGTGCGCGGCCCGAACCTGTTCACGGAGTATCTGAACCGGCCCGACGCCACCGCCGCCGCGTTCACCGCCGACGGTTTCTTCCGCACCGGTGACATGGCCGTGCGCGAGCCCGACGGCTATGTCCGCATCGTCGGCCGCAAGGCCACCGACCTGATCAAGAGCGGGGGGTACAAGATCGGGGCCGGGGAGATCGAGAACGCGCTGCTGGAGCATCCGGGGGTGCGGGAGGCGGCGGTCACCGGGGAGCCGGACGCCGACCTGGGCGAGCGGATCGTGGCCTGGATCGTCCCGGCGGACCCGGGGGACCCGCCCGGCGCCGAGGAGTTGGCGGACCATGTGGCCCGGCGGCTGGCCCCGCACAAGCGCCCGCGTGTCGTCCGCTACCTGGAGGCACTCCCCCGCAACGACATGGGGAAGATCATGAAGCGGGCCCTCGCGGATGCCTGAGCGGCTGTCGGCGCGGGAGACGCTGGCGCTGGTGGCGGACGCGGACAGCTTCCGCGAACTCCCCGCGCCGGCCCGCCGCTCGCCACCCGACGGCCCCCTGGGCTGGCAGGGCTACGACGCCTCCCGCGCCCGCGCCGCCGCGCGCACCGGCGAGCAGGAGTCGGTGGTCTGCGGCACCGCGAGCGTGGAGGGCACCCGGGCCGTCCTCATCGCCTTCGAGTTCGGCTACCTGGGCGGCTCGCTGGGCGAGCGCACCGGGGACCGGCTGGAGGCGGCGTACGTCCATGCCCGCGCGCACCGGCTCCCGGTCGTGCCGTTGATCGCGACCGGGGGCAGCCGCATGCAGGAGGGCATGCTCGCGCTGACCCAGCTCCAGCGGGTGGCCCGGCAGTCCGCGCTCACCCGGGAGGCCGGTCTGCCGCAGATCGCGGTCCTGCGGGACCCGACCACGGGCGGCGGCTGGGCCACCCTCGGCGCCGGCGCGGACATCGTCCTCGTCTCCCCGCACGCCACCCCCTCGGTCGAGGCCATGGCGGACGCCGGCGAGATCACCTGGGTGAGGCGCGCGTACCAGGACGGCGACCTCGCCGAGGCCTGGTACGCCCTCATCGCCACGAGCGACCCTGAGGCCAACACCCGCGCCTCCGCCGAGGCCGAGCGGCACCGCGTGTGGTGCGTCCGCTCCGACGACGCCGACCAGGCGACCGCGTGGACGCCGGCGACCGGGCACAGCGAAGGCGTCACCGTCGCCGTGCTCACCACGCACGCGCGGGGCCGTGACCCCCGGCACACCGCCGCGATCCGGGACGCGGTCGTCGAGGGCCTGCGCGACGGCACCCTCGTCGCCCCGCACCACCGCACCCGCACCCCCGGCGTGGCGCTGGTCGGCGGCGGCCCCGGCGACCCCGACCTGATCACGGTCCGCGGCCGGCGCCTGCTCGCCGAGGCGGACGTCGTCATCGCCGACCGGCTCGGCCCGCGCGACCTGCTCGCCGAACTCCCGCCGCACGTCGAGGTGATCGACGCGGCGAAGATCCCGTACGGCCGCTACATGGCCCAGGAGGCCATCAACAACGCGCTCATCGAGCACGCCAAGCAGGGCAAGGCGGTGGTGCGGCTCAAGGGCGGCGACCCGTACGTCTTCGGCCGGGGCATGGAGGAGGTCCAGGCGCTCGCCGAGGCCGGCATCCCGTGCACGGTGGTCCCGGGCATCTCCAGCTCGATCTCGGTGCCGAGCGCGGCCGGCATCCCGGTCACGCACCGCGGCGTCGCTCATGAGTTCACCGTGGTCAGCGGCCATGTGGCGCCCGACGACGAGCGCTCCCTGGTCGACTGGCCCGCGCTGGCCAGGCTCACCGGCACCCTCGTGATCCTGATGGGCGTCGACAAGATCGGGAAGATCGCCGAGACGCTCGTCGCGCACGGCAAGTCCCCCGAGACACCGGTCGCCCTGGTGCAGGAGGGGACGACGGCCGCCCAGCGACGCGTGGACGCCACCCTGGCCACGGTCGCCGAGACGGTCCGGGCCGAGGACGTGAAGCCCCCGGCGGTCATCGTCGTCGGCGAGGTGGTACGGGTCGGCCCCGAGACCTCGGCGTGAGACCGCGCACGAACACCGCGGGCCGGCCGACGACCTTGGCTTGATCTCGCGTAACCCGGGGTAACCCACCCCTTCCCAGCCGTTGGCACCACACCCAGGACAAGGCAGTATCACCCTGTGGCCGATCTCATCACCGTCGAGGACCCCGACGACCCGCGCCTGGCCGACTACACGGGCCTGACCGACGTCGAGCTGCGCCGCAAGCGCGAGCCCGCCGAGGGCCTGTTCATCGCCGAGGGCGAGAAGGTCATCCGCAGGGCCAAGGAAGCCGGCTACGAGATGCGGTCGATGCTGCTCTCGGCCAAGTGGATCGACGTCATGCGCGACGTCATCGACGAACTCCCGGCCCCGGTGTACGCCGTCAGCCCGGAACTCGCCGAACGCGTCACCGGCTACCACGTGCACCGCGGCGCCCTCGCCTCCATGCAGCGCAAGCCGCTGCCGACGGCCGGCGAGCTGCTCCGCTCCGCCCGCCGGGTGGTGATCATGGAGTCGGTGAACGACCACACCAACATCGGCGCCATCTTCCGCTCGGCGGCGGCCCTCGGCATGGACGCGGTGCTGCTCTCGCCCGACTGCGCCGACCCGCTGTACCGACGGAGCGTCAAGGTGTCCATGGGCGCGGTCTTCTCGGTGCCGTACGCCCGTCTGGAGACCTGGCCCCGGGACCTGGACTCGGTCCGCGAGGCCGGTTTCACCCTGCTCGCGCTCACCCCGGACGAGAAGGCCCGCACCCTGGACGAGGCCGCCCCGCACCAGATGGACCGGGTCGCCCTCATGCTCGGCGCCGAGGGCGACGGACTGTCCACGCAGGCGCTGGTCGCGGCCGACGAGTGGGTCCGCATCCCGATGTCCCACGGCGTCGACTCGCTCAACGTGGGCGCGGCGGCGGCGGTGGCCTTCTACGCCGTGGCCACGGGCCGGCCGGAGTCCTGATCCCGAGTCCTGCCACGGGGGCGGTGCGCTGCCCAGCGGATCCCGCCCCCGGGCCCGCGCGCTCAGTTCCCGGCGTCGTGGCTCACCGGCGACGTCTGCTGATCGGACACGTCCTTGCCGTCACCCGCCGGCGGGTAGCTCGGCTGCGCGTGCCGCTGCGGCTGGACCCCGCCGTCGTCGCCGAGCCCGCGCGCCGGGCCCTGGCAGCCCTGGGCCACCGCGATACCGAGGGCGACCAGCAGCGTCACCGGCGGCGTACTCGCGAAGGAGTCCGCGACCAGCGCGGTCACCCCGCCGACCAGGGTGGACCGGCCGAGCGTGACCCGGTTCGCGGGGCCGAACGAGCGCAGCCGGGAGCGGTGCACGGCGCGGGACAGGACCGCCCAGGTGGCGAACGCGAAGGCGAGGCCCGTCAGCCAGCCGGCCGGCCCCATGCCGATCGCCGAGCCGAGCAGGGCCAGCAGCAGGACCTGCACGCCCGCTCCCACCGCGGTCTCCTGCTGGAGCCTCGCGTCATACGTGTTGTTCAGGGCCACCGCACACCCTCCGGCCGAGTGACAGAGTCGATCAACGCCGCGTACTGTGCGCGGCCTGTGCACAACTCGGTACGTGAACAACTTCCCGATCGTTCAGGAGGATGCCGATGAACCGGTCGGCCCGCGCGTTCTGGCTCCGCTCGCCCGGTCACGGGGAACTGCGCGACATCACCCTCGCGGACCCCGCCGCGGACGAGGTCCTGGTGCGCGCCCTGTACTCCGGGGTGAGCCGGGGCACGGAGACGCTCGTCTTCCGCGGCGGCGTGCCGAAGAGCCAACACGCCGCGATGCGCGCGCCGTTCCAGGAGGGCGACTTCCCGGGCCCGGTGAAGTACGGCTACCTCAGCGTCGGCGTGGTGGAGCAGGGCCCGGCTGCGCTGATCGGCCGTACCGTCTTCTGCCTGTATCCGCACCAGAGCCGTTACGTCGTTCCGGTGAGCGCCGTCACCCCGGTGCCCGAACGGGTGCCCGCCGAGCGGGCCGTGCTCGCCGGAACCGTCGAGACCGCCGTGAACGCCCTGTGGGACGCGACCCCGCTGGTCGGCGACCGGATCGCGGTGGTCGGCGGCGGCATGGTCGGCTGCGCGGTCGCCGCGCTGCTCGCCCGCTTCCCCGGCATCCGCCTCCAGCTGGTGGACGCCGACCCGGCCCGCGCCCGGACCGCCGAGGCCCTCGGCGTCGACTTCGCCGCCCCGGCCGACGCCCTCGGCGACTGCGACCTCGTCGTGCACGCCAGCGCCACCGAGGCCGGCCTCGACCGGGCCCTGCGGCTCCTCGCCCCGGAAGGCACGGTCGTGGAACTGAGCTGGTACGGCGACCGGAGCGTGGCCCTGCCGCTCGGCGAGGCCTTCCACTCCCGCCGGCTCACCCTGCGCAGCAGCCAGGTCGGCACCGTCTCCCCGGCCGCCCGGCCCGGCCGCACCTACGCCGACCGGATGGCGCTCGCCCTGGACCTGCTCGCC
>NZ_MUMF01000717.1 GCF_002155905.1 Streptomyces tricolor | reverse complement strand
CGCCGTCGCCGACGAGGCGCGCGGGCGCGGCATCGGGCGCGCGCTGGTCCGGGCCGCCGTCGCCGAGGCCCGCCGGCGCGGCGCGCGCCGCCTCACCCTGCGCGTGCTCGCGCACAACACCCCGGCCCGCTCCCTCTACGAGGCCGAGGGGTTCGCCGTCGAGGGCGTGCTGCCGGGGGAGTTCCTCATCGACGGCCGGTACGTCGACGACGTCTGCATGGGCCGCAGCCTGTAGGCCCCGGCCGCACCCGATCCGCTGCGGGAGCGGCTCACGAATCGATCAGCTCGCCCGTGTCCACCGGCGCCGTCGCCGTGGCCGCGCGCCGGGCGTCGCCCGCCACCTCGGCCGCCGTCAGCGCGTACCCCGTCTCGGCGTCCGAGGTGGACCGGGCGAAGACCACCCCGAACACCCGGCCCTCCGTGGTCAGCAGCGGGCCCCCGGAGTTGCCCGGCCGGATCGTGGAGCGGACCGAGTAGATCTCCCGGGTGACCGTGCGGTCGTTGTAGATGTTCTGGCCGGTCGCCCGCACCCGGCTCCCGACCGTCGCCGCCTGCAGGTCCAGCGCCCCGTCGTGCGGATAGCCCGCCACCACCGCCGCGTCCCCGCGCGCGGCACTGGGCTCGAACCGCAGCACCGGGGCGCGCAGCCCCGGCACGTACAGCACCGCCACGTCCCGGTCCGGGTCGAACAGCACCACCCGTGCCGGGTACGACCGCCCCACCCCGCCGATCCGCACGCTCGGGTCGTCGATGCCGGCCACCACGTGCGCGTTGGTCATCACCCGCTGCGCCGCGTACACGAACCCGCTGCCCTCGCGGCCCTCGGCGCCCGCGGCACCCTCGATCTTCACCGTGCTCAGCTTGGCGGCGCCGGCCGCGGCCGGGGTGACGCTGTCGCCGGTCGGCCGGGGCACCTGGGCCGTCGACTCGTTCTCGAACGGGTTGAACACCTGCGGGAAGCCCGCCTCGGTCAGCGCGGAGGTGGCCCGCGAGAACCACGCGGGCGTGGTCTGCGGCATCGCCTGCTGCACCGCGCCGAGCAGCGCCGAGTTCCGTATCGCCGTCGTCAGCGGCTGCGTCGGGGCCGCGCTCAGCACACTCGCCGCCACCCAGGCCACGATCAGCACCGCGACGCCGTTGGCCACCGCGCCGCCCATGCCGTCCGCCACCCGCAGCGGACCCCGGTCCAGCCCCCCGCGCAGCCGCAGCGCCAGCCGGCCCGCCAGCTCGTGCCCCACCACCGCCGGCCCCAGCACCGTCACCACCGCGAGCACCGTCGCCGCCGCCGTACCCCGCTCCGCCTGGCCCGTCACCCACGGCAGCAGCCACACGCCGACGGCCGCGCCGCCCACGAACCCGGCCAGCGAGACACACCCGGCCACCAGTCCGCGCCGGTATCCGGACACCGCGTAGACGACGATCACCAGCACGAGCAGCAGGTCGAGCAGGTCCACGGAGCCGCCTTTCTCTCGGACCCCTCAGTACGGACGGGACCGGTCCGCTGATCAGCACCCGCACGGGAGGCGGCCACCGGGGCCGGAACCGGTCACATACGTGTGTACCCTCAGGAACGACCCGGACCGGGACGATGGTTCCACCAGGTGGCACAGCGCACATCGCGGGCACGGCAGGTCGACCCGAGAGTGGGATCATGCGTGTCGTCCGAAGAGCGGTCCGGGGAGCGGCCCGAAGAGCGGTCCGGGGAGCAGTCCGAAGCGTGACCCGGGGAGCGGTCCGAAGCGTGGCCCCGGGAGCGGCCCCCACAGTGCCGAAGACCCGGAAACGGCGCACCGCGCCGACGCGCGGCACCCTGTTCGCCCTGCTCGGCTGCCTGCCCGGGCTGCTCGCCGTCGGCGCGCTCGTCGTATGCGCGAGCGGCGTCGAGCGCACCGCCGCGTCCCGCCTCGACCGGTCCGGCCACCCCGCCGCCGAGGGCCGGCCCTCCTCCGCCCACCGGGCCGCCCGGCCGCGCATCGTGCCCCGCTCCGCCTGGCTGGACCGCGCCACCGGACGCACCCAGCCGCCGCCGCGCTACGACGACAAGGTGGTCGCCGTCTTCGTCCACCACACCGACTCGCCCAACGACTACCCGTGCGCCGACGCGCCCCGCGTCATCCGCCACCTGTACGCCGGGCAGACCGGCGCCCGCCACTGGGACGACATCGGCTACAACTTCGTCGTCGACCGCTGCGGCACCATCTACGAGGGCCGCGCCGGAGGCGTCGACCGGCCCGTCACCGGCGCCCACGCGCAGGGCTTCAACCACCGCACCGCCGGCATCGCCGCCCTCGGCACCTTCACCGCCGGTGTCCCCGTGCCCCGGGCCATGACCGACGCGATCGCCGCCCTGGCCGCCTGGAAGCTCGGCCTGGCCGACGTCGACCCGCGCGGCCGGGCCCGGCTGGTCTCCAGCAGCGGCCTCAGCCGCTACAGGGCGGGAACCACCGCCACCCTGCCCGCCCTCGCCGGCCACCAGGACGGCTTCGCGACCAACTGCCCCGGCGCGGCCCTCGCCACCCGCCTCCCGGCGATCCGGGAACGCGCCGCGGCCCTGCAGGGCC
The DNA here is from genome assembly GCF_002155905.1 of Streptomyces tricolor. GTDB lineage: Bacteria > Actinomycetota > Actinomycetes > Streptomycetales > Streptomycetaceae > Streptomyces > Streptomyces tricolor. The sequence continues at coordinate 1,987 of NZ_MUMF01000717.1, read as the reverse complement.
GGACCCCGGCGACTCGGACCCCGACGTCCCGGACCCCGACGTCCCGGACCCCGACGACCCGGACCCCGGCGACCCGGAGCCCCGTGACCCGGACGCCCGCGACTACGACCCCCACGGGCCGGGCCCCCGCGGGCCGGACGCCCACAGGAGCGGCCACCCGCAAGGCCACGCCAACGGCCCCCCGCCCGGCCGGACGACCGGCCGGACCATCGCCCACAGCGAGGCCATAGGCGGCCCGCAGCCCGCCCCCAGCCCCGCCTCCTACGGTCGGACACGACAGCGGCCGACCGCAGGCGGGGACAGGTGAGCATCATGGACAGCAGTCGGCACGGCGGCCGTACCGGGTCCGCGCGGGAGCGCACCGGACGGACCCGGACCGCCCGCGGCCCCTGGGCGGTGGTGTGCGCGGCCGTGACCGTCGTCCTCGGCCCGGCCGCGGTCACCGCGTCCGCCCTCGACCAGGCCAACGCCGCCCCGATGCACCACCCGGTCAAGGCCGACCGGACCGGAGCCTCCCCGCCGGCCGACAGCACCCGCAGGCGCACGGCCACCGCCTGAGGCGCAGGCAGGGGACCGGCGTCACCCCCGGAACCGCGCCCACAGGCGGGGATACCGCTCGGCGAGCACCCGGTCGTCCTCCAGATCCAGGGGCCTGCCCTCCGGCTCGGCCGGCGCCGGGGCGATACCCAGGTCGGGCGCGACGGTGCCGGTCAGCTGCTCGTACGCCTCGTCCGCCGCGTACCCCAGCTCCTCGCCGTCGCCGTCGATCTCCTCGTCGAACTCGCCCAGCAACTCGGCCAGCGCGTCCGGCTCGTGCAGGGCACCCTCGAAGACCTCCCGGCCCTGGCCGATCAGCCAGCACCGGAAGAAGTCGAACGCGTCGTCGCTGCACCCGTCCAGCAGCAGCCAGGCGGCGCCCCACAGATCCCAGCGGTAGGCGCGGTTGTAGCGGGCCTCGAAGTGGCGGGCGAAGTCCAGGACCAGGTCGGGGTCCAGCTGGAGCAGCCGGTCCAGGAGCAGGTCGGCCTGCTCCTCGGGATCGCCCCCGGCGGCCTCGCGGGTGGAGTCGATCAGCTCCCAGAACTCCGTCTCGTCCATCACGGCACCAGCATCGGGCCTCGGCCGGTGGGCCGCACGCGGAGTACGGCGGATCGTCATCCGCCGTCCGTACGGCGGTACAGCGCGGCGAGCCGGGCCGCGTCCGCCGCGCACCGCTCCCGCAGGCTCGCCGGAGCCAGCACTTCCGCCTCCGGCCCGAGCGCGGTCAGCTGGCTGTGCGCGACCTCCTCCGACTCCACGGCCAGCGTCACCGTGACCCAGCCCTCGGCGTCGGGCGCGCCCGCCCCGTCCAGCGCGTCCCGCGCGGCGAGCGGGTCGACGGCGTACGGCAGCCGGCGCACGCCGTCCGGGGAGAGCCGTACGACCACCTCCGCGCGCAGGATCGACCGGGCGAACCGCTCGGCCTGGTCCGCCCAGAAGCCGGGCAGGTCGAAGTCCGGGTCGCGGTCGAACCGCTCGTCGAGCGCGGTCACCGACTCGAACCGGTCGATCCGGTACGTCCGGAAGCCGGCCCGCGGCCCGGCCACCCGCGCGCACAGGTACCAGACCCCCGCCTTCAGCACGAGCCCGTACGGCTCCAGCCGCCGCTCGACCGTGTCCTCCCCGCGCCGGTACACGGCGTCGATCCGCCGGTCGTCCCACACCGCCTCGGCGACCACGGGCAGCCGCGCGGGTGTCTCGGGCTCCCGGAACCAGGCCGGGGCGTCCAGGTGGAAGCGCTGGGCGGCGGAGTCGGGGGCGTCACGCAGGGAGGGCAGCAGCGCCGCCGACACCTTCAGCCGGGCCGCCGACGCGGCGTCCTCCAGCCCCATCTCCCGCAGCGCGCCCGGCACCCCGCTCAGGAACAGCGCCTCGGCCTCGCTGCGGGCCAGCCCCGTCAGCCGCGTCCGGTATCCGCCGACCAGCCGGTAGCCCCCGGCCCGCCCCC
>NZ_MUMF01000072.1 GCF_002155905.1 Streptomyces tricolor | reverse complement strand
CGCGGTGATCGCCGCGGTGAACGACCAGGAGGGGTTGAACAGTGAAGAACCTGAAGAAGGCAGCGGCCGTGACGATGGTGGCCGGTGGCCTGGTGGCCGCCGGTGCCGGTCTCGCCTCCGCCCACGGCGGTGCCCACGCGGCCGGCGAGGCCGCCGNNTGAACCCGGCCTTCGGCAACCTCGGCCTCAACCACTGAGACCCGGCCGGCAGTGACCCCAGGCCTCCCGGACCCGCCGGGGGGCCTGTCAGGTCCGCCACCCCGGGGACGCGGTCACCGCGCCCCCCGCTCCCGCTCCTCCACATACGCGTTGTACGCCGCCACCTGCGCCCGCCGCGCCGTCCGCTCGACCGGCCGCAGCGCCTCGGTCCGCGCCCTCATCTCGGCCGAGCTGACCGCACCCCCGTGCCCGTTGCCGTACGCGAGCGACACCAGCAGACCCACCCGCTGGGCCAGCTCCAACACCCGCACCGCACGCGGCGGATACCCCGGCGCCAGCACCTCCCGCCCGCGCTCGGCCCGCGCCCGGTACGCGTCGATCGCCGCCTCCGCCACCGGACCCGACCCGGCGACGTCCAGCTTCGACAGCACCTCGGTCGCCTCCCGCAGCGCCTCCGCCAGCT
>NZ_MUMF01000716.1 GCF_002155905.1 Streptomyces tricolor | reverse complement strand
TTCACCTCCGGCTCCACCGGCCGGCCCAAGGGCGTGCCGGTCACCCACGCCAACACCGCGCACTACTTCGGCCTGCTCGACGAGCGCTACGACTTCGGACCGCACGACGTCTTCTCGCAAACCTTCGACCTCAACTTCGACTGCGCGATGTTCGACCTGTTCTGCGCCTGGGGCGCCGGCGCCGCCGTCGTACCGGTTCCCGCCCGCGCCTACGCTCACCTGCCCGAGTTCCTGGCCGAGCAGCGCATGACGGTGTGGTTCTCCACGCCCAGCGCGATCACCCTGGTGCGCCGCACCGGCGGGCTCCGGCCGGGCGCGCTGCCGTCGCTGCGGTGGAGCTTCTTCGCGGGGGAGGCGCTCAGCTGCAAGGACGCCGAGGACTGGGCCGCCGCCGCGCCCGGCGCGACGCTGGAGAACCTGTACGGCCCGACCGAACTCACCATCACCATCACCGCGCACCGCTGGACGCCCGGGCGGTACCTGAACGACATGGTGCCCATCGGCGCCGTCCACCCGGGCCACGAGACCCTGCTGCTCGACCCCGCCGGCGCGCCCAGCACCGACGGCGAGGGCGAACTGTGCGTCGCCGGGCCCCAGCTGACCCCCGGCTACCTGGATCCGGCCGACGACACCGGACGGTTCCTGGAGCGGGACGGCCGGCGCTTCTACCGCACCGGCGACCGCGTCCGGCGGGCCGACGACGGGGGCTGGCTCTACCTGGGCCGCCAGGACGCACAGGTCCAGGTGCACGGGGTCCGGGTGGAACTGGCCGAGGTGGACGCCGCCGCCCGCACCTGCCCGGGCGTCGAGGACGCCGTCACCGTGGCGGTGCCCGTGGACGGCACGGTCGAGCTGGCCGTCTTCCACACCGGGGAGCCCGTGCCCCCGGCCCGGCTCGCCCGCCACCTGCGGGAGCTGCTGCCGGCCGCGGTGGTCCCGCGCGCCTACCACCACCTGGACACGCTCCCGCTCAACGCCAACCGCAAGACCGACCGCAGGAAGCTCGCCTCCCGGGCCGCGGCCATGCGGCAGTCCGCCGGGGCGGGACGCACACACGAAAGGCGGCAGGAGTCGCAGTGAACGGTCAACCCACAGCGCAGGCCCCCACGGACGCCCCGGCGCGCGACGCCCGTACCGACGCCCGGGTGCACGACCTGCTCGACGAGGCCACCGCCGAGCGCCCCGACGCCCCCGCGGTCGCCGACGGCGCGGGCCGCTGGACCTACCGGGAACTCGCCGCCCACAGCCACGCCGTCGACGCCTGGCTGGCCGCGCGCGGCATCGGCCACGGCGACCGGGTCCTCGTCCAGCTGCCCAGCACCCGCGAGCTGGTCGCCCTGCTCTACGGCACCGCGCGCCGGGGCGCCGTCCTGGTCCCCGTCAACACCGGCATGAAGGACTACCACCTGCGGGCGGTCGTGGAGAACGCCGAGCCCGCGCTGGTCGTCGTCACCGACCCCGCCGTCGGCCGGATCGCCGCCCTCGCCGGCGGCGTGCCGGTCCTCGGCCTCGGCGAGGCGTGGCCCGAGATCAGCGCCCTGCGCGCACGGGAGGCCCGCTCCGGCGGGGCCGAGGTGGCGCCCGAGGACATCGCCGTCCTCGTCTACACCTCCGGCTCGACCGCCGCCCCCAAGGCGGTGATCTGCCCGCACGGCCGGATGGTGTTCGCCACCGAGGCCATCAACCTGGAACTCGGCTACCGCCCCGACGACGTGGTGTTCTGCCGCTTCCCCATCTCCTGGGACTACGGCCTGTACAAGGTGCTGCTCACCGCGGCCGGCCGCAGCGAACTCGTGCTCGCCGACGGCGAGTCCGACCTGGTGCTGCTGCGCCGCATCCGGGAGACCGGCGCCACCGTCGTCCCGATCGTGCCGTCCCTGGCCACCATGATCTGCGCCCTCGCCGAACGCGAACCGGCCCGGGAATCCCGGGTGCGCATGTTCACCAACACCGGTGCCGCACTGCCCAAGACCACCGCCGACGGACTGCGCACGGCCTTCCCCGGCGCGGAGGTGATCATCCAGTTCGGGCAGACCGAGTGCAAGCGCGTCTCCGTGCTGCCGCCCGCCTACCAGGACGCCAAACCGGACTCCGTCGGCCGGCCGCTGCCCGGCACCCGCGCCTTCGTCGTGGACGACGAGGGCCGTCCGCTGCCGCCCTGGCAGACCGGCGAGATCGTGGTCGAGGGACCGCACGTCATGCCCGGCTACTGGCGCGCACCCGAACAGACCGCACGCGCCTTCCGCCCCGCGCCCGACGGCGGACTGCGGCTGCACACCGGCGACTTCGGCCACGTGGACGAGGACGGCTTCCTCTACTACGAGGGCCGGCGCGACGACATGTTCAAGCACAAGGGCGTCCGCATGAGCACCACCGAGATCGAGAGCGCCGCCACCGACATCCCCGGCGTCCGCGCCGCCGCCGTCCTGCCGCCCGCCCCCGGCCGCGACCTCGCGGTGTTCGCGGAGGGCGACATCGACCCGCACGCCCTGCTGAAGGAGCTGTCGCTGCGGCTGGAGCCCGCCAAGGTGCCCGGCGTGAGCCGTGTCGTGGCCGAGCTGCCGCTGACCCCGCACGGCAAGCACGACCGCAAGCAGCTCGCCCGCCTCCTGGAAGGAACCGCCCCGTGACCGGCCCCACCGAGCTGGCCGAACGCTTCGGCACCCCGTCCTACGTCTACGACCTGGACCGGGTGGCGGCGGCCCGCGACGACCTGTTCGCCGCACTGCCCGACGAGGTCGAGGTGTTCTACGCCGCCAAGGCCAACCCGCACCCGGAGCTGCTGCGCGAACTGCGCACGGGCGGCGCCCGCGGCTGCCGCGCCGAGATCAGCTCCGTCGGCGAACTCGACGCCGCCCTCCGGGCCGGCTTCCCCGGCGACCGGATCCTCTACACCGGCCCCGGCAAGACCACCGAGGAGCTGACCGAGGCGCTGACCCGCGGCGTCCGCCTGTTCTCCACCGAGTCCCCCGGAGACCTGCGCCGCGTCGGCGAGACGGCCCTGAAGCTCGGCCTGACCGCCGACTGCCTGATCCGGGTCAACAACGCCACCGGCGCCGCGGCCACCAGCATCCGGATGACGGGCGTGCCCTCGCAGTTCGGCTTCGACAGCGAGACCCTGCCTGGCCTCGCCGCCGAGCTGCGCGCGGTGCCCGGCACCCGCATCGCCGGGCTGCACTTCTTCCCGCTGAGCAACGCCAAGGACGAGGCCAGCCTCGTCGCCGAGTTCCGTCACACCGTCGCCACCGCCGCCGCCCTCCAGGACGCCCTCGGCGTCACGTTCCGCCTCCTGGACATCGGCGGCGGATTCGCCGCCCCCTACGCCGTGCAGGGGGCACGCCCGGTGTACGGCGCTCTGCGCGACGCCCTCGCCGAGGCGCTGGACGAGCACTTCCCCGGCTGGCGCGAGGGCGCCCCGCGGATCGCCTGCGAGTCGGGCCGCTACCTGGTCGCCGACAGCGGCACCCTGCTCACCTCCGTCGTCAACGTCAAGGACAGCCGCGACCACCGCTACCTCGTCCTCGACGCCGGCATCAACACCTTCGGCGGCATGTCCGGACTGGGCCGCATCCTGCCCGTCTCCGTGGAGCCGCACGAGTCCGTCGGCGCCGACGGCAGCCCCGCGAGCCTCGCCGGACCGCTGTGCACCCCCGGCGACCTGCTCGGCCGGAACGTCCCGCTGCCCGAGCTGGCCCCCGGCGACCTGCTCACCGTGCCCAACGCCGGCGCCTACGGCCCCACGGCCAGCCTGCTGATGTTCCTCGGCCGGCCCGCCCCCGCCGAGATCGTCGTCCGCGGCGACGACCTCGTCTCCGTCTCCCGCATCGAGCACACCCGCACCTACGACCACGGACAGGCCCTGTGATGAGCCCCTTCCCGACCGCTCCCGCCCCCGGCGACCAGCCCGTGCTCGTGGCCGGCGGCATCTCCGACTCCCACACCTGGAACCTCGTCTACCTCCAGCTCCTCCTCGAAGAGCACGGGCACCGCGTGGTCAACCTCGGGCCCTGCGTCCCCGAGGACCTGCTCATCGCCGAGGCCCTCGCCCACCGCCCCGCCCTGATCGTGGTCAGCAGCGTCAACGGGCACGGCTACCACGACGGCATGCGGACCGTCACCCGGCTGCGGGAGCACCCCGACCTCGCCGGCGTGCCCGCCGTCATCGGCGGCAAGCTCGGTATCGCCGGCCCCTGCGGCGACGAGGAGGTGGCCGCGCTGCGCGCCGCCGGGTACGACGCGGTGTTCGACGACAGCGCCGCCGGCGTCGCCGCCTTCGAGCGGATGCTGGGCACGCTGCCGCAGCGGGCCCTGGTGTGACCGGCGCCGGGTTCGGCGCGTTCGTGCGCCGGGCTCACGCCGCCGGGCACCTGGTGGTCCAGCCCCGGATGGGGATGAGCAGCCCGGACCGGATGCGGGCCGGGCTGCTCGCCACCCGCGACGCCACGGCGACCACCGTCGGCACGATCACCCTGGACAGCTACACCCGGGTCGGCGACCTGGAGTCGGCCGGACTGGCCGTCCTGGAGGGCGTCGCCCTCAACGGCTACCCGATCGTCAGCCACCCGACGGCCACCACCCGGGCCGTACTGGACGGGATCCACGGCCCCGACTTCCCGGTCCAGGTCCGGCACGGCTCGGCCGCGCCGCAGGACATCTTCCGCGCGCTGACGGCCGTCGGACTCGACGCCTCCGAGGGCGGCCCGGTCTCCTACTGCCTGCCCTACGGCCGCGTCCCGCTGCGCGCCTCCGTCGCCCACTGGGCGGCCTCCTGCGCACTGCTCGCCGCCCGGCGCGAGTCCGGCGCCGAACCCCATCTGGAGACCTTCGGCGGCTGCGTCCTCGGCCAGCTCTGCCCGCCCGGCCTGCTCGTCGCGATCAGTGTCCTGGAGGCGCTGTTCTTCCGCCGGCACGGCATCCGGAGCATTTCGGTGAGTTACGCGCAGCAGACCGACCCGCTCCAGGACGCGGAAGCGGTGGCCGCCTTGCGCAGCCTGTGCGTGCGATGGCTGCCGGACACCGAATGGCATGTCGTCGTCTACGCCTACATGGGCCTGTTCCCGGAAACCGAGGAAGGCGCCTACCGACTGCTCGGAAAAGCGGCCGAACTCGCCGTCGCCACCGGCTCCGAACGGCTCATCGTGAAAACCGTCGCGGAATCCCGCCGCATTCCGACGGTGACCGAGAACGTCGCCGCGCTCGAACACGCGGCGGCGGTCGCCGCGCGCACCCCGCGCACCCCCCTGGACGGCACCGCCACCCAGACCTACGCCGAGGCGTCGGCGCTGGTGGACGCGGTGCTGGAGCTGGACGACGACCTCGGCGCCGCCCTGCTCGCGGCGTTCGCCAAGGGATATCTCGACGTCCCCTACTGCCTGCATCCGGACAACGCCGGACGCAGCCGGAGTTATATCGACGCGGACGGCCGGCTGCGCTGGGCGGACATCGGAAAGATGCCGCTGAACGGCATCGCCGACGTACGCCCCGCGCGGGCCATCACCTCCGCGGACCTGCTCGACTCCCTGTCGTACGTGCGCCGTTCGTTCGACCGGCACACCCCCGAGGAGGTACCGGGCGGAGAACTCGCCCGCCCCTAGGGGTGCTTAAGGGTGTGGCCTTTCGAGGGCCGTCACTAGCGTGTGGAAAAAGGTGAGGAAAACCGGTGTCGGCCGAAAGTGGAGATGCGTGGATGAACGGGCCCGGAACCGATTCAGCGCTGGCGCGGCGGCTCGCCACGGCCGTACCGTCCCAGCACCGCAGGCTGGTGACCGAACTGGTGCGCACGGCCGTGACCGAGGCGATCGAGGCGGCCCGGCCGGGCACGGCGGGCCCCCTCGACCCGGCCGCCCCGTTCGCCGCGCAGGGACTCGACTCGCTCGCCGCGGTCGACCTGCACCGGCGGCTGACCGAGCGGACCGGGCTCGACCTGCCGGTGGGCCTGGCCTACGACTGCCCGACCGTCCACGACCTGGCGGCCCGGCTCCTCGCCGAGGCCACAGGCACGACGGAGGAACCCGCCCGGCCGGCCGGTGACGGGACCGCCGGCGAGCCGATCGCGGTCGTCGGCATCGGCTGCCGCTTCCCCGGCGGTATCTCCACGCCCGCCGACCTGTGGCGGCTGCTCACCGAGGGCGGCGAGGTGCTCTCCGGCTTCCCGCAGGACCGCGGCTGGGACCTGGACGCCCTCTACGACGAGGACCCCGAGGTGCCCGGCAGCGCCTACGTCCGCAGCGGCGGATTCCTCGACACCGCCACCGAGTTCGACGCCGACTTCTTCGGCATCAGCCCGCGCGAGGCGCTCGGCATGGACCCGCAGCAGCGGCTCGTCCTGGAGACCTCCTGGCAGGCCTTGGAGGACGCCGGGATCGACCCCACAGCGCTGCGCGGCACCCCGGCCGGCATGTTCTTCGGCGCCGAGGTGCAGGAGTACGGGCCGCGCCTGCACGACGCCCCGGACGGGCTCGACGCCTACCTGCTCGCCGGGAACGCCGGCAGCGTCATCTCCGGCCGCGTCGCCTACGTGCTGGGCGCCGAGGGACCGGCGGTCACCGTCGACACCGCCTGCTCCGCCTCCCTGGTCGCCGTCCACCTGGCGTGCCGCTCGCTGCGGCAGGGCGAGTCCTCGCTCGCCCTCGCGGGCGGCGTGGCCGTGATGGGCGGCCCCGGGGTGTTCACCGCCTTCAGCCGGCAGCGGGGCCTCGCGCCCGACGGCCGCTGCAAGGCGTTCGCCGCCGCCGCGGACGGCACCGGATTCGCCGAGGGCGTCGGCGTGCTCGTCCTGGAGCGGCTGAGCGACGCCCGGCGCAACGGCCACCGCGTGCTGGCCCTGGTGCGCGGCTCCGCCGTCAACCAGGACGGCGCCTCCAACGGTCTGACCGCGCCCAACGGCACCGCCCAGCAGCGGCTGATCCGCAGCGCCCTCGCCGACGCCGGTCTCACCGCCGCCGACATCGACATGGTGGAGGCGCACGGCACCGGCACCCGGCTCGGCGACCCCATCGAGGCCACCGCGCTCCTCGCCACCTACGGCCAGGGCCGCCCCGACGGCGCCCCGCTGCTGCTCGGCTCCGTCAAGTCCAACCTCGGGCACACCCAGGCCGCCGCGGGCGTCGCCGGCGTGATCAAGACGATCCTCGCCATGGAACACGGGCGGATACCGGCGACCCTGCACGTCGACGCGCCCACCCCGCACGTCGACTGGTCGTCCGGGGCGGTGGAACTCGTCACCGAGCAGCGCGCCTGGCCCGACACCGGCCGGGCCCGGCGGGCGGGCGTGTCGTCCTTCGGGGTCAGCGGGACCAACGCGCACGTCATCCTGGAACAGCCGGAGCCCGAGCCGGAGCCGGAGCGGGACCCGGAACCGCAGCCGGCCCCGGAGCGGGGGACGCGTCGGCGGCCGAAGCCGCAGCCGCGGTCCGAGGACACCGACGCCGCCGCCCGCTCGGTGCCGCCCGCCGGGACCCCGCTGCCCTTCGCCCTCTCCGCGCGCGGCGAAGCAGCCCTGCGGGCCCGCGCCGCCGACCTGCTCCCCCTCGTGGCGGAGACGGACCCGCTCGACCTCGCCCACTCCCTGGCCACCACCCGGGCCGCGCTGCCCGACCGGGCCGTCCTGGTCGCCGCCGACCGCGCCGAACTCCGCGCCGCGCTGCACGACCTGGCCACCGGCACCACGCCCCTGACCGAACGGGCCGACGGCGACCTCGGCCTCCTGTTCACCGGGCAGGGCAGCCAGCGCGTCGGCATGGGCCGCGAACTCGCCGCCGCCCACCCGGCCTTCGCCGACGCCCTGGACGCCGTCTGCGCCCACTTCGACCTCCAGCTCGCCCGGCCGCTGACGGACGTCCTGTTCGCCGAGCCCGGCACCCCCGAGGCCGAGCTGCTGCACCGCACCGAGTACGCGCAGCCCGCCCTGTTCGCCGTGGAGGTCGCCCTGTACCGGCTCCTGGAGAGCTGGGGCCTCGTCCCGGACCAGCTCGCCGGGCACTCCGTCGGCGAGATCGCCGCCGCGCACGTGGCCGGCGTGCTCACCCTCCAGGACGCGACGATCCTGGTCGCCGCCCGCGGCCGGCTCATGCAGCAACTCCCCGACGGCGGCGCCATGGTGGCCGTACGCGCCACCGAGGACGAGGTGGCACCGCTGCTCACCCCGCGCACCGGCATCGCCGCCGTCAACGGGCCCGCCGCCGTCGTCGTCTCCGGCGACGCGGCCGACGTGGAGCGCATCGCCGCCGAACTCGCCGCGCGCGGCCACGACACCAAACGTCTCAGGGTCAGCCACGCCTTCCACTCGCCGCTGATGGAACCCATGCTGGCCGCGTTCCGGCGCGTCGCGCACGTGCTGGACTACGCCGAGCCGAAGCTGCCGGTGGTCTCCACCGTCACCGGCGCTCCCGTCACCTCCGAGCTGTGCGACCCCGAGTACTGGGTGGAGCACGTCCGCGCCCGGGTCCGCTTCCACGACGCCGTCCGCGCCCTCGCCGACGCCGGGGTACGGACCTTCCTGGAGGTCGGCCCCGACGCGGTGCTGTCCGCCATGGGCCCGGACTGCACCGACGCGCCCGGCACCGCCTTCCTGCCGGTGCTGCGGCGCGAGCGCCCCGAACCCCGCGAGGCCCTCGCCGCGCTCGCCGCCGCCCACGCCCGCGGCGTCCCCGTCGACTGGGACCGGCACTTCGCCGGCCTGGGCGGGCGCCGCGTCGACCTGCCCCGCTACCCGTTCCAGCGGCGGCGCTTCTGGCTGGAGCAGCGCCCCGCCCCCGACGCCGCGGGACTCGGCCAGCTCCCCGCCGGCCACCCGCTGCTGGCCGCCGTGGTCGCCGTCGGAGCCGAGGGCGTCGTCCTGACCGGGCGCCTGTCCACCCGGACCCAGCCCTGGCTCGCCGACCACGTCATCGCCGGCCGCCTGCTGTTCCCCGGCACCGCCTTCGTCGAACTCGCCCTGCGCGCCGGCGATGACGTGGTCGG
>NZ_MUMF01000715.1 GCF_002155905.1 Streptomyces tricolor | reverse complement strand
GGCTGGCCGGACGCCAACACGATGCACCAGCCGGCGCTCGAAGAACTGCTCGCGAAACGGCTGGCGTCGCTGCCCGGCGTGGAGACGCGGGTCGGCCACCGCGTGGTGGACATCGTCCAGTCCCCGTCGGGCGTCACGGCGACCGCGGTGACGGAGGACGGCACGACGCGCGCGTTCACCGCCCGCTGGCTGGTGGGGTGCGACGGCGCCCGCAGCTTCGTGCGCGAGCACATCGGCGTCTCCGTCACCGACCTCGGGTTCTCGTACGAGTGGCTGCTGTGCGACGTGGAGCTGCGCGAGCCGCGCGCGTTCGTGCCGACCAACGTGCAGCTCTGCGATCCGGCCCGGCCGACCACGCTGGTCGGCAGCGGTCCGGGGCGGCGCCGCTGGGAGTTCATGCGCCTGCCCGGCGAGAGCGCGGCGGAGCTGGAGACCACCGAGGCGGCCTGGCGGCTGCTCGCCCCGCACGGGGTCACCCCGGAGACGGCCACGCTGCTGCGCAGCACCACGTACCAGTTCCGCGCCATGTGGGCGGACCAGTGGCGCTCGGGCCGGGTCTTCCTCGCCGGGGACGCCGCACACCTGATGCCGCCGTTCGCCGGGCAGGGCATGTGCGCGGGCATCCGCGACGTCGCCAACCTCGCCTGGAAGCTCGACCTGGTGCTGTCGGACCGGGCGCCGGAGCGGCTGCTCGACACCTATACGCTCGAACGCCGTCCACACGTCAAGGCGTCGATCACCGCCTCGGTCAAGCTGGGCCGGGTGATCTGTGTGACCGACCCGGCCGCCGCGGTCGACCGCGACGCGGCGATCCTGGCCAACGGCGGGGGCCGCGCTCAGCAGGGTCCGCCCCCGGCCGAGCCGCTGACGAAGGGTCTGCTGCGGCCGGCCGGGGACGGATGCGGGGGTGCGGGCGAGGTCATGATCGCCGGCACGGTGGAGGCCGACGGCGTGCGGGGCCGCCTCGACCAGCTCGTCGGCGCCGGCTTCGTCCTGCTCACCACCGAGGACCCGGCCGGACTGGGCGAGCCCCGGCGGGCGTTCCTGTCCGGGCTCGGGACGCGCGTGGTCCGTCTGTCGCCGCCCGGTGCGCCGGCCGGGCCGGGCGAGGTGCGCGACGTCGACGGCGTCTACCACGCCTACCTCGGACGGCTCGGCGCGACGAGCGTCCTGGTCCGCCCCGACCACCACGTCTTCGGCACCGCCGGCCCCGGGGACACCCCGGCTCTCGTGGACGAGCTGCGCGCACAGGTGCAGGGGGCTCCGGTGGCCGGGGCTCGCTGAGCACGTTCACGTCAAGGACAACCCGGCCGTGCGCGGCGAGTCGGGCCGCAACGGCTCCGCCGCCACCCCGGACGCCCCGGCCGCACGTGCCCGAGCCGTGCGGTTCTCGGCACCACGGAGGGCCCGTTCTTCGGCACCACGGAGGGCCCGTGCGGCACCGCCCGCGAACGAGCTGCCGCGTGACGGTGCCGCGTGCGCACGCCGAACGCCCGGCCCGGGTCCACCGGCCGGGCGCTCGGCGTGCGGGTCGGGCATCGGGCGGGTCGGCAGCCGTACGGATCAGCGTCGTACCGATCCGGCATCGCACGGACCCGGCCTCGCACGGACCCGGCGTCCTAGGGATCAGGCGTCCTAAAGGTCATGCCCCGTACGGATCGGACGCCGGCTACCAGCGCACAGGCAGCCGCTGCACGCTGCTCAGCGAGCCCCGGCCACCGGAGCCCCCTGCACC
>NZ_MUMF01000714.1 GCF_002155905.1 Streptomyces tricolor | reverse complement strand
CCTGGCCGTGGCCCAGGAGGCCGACCGGCTGGGCTACGCCGTGTGCTGGGCCGCCGAGGCCTACGGCTCCGACGCGGCCACCGTGCTCAGCTGGGTCGCCGCGCAGACCGAGCGCATCGACGTCGGCTCGGCCATCTTCCAGATCCCCGCCCGTCAGCCCGCGATGACCGCGATGACCGCGGCCACGCTCGACTCGCTCTCCGGCGGCCGGTTCCGGCTCGGCCTCGGCGTCTCGGGCCCGCAGGTCTCCGAGGGCTGGTACGGCGTCAAGTTCGACAAGCCGCTGGCCCGTACCCGCGAGTACGTGGAGATCGTCCGCCGGGCGATGACCCGGGAGCGGCTCACGTACGAGGGCGAGCACTGGACCCTGCCGCTGCCCGGCGGCCCCGGCAAGCCGATCAAGCTGACCGTGCACCCGCAGCGCGAGCACATCCCGCTCTACATCGCCGCGATCGGCCCCAAGAACCTGGAGCAGACCGGCGAGATCGCCGACGGCGCGCTGCTCATCTTCCCCTCCGCCGAGCACCTGGAGGAGACCACGATCAAGTACCTGCGCGCCGGCCGGGAGAAGGCGGGGCTGACGCTCGACGGGTTCGACGTGTGCCCGACGCTGCCGATCGCCCTCGGCGACGACAAGGACGTGGCCCGGCTCGCCGACACGTTCCGCCCCTACACCGCGCTGTACGTCGGCGGCATGGGCAGCGCCAAGCAGAACTTCTACAACCAGCTCGCGCAGCGCATGGGGTACGAGAAGGAGGCCGCCGAGATCCAGCGGAAGTACCTGTCCGGGGACAAGCAGGGCGCCGCCGCCGCGATCCCGCAGGACCTCATCGACCGGACGACCCTGCTGGGCTCCGTCGACCGGATCGCCGACCGGATGAAGGCCTACGCCGCCGCCGGGGTCACCACCCTCAGCCTGGCCCCGGCCGGCTTCACGCTGGAGGAGCGGATCGCCTCCCTGCGGGCCGGTACCGAGGCCCTGGAGCGCGCCGGCCTCGCGTAAGGGGACTTCCACGGCCGTGGTGGGGGCTCGGGGGTCTTCCCCGCCACGGCCGTCACAGGAAACAACGCGCCCACGGCCGCCCGGTTACGACCCGGAGGCCCATCTTCCGCCGACATCCCCCGACTCCCCCCCCCACGCCGCTGCCGCCGCCTGGGCCGAGGACTTCGCCGTCGGCGGTGGCGGACTGCTGCCGGTGCACGACGAGCGGCTGCTCGGCCTGCTCGACAGCGGGCTGACCGGGGTGCCGGCAGAGGCCCGCACGACAGTTCTCCCCCTGCCCGCGCGGCTCTTCCTCCCACCGACCTCCGGGACCCGTCCTTCCCACGACCCGCGCGGCCCCTCTCCGACGCCCGCGCGACTGTCCTCCCCGGACGCGCGCGGCTCGTGTCTCACCGATCTCCGTGGCTGGTCTTCCGTGACCCGCGTGGCTTTTTCCGACGCCCGTGCGGCTGTCCTTCCCAGACGCGCGCGGCTCGTCTTTCACCGATCTCCGTGGCTGGTCTTCCGTGACCCGTGTGGCTTTTTCCGACGCCCGTGCGGCTGTCCTTCCCGGACGCGCGCGGCTCGTGTCTCACCGATCTCCGTGGCTGGTCTTCCGTGACCCGCGTGGCTCTTTCCGACGCCCGTGCGACTGCCCTCCCCTGACGCGCGCGGCTCTTCTTCCCACCGGCCTCCGGGACCCGTTCTTCCGTGACCCGCGCGGCTCTTTCCGACGCCCGTGCGGCTGCCCTCCCCTGACGCGCGCGGCTCGTCTCCCACC
>NZ_MUMF01000713.1 GCF_002155905.1 Streptomyces tricolor | reverse complement strand
CGCCGAACTGCGCCGCGAGGCCCGCGACTTCCTGCACGACCTGCTGGCGGACCTCACCGACCTGCACGAGGACCTGGCGGAGAACCCGGCCGTCTGGACGCTCCAGGCCCGCTTCCCGCGGGTGCCGTGAGCCCCGCCGGTGGCGGAAGGCCCCCCGGGCGTGCGCCGGGGGGCCTTCGCTCGGAGCCGGGTGCTCAGACGTTCACACCGAAGTCCTGGGCGATGCCCACCAGGCCCGAGGCGTAGCCCTGGCCCACCGCGCGGAACTTCCACTCCGTGCCGTTGCGGTACAGCTCGCCGAAGATCATGGCCGTCTCGGTGGCCGCGTCCTCGGACAGGTCGTAGCGCGCGATCTCGGCGCCGCCGGCCTGGTTGACGATGCGGATGTAGGCGTTGCGGACCTGGCCGAAGTTCTGGCCGCGGTTCTCGGCGTCGTAGATGGAGACCGGGAAGACGACCTTGTCGATGTCGGCCGGGAGGGCGGCCAGGTTGACGTTGATCGCCTCGTCGTCGCCGGAGCCCTCACCCGTGCGGTTGTCACCGGTGTGGACGATCGAGTTGTCCGGGGACTGCTTGTTGTTGAAGAAGACGAAGTGACCGTCCGAGTAGACCTTGCCCTGGCCGTTCACCGCGATGGCGGAGGCGTCCAGGTCGAAGTCCGTGCCGGTGGTGGTGCGGACGTCCCAGCCGAGGCCCACGGTGACGGCGGTCAGGCCCGGAGCCTCCTTGGTGAGCGAGACGTTGCCACCCTTGGACAGGCTTACAGCCATGATTGGGAGTCCCTTCCCTTTTAGGTATCTGTGCCGACGAAGCTACCGTCACCGGGGACAACGTTGCGGGAGGTCCCCATGGTTCCGGACCCCTTTACCTTTTTTACCCGCGGCGAAAACCGGGTGACGTGAGACGCGCGGAGCCGGGAACATGGACGGCATGTCCGGGCCCTATCCCATCCGCGGCTCCGTCTCGCTCCCCGAGGCCGAGCTGATGTGGCGTTTCTCCAGGTCGTCCGGGCCCGGCGGCCAGCACGTCAACACCAGCGACTCGCAGGTGGAGCTGCGCTTCGACCTCGCCCGCACCGAGGCACTCCCCCCGGTGTGGAAGGAGCGGGCGCTCCAGCGGCTGGCCGGCCGCCTCGTCGACGGGGTGGTGACCGTACGGGCCTCGGAGCACCGTTCCCAGTGGCGCAACCGCGAGGCCGCCGCCGTACGCCTCGCCGCGCTGCTCGCGGAGGCCACCGCGCCGCCGCCGAAGCCGCGCAGGCCGACCCGCATCCCGCGCGGCATCAACGAACGCCGGCTGCGGGAGAAGAAGCAGCGCGCGGAGACCAAGCGGGGCCGCTCGGGGCGGGACTGGACGTAGCCGGGGCGGGCGCCCCTGTCACATCCGCGGGCTCCCGATCGTCAGGGTGGTGCGGAAGCACATCGGTGTGACGCGGAGCACTTCGGTGGGGCGTGGGACCACCGCGGGCCCTCGCGGACCACCGGGGACGACGACGGAGAGGCCGGAGCCACCCATGACCGACCACGACTTTCTCGCCGAGCGGTTCGAGGCGTACCGGGGGCACCTGCGTGCCGTCGCCTACCGGATGCTCGGCGGCTGGCTGACCACCGTGGTCGGCCGGGTCTGCCTCGACATGCTGCGCTCCCGCCGCACGCGGGGCGAGGAGCCCCTGGAGAGCTGGCGGCCCGCGCCCTCCGCGGAACCGGACCCCGCGCACAGCGCCCTGCTCGCCGACTCGGTCGGGCTGGCCCTCCTGGTCGTCCTGGACACCCTCTCGCCGGCCGAGCGGCTGGCCTTCGTGCTGCACGATCTGTTCGGGGTGCCCTTCGAGGAGGTCGGCGGCATCCTCGGGCGCAACGCCGCCGCGGCGCGCCAGCTCGCCAGCCGGGCCCGGCGCCGGGTGCG
>NZ_MUMF01000712.1 GCF_002155905.1 Streptomyces tricolor | reverse complement strand
GGCCCGCCGCCCCCTGCCGCCCAACTCGCCACCGTTGCCGCGTCTCTGACACATGGTCAGCAGACCGCACCCCAGACCGGGCCGGGCTTGCGGGCCGGTCCCCCTTCGCGTGACGATCTCGAAGGCCCGGCCGTATCCCGGCCGCGCCCCGGCACACACGCACCCCTGTCCCGGGGGTGTGAAGTCCACGTCTAAGGAGACCCATGCCCGCACGGGGCCTGCTGCACGGCAAGACAGTCCTGATCACCGGAGCGAGCAGCGGCATCGGCGCAGCGGCGGCGGAGCTGTTCGCGCGGGAGGAGGCCCGCGTGGTGCTGGCCGCCCGCCGTGAGGACCGGCTGCTTGCGCTCGTGGACAGGATCGGCGCGGCGGGCGGGCAGGCCGCCGCCGTGGTGGCCGATGTGACCCGCGCCGAGGACATGCACGCCGCCGTGGCGAGGGCGGTGGAGAGGTTCGGCAGCCTGGACGCCGCCTTCAACAACGCGGGGTGGACCTCCACCGGAACCCCCCTGCACCTGATGGACGACGCGGAGTACGACCGCATCATGGACGTCAACGCCCGCGGCGTGTGGAACGCCATGCGGGCACAGATACCCGTGATGCTCGAAAGCGGCGGCGGCTCGATCGTGAACACCTCCAGCGTCGCCGGACTCCGCGCCACCGGCAGCTCCGCCCCCTACATAGCCGCCAAGCACGCCGTCATCGGCCTGAGCCGGGCCGCGGCCGACGAGTACGCGGCCCAGCGCATCCGCGTCAACGCGCTCGCGGTGGGCAGCACCCGCACCGAGCTGATGGACCAGGTGCTCGCCGACACCCCCGCGCTGTGGAAGCCCTTCACCGAGCGTGCCATCCAGCAGCGCCTGGCGGACCCCGTCGAGATCGCCCAGACGGCCGCCTGGCTCTGCTCGGACCGTTCGTCGTTCACCACGGGCGCGGTCATCCCCGCCGACGGAGGATGGACCGCCCGCTAGCCGCACCGCAGCGCCACCCACCGCACGCCACCAGCCAACTTGCCCAGAACGTTCGGGACTTGCCCCGTTCCCGTGCTCGTCGCCCGGCGCTCACCGTATGGTCGGACCGCCCGTCGAGCGGCCGCCGCGGGCCCGCCGCCCGCGGCCACGGGCAGCCAGAGCTGGAGACGGTACGTGAGCAACCTGACTGGCCTCGTCATGACACACCGCAGCCGGGGCGGGGCACGGGGCCGGGCAGAACCCGCACGCTCCGGCGGCCCCTCCTCGCGGGGGCCGGTCGGGGCCGCTACGACCACCAATACGACCGCTACGGCCGCCGGTACGTCCGCCAGCGGGCCGGGCGCGCGCGTGTGCTCCGGCGGCGCGGCGGCGGGCGCCGGCCGGGAGGGACACGCCGCCTCTCCCGGCACCTCCGCGTGCCCGCGCGCCCGGTCCCGCGCACGGGCCGCCTCGCGCGCGCGAGGGCACCGCCTGCGGCGCGCCCCTTCCGGACATGTGCACCCCGGCCCCGCGGGGGAGGGGTCGCCTGTCGTCACGCTCCTCGAGGTCCCGTCATGACGAACACGGAACGAGCCGCGCGGACCCGCGCGAACCTCGTCCTGGCAGCAGCACGCCGCTTCGACCGGCACGGCTACGACGGTACGGCGCTCAACCACATCTGTGCCGGAGCAGGCGTCACGCTCGGGGCCCTCACCTTCCACTTCCGCAGCAAGGCGGCGCTGGCGTCGGCGGTGGTGGACGAGGGCGTCCGCGCGCTGCAGCGCATCCGCACGGCGCGCCCCGACACCGGCCGGCCCCTCCACGACCTGACCGTCCTCGTGCTGCAGGTGGCCGGAGCGCTGCAGCACGACGTTCTGCCGCGGGCTGCCACGCGCCTGGTCGAGGAGGGGCACGTCGACTCGGGCTGGCCCGGGATCTGGCGCGCGGAGGTGCTGCGGCTGCTGGAGAGGGCCTTCGTCACCGGTGACCTGGCCCCGGACGTGCGGCCGGCCGCCGCCGCGCATCTGGTCATGCACGTGGTGGAGGGAGCCGCGCACGAGGCGCGGCGTGCCGAGGCCGGGGGTGTCTGGGTGGCTTCCGACGTCGCCGAGGTCTGGCACGCCGCGCTCGGCGGCCTCGCCGCCCACCCGCGCTGAGCACGTGCGGGCGGTGCGCGCCCGCCGAACGCACGGGCCGCCGAACGCACGGGCCGCCGGGCGGGACTGCCGGCCGCCGGCCGCGGCGGCGCGGGCGCGCGCCCGGCCGGGAAAAATCCGGCCGGGCGTCTTCAGCCCCCTCCAGGAGCAGAGCCTTCTGCTCACGCCGAGCCGGGTCTTCGGCTCACGCGGAGCCGGCGCGGACCTGGGAGTAGGTGAAGGCGGCGGAGACCAGGGTGGTGTGGTGGTGCCAGCCGGGGAAGGACCGGCCTTCGAAGTCCTGGAGTCCGAAGTCCCCGCTCAGGGTGGTGACCACGGTCGCGGCCTGCCGGGGCTGCCGCATCAGCGGCAGCAGGTCGGGCAGCGGCCGGTTCAGCAGGTTCGTCAGCCAGGTCCGTGCCGAGCCGTCGGGGCGGCGCTGGGCCAGCAGCCGCAGCCGGGCGCGTCCGGCGGGGGCGCCGGGAAGGGCCACCGGGAGGGACAGCAGGTGCTGGCGTTCTGCCGCGTCCGCGGTCCCGCGGTCGGTGAGCAGCTGCCGGACGGTGAGCGCCGGCAGGTCGGCCGGCCGTGATGTCACACGCCTGACGTGCACGGTGTCGGGGACTTCGGCCAGGAAGGGCTGCTCGCTGCGTGCCAGGCAGGCGAGGAAGGCCTCGTGGTCGGGCATCCAGGACAGGTCCGCGGTGACGGGGGCCTGCCGGCCGGGGGACCACGACACGGCGCGGCGCAGGAGTTTCGCGGCCTGTGACCACAGGGGCCCGCAGGCGTCGTCGGGCACCCGCACCTTGGAGCGCAGCGGGGAGTCCGCCGCCCATCCGTGGGGGATGTACAGGCTCCAGTCGACCGGCAGCGGGCCGTGCGCGCCCGTGGCCAGCATGACCATGCCGAGCTGGCAGTTGGACACCCGGCCCAGCAGGGGGTCGAATCTGCGGTGGACGCCGGCGGAGTGCCGGCCGCGCTTGGGGATGAAGGCGGGCGCCAGGGTCCAGGCCGTCACCGCCGGGCCGCCCTGCTGCTCCACCCAGCGCAGCAGGCCCTGGCGTGCCGCCAGCCAGTCCCAGGGGCTGGCGTTGACGAACTGGTGCATGGCCTGCGAGGCCGTGGGGGAGTCGGTGACGGATTCCGCCAGCCGCCGTACCGACTTCTTGCCCGGTGTCCGAAGCAGTGCCTCGATGTACAGCTCGGCCCACCTGCGCTGGTCGGCCCGTGGCAGGCAGCCGAAGACCGTTTCGGTGAACGGCCGCAGCCGGGGGGTGTGCCGGGCTTTTCGACGGTGGCCGTCGGTGCACGCTCGTGGCGCCGGCTCGTGCAGCAGTGTCATCGGGACTGTCCCTCCCACACGACGTGGCCGCTGTCCCTGGTTCCTGTGCGGGGCGCCCCGC
>NZ_MUMF01000711.1 GCF_002155905.1 Streptomyces tricolor | reverse complement strand
ACGCCCCGGCGCCGGGGCGTCGAACTGTCCCTGCTCGTGCTGGCCGTCCTGCTGTCGGTGTACGGCTACTGCGCGGTGGGGCTGGCGCGGACCGGTACCGTCCCGCCCGGTGCCGTCGGGTACGGCGCCGGGCTCGGCGTGCTGGCCCTGTTCGCCCATCTCGCGGTCCGCATCCGGGCGCCGTACGCCGATCCGCTGCCGCTGCCCATCGGGGTGCTGTTGAACGGGCTGGGGCTGGTGCTGATCTACCGGCTGGACCTGGAGACACCGGGCGACCAGGCGGCCCCCACCCAACTGGTGTGGTCGACGCTCGGGGTGGGCCTGTTCATCGGGGTGGTCCTGGTGCTGCGCGACCACCGGGTGCTCCAGCGGTACGCGTACGTCTGCGTGGTGGCCGCCCTCGTCCTGCTGGCGCTGCCGATCCTGTTCCCGGCGGTGAACGGCGCCCGGATCTGGATCCGGATCGCCGGGTTCTCCATCCAGCCGGGCGAGTTCGCGAAGGTGCTGCTCGCGGTGTTCTTCGCCGCCTATCTGGCCGCCAACCGCAGCGCGCTCGCCTATACCGGCCGCCGGCTGTGGCGGTTGCAGTTCCCGACCGGGCGGGTGCTGGGGCCGATCCTGACGATCTGGCTGGTGAGCGTGGGCGTGCTGGTGCTGGAGCGGGACCTCGGGACCTCGCTGCTGTTCTTCGGGCTGTTCGTGGTGCTGCTGTACGTGGCCACCGGGCGCACCGGCTGGATCGCGGTCGGGCTGCTGCTGGCCGTGCTCGGCGCCTTCGCGGTGGGGCGGCTGGAGCCGCATGTGGGCGGGCGGATCGAGGACTGGCTGCACCCGTTCGCCACCATCGAGGCCGGGCACGGCCCCAACCAGCTCGCCCAGTCGCTGTTCGCCTTCGCCGCCGGCGGGATGCTCGGCACCGGGCTGGGGCTCGGGCACTCCATCCTGATCGGCTTCGCCGTCAAGTCGGACTTCATCCTGGCGACCGCCGGGGAGGAGCTGGGCCTGGCGGGCCTCGCGGCGATCGTGCTGCTGTACGCCCTGCTGGTGGAGCGCGGCTACCGGGCGGGTCTGGCGCTGCGCGAGCCGTTCGGGCGGCTCCTCGCGGTCGGGCTGGCCTCGATCGTGGCGCTGCAGGTGTTCGTGATCGCGGGCGGGGTCACCGGGCTGATCCCGCTGACCGGCATGGCGATGCCGTTCCTCGCCCAGGGCGGCTCCTCGGTGGTCACCAACTGGGCGATCGTGGCGCTGCTGGTGCGGGTGAGCGACTCGGCGCGCAGCCAGTACGACGGCCGGGAGGCGCCGTGACCGAGTACGGCGGCCTGCCCGAGAGCGGGCGTCCGATGGCGCGGTACATCCGGCACGCCTGTGTGTTCTGCGCCCTGTTGCTGGCGGCCCTGCTGGCCAACGCCACCCGGGTGCAGGTCGTGCAGTCCCGGGAGTACGACGGCAATCCGGCCAACCGCCGGGCCACCATCGCCCGCTACCAGCAGCCGCGCGGGGACATCCTGGTGGGCGGCGTGCCGGTCACCGGCTCGATGGACACCGGCGAGCAGCTGCGCTACGAACGCACCTACCGCAACGGCCCGTTGTACGCGCCGGTCACCGGCTTCTCCTCGCAGATGTACGGCACCACGTTCCTGGAGCACACCGAGGACGGGGTGCTGTCCGGCACCGATCCGATGCTCGCGCCGCTGCCGCTGTGGAACGACGTGACGCGGGCGCCGAACCGCGGCGGGGACGTCGTCACGACCCTGGACCGGCGGGCGCAGGAGGCCGCGTACCGGGGGCTCGCCGGGCGCAAGGGCGCGGTGGCCGCGGTCGAGCCGGCCACGGGCCGCGTCCTGGCGCTGGTGACCAGCCCGTCGTACGACCCCGCGGAACTGTCCGGCAACAACGAGGCGGTGGCTGCGGCGTGGGACCGGCTGAACCACGACCCGGAGAAGCCGATGCTGAACCGGGCGGTGCGGCAGACCTATCCGCCGGGGTCGACGTTCAAGGTGGTCACCGCGGCGGCGGCGCTGGACGCGGGCGTGGTCACGGACCTGGACGCGCGCACCGACTCCCCCGACCCCTACCGGCTGCCCGGCACCACCACCCGGCTGACCAACGAGGCCGACGGCTGCGCGGACGCGTCGGTGCGGGACGCCTTCGAATGGTCCTGCAACACGGTCTTCGCCAAGCTGGGCGTGGACGTGGGGGTGCGGGACATGGCGGCCATGGCCCAGGCGTTCGGGTTCAACGACACCGGGGTGCGCATCCCCTTCGCGGTGTCCCCCAGCACGTTCGACACGACGGTGGACAAGGCGCAGCTGGCGCTGTCCTCGATCGGGCAGTACAACACGCGGGCCACGCCGTTGCAGATGGCGATGGTCGCGGCGGCGGTCGCGGACGGCGGCCGGCTGCGTCCGCCGTACCTGGTGGAGCGGACCACCCGGCACGGCGGTGAGACGGTCACGGGCAGCGGGGCCCGGCCGGGACGGCAGGTGATGCGGCCGGCCACCGCGGCCCGGCTGCGGGAGCTGATGGCCGGCGTGGTCCGGGACGGCACCGGCACCAACGCGGCCCTCCCCGGCGTGCTGGTCGGCGGCAAGACCGGTACCGCCCAGCACGGCGTCG
>NZ_MUMF01000710.1 GCF_002155905.1 Streptomyces tricolor | reverse complement strand
GTGGACATCGTGCCCAACCACATGGCGCTGGCGCCCCGGTACAACCGCGCCCTGTGGGAGCTGCTGCGGGACGGGCCCGGGTCGCCGTACGCGCGCTGGTTCGACATCGACTGGGAGGCGCAGGGCGGCCGGCTGCTGCTGCCGGTGCTCGGCGGCCCGATCGGCTCGGAGCTGGCGCACCTCAAGGTCGACGGTGAGGTGCTGCGGTACCACGAGCACGCCTTCCCGCTCTGTCCGGGCACCGAGCACCTGCCGCTGCCGGAGCTGCTGGACGCCCAGTGGTACCGCCCGGTGTGGTGGCGGCTGGCCCGGACGGAGCTGAACTACCGGCGGTTCTTCAGCATCTCGGAGCTGATCGGGCTGCGGGTGGAGGACCCGGAGGTGTTCGAGGCCACCCACGGCACGATGCTGCGGCTGCTGGCGGAGGGCGTGTTCGACGGGCTGCGGATCGACCATCCGGACGGGCTCGCCGACCCGGAGGGCTACCTGGCGCGGCTGCACGAGGCGACCGGCGGGCGCTGGACGGTCGTGGAGAAGATCCTGTCCGACGGCGAGCACCTGCCGTCCTCCTGGCCCGTCGCGGGCACCACGGGCTACGACGCCCTGCGGCACGTCGACGGCCTGTTCACGGACCGCACGGGGGCGTACGAACTGCTGGGAAGGTACCGGGCGTTCGCGGCGCCGCAGACGGACCGGGGCGGCAACTGGGAGGCCACGGTCCGGCGGGCGGCGTACAAGGTGCTCACCCATGAGCTGGCCACCGAGACGGACCGGCTCACCCGGGTGGCCGCCCGGCTGTGCGCGGCCTCGCCGGATCTCTCGCTGCGCGACCGCGCGCCCTGGGCGCTGCGTACGGCCGTGGAGGAGCTGCTGGTCCGGATGCGGGTCTACCGGCCGTACGCCTCCGGTGACGCCGCCGCCGTGATCACCGAGGAGGCCGCCGAGGAGGCCCGGCTGGCGTTCGTGGTGCCGGAGGAGGCCGAGGCCGTCGGCGTCGTGCGCCGGCTGCTGGTCGAGCCGCCCGGCGATCCGTCGGCGCCGGACCACGCCGACCGGGTGGAGTTCCGCACCCGGTTCGCGCAGACGGCGTCCGCGCTGCGCGCCAAGTCGGTGGAGGACACGGCCTTCTACCGCTATGTGCCACTGCTGTCGACGGCCGAGGTGGGCGGCGACCCGGGCAGCCCGGGCGTGTCGCCGGAGGAGTTCCACGCGTACTGCGCGCGCGTGCAGCGCGACTGGCCGCTGACCGGAACGGTCGTCTCCACCCACGACACCAAGCGCAGCGCGGACGTGCGCGCCGCGCTGGCGGTCCTCACCGAGTGCCCGGACCGCTGGGCGCAGTTGCTCGCCGAGGTGACCCTGGCCGAGGAGGGGGTGCCGGACGGGCAGCTGGCCTGGGCGGCCTGGCAGACGGTGTTCGGGCTGGGCCCGGCGGAGGAGGAACGGGTCCAGGGGGCGCTGCTGAAGCATGTGCGCGAGGCCGGCATGTACACCAGCTGGACGGAGCAGGAGCCGCCGTACGAGGAGGCGGTGGCGGCCTTCGTCGCGGCGGGGCCGTGCGGGCCGCCCGGGGAGCGCGTGGCGGCCTTCCGCAAGGCGCTGGACCCGCACGTCCGGGCCAACGTCCTCGGCACCGCGCTGGTGCATCTGACGATGCCCGGGGTGCCGGACGTCTACCAGGGCACGGAGGGCGAGTACCGGGCGCTGGTGGACCCGGACAACCGGCGGCCCGTGGCGTTCCCGCCCGAGGCGCCCGGTGAGAAGGACGCGCTGACGGCGGCGGCGCTGCGGCTGCGCGCCCGGCGGCCGGACGCGTTCGGCGCGGGCGCGTCGTACGACCCGCTGACCGCCGAGGGCCCGGCGTCCGACCACTGCCTGGCGTTCGCGCGCTCCGGTGAGGTGGTCACGGTGGTGACCCGGCTGTCGCTGCGGCTCGGGGAGGCGGGCGGCTGGCGGGAGACGCGGCTGCCGTTGCCGCCCGGCCGGTGGGCGGACGTGCTCGTCCCGGGACGGGAGTTCACCGGGTCCGCGCGCGTGGCGGACCTTCTGGACCGGCTGCCGGTGGCACTGCTGGAGCGGGTCGCGGAGGACTGAGGCGCGGCGGCCGTTCCCGGACGGCCGCGGTTCAGTGGGCCGGTGCGGCGGAGGGCCGCGCGGCGGGGAGCTGCGCGGCGGGCGGCTGGGCCTCGGGCGGCCGGGCCTCGGGGCTCACGCAGTCCTCGTACGGCCCGGGGGTCCGCAGGGCCGGCCAGGTGGCGCGCAGCAGGTCCACGAAGGCCGCGGCGGCCCCGGTGGGCGGCACGCGCGCGTAGACGGTCAGGGAGCGCCTCCAGGCCGGGTCGGGGGTGAGCACCACGCAGTCCTCGCCGACGGCGCCGCGCACGATGTGGGCGGGCGCGACACACACGCCGACGCCGGCCGCGGCCATGCGGACGGCGGTGGACGTGTGCTCGGTCCACACGGCGGTCCGGGGGCGGAACCCGGCCTTCCCGCACGCCCAGTCGAGGAAGCGCTCGCCGTGCACGACGGGTTCCATGGCGCAGCGGATCCACGGGCGGTCGGCGAGTTCCGGGAGCGTGACCGTCGTACGGCCCGCGAACCGGTCGTCGAAGGGCACGACGAGGACGAGTTCCTCCTCGCCGAAGGGCACCACGGTGCCGGGCCGGCCGGCGGGCTCGGGGCCGACGGCGAGGTCGGCGGTGCCGCGCTGCACGGCCTCCTCCAGGGCCTCGGCGGTGGCGTACTCGTGCAGGCGCAGCAGGACTCTCGGGTGCGCCGTGCGCCAGCGGGCGAAGACGTCGGGCAGGGCGCCGACCGCGATGGAGTGCAGGGCCGCGACCTGTAGTTCGCCGCCCTCGGCGCCGACGGTGGCGCGGGCCGCGCGGCGGGCCCGCGCGGCGCTGCGGACGGCGAGTTCGGCGTGCGGCAGGAACGCGCGGCCCATGGGGGTGAGGCGCACCCCCCGGGGCAGGCGCTCCAGCAGGGCGCCGCCGACCGATTTCTCCAGCGCCTTGATCTGGTGCGAGAGCGCGGGCTGGGTGACGTGCAGGGCGTCCGCCGCACGCGTGAAGGACGCCTCCTGGACGACCGTCACGAAGTACTCCATCTGGCGCAGGCTCACCTTCACGTCCTCCCATAAGGGCCATGCATGGATTCCACAACAACATTGCCTTGGACTCATGACAAGGGGTGGACGGAGG
This sequence comes from Streptomyces tricolor, assembly GCF_002155905.1. Classification (GTDB taxonomy): domain Bacteria; phylum Actinomycetota; class Actinomycetes; order Streptomycetales; family Streptomycetaceae; genus Streptomyces; species Streptomyces tricolor. Next base: position 6,159 of record NZ_MUMF01000710.1, on the reverse strand, counting down.
GTGGATGCCATGACCATCGATACGGGCATCCACACCTCCGACGTGATCGTCATCGGCGGCGGCACCGGCGGCTACAGCACCGCCCTGCGCGCCGCCTCCCTCGGTCTGGACGTCGTCCTCGTCGAACGCGACAAGGTCGGCGGAACGTGTCTGCACCGGGGCTGCATCCCGAGCAAGGCGATGCTGCACGCCGCCGAGCTGGTCGACGGGATCGCCGAGGCCCGCGAACGCTGGGGCGTGAAGGCGACCGTGGACTCCGTCGACTGGGGTGCGCTGGTGGCCACGCGGGACGACATCGTGGCGCGCAACCACAAGGGCGTGGAGGCGCATCTCGCCCACGCCGGCGTCCGGGTGGTGCGGGGCGGCGCACGGCTGACGGCGCCCCGCACGGTGCGGGTGGAGGGCGTGCAGGACCTCACCGCGCGCCGTGCGATCGTCCTCGCGACCGGCTCACGCCCGCGCATGCTCCCGGGGCTCGTGCCCGACGGGCGGCGCGTGGTGACCAGTGACGACGCGCTGTTCGCGCCGGGTCTCCCGGCGTCCGTCCTGGTGCTGGGCGGGGGCGCGATCGGCGTGGAGTACGCCTCCTTCCACCGCTCCATGGGTGCGGAGGTCACCTTGGTGGAGGCCGCCGACCGGATCGTGCCGCTGGAGGACGCCGACGTGAGCCGGCATCTGACGCGCGGCCTGAAGAAGCGCGGCATCGACGTGCAGGCGGGCGCGCGGCTGCTGGACGCGGAGCTGCTGGACGACGGCGTACGCGCGCGCGTGCGGACCGCGCGGGGAGAGACCCGGACGGTGACGGCGGACCGGCTGCTGGTGGCCGTGGGCCGGGCGCCGGTCACCGAGGGCCTGGACCTGGCGGCGGCCGGGCTGACGACGGACGAGCGGGGGTTCGTCGCCCCGGCGGACTGGAACCGGCTGGAGACGGCCGTGCCGGGCGTCCACGTCGTCGGAGACCTGCTGCCGCCGCCCTCGCTCGGTCTCGCCCACGCCTCCTTCGAGGAGGGGCTGCTGGTGGCCGAGACGCTGGCCGGAGTGCCGTCGGCGCCGGTCGACTACGCGGCCGTGCCCCGGGTGACGTACTCCTCGCCGCAGACCGCCTCCGTCGGGCTGACCGAGGCCGAGGCACGCGCGCGTGGGCACGAGGTCGCTGTCGACACGATGCCGCTGACCGCCGTCGCCAAGGGGATGGTGCACGGTCAGGGCGGCATGGTGAAGGTCGTGGCGGAGGCCGGCGGCGGGCAGGTGCTCGGCGTCCACCTGGTCGGCCCGCACGTGTCGGAGATGATCGCCGAGAGCCAGCTGATCGTCGGCTGGGACGCCGAGCCCGCGGACGTGGCCCGGCATGTGCACGCGCACCCCACGCTGTCGGAGGCGGTGGGCGAGGTGTTCCTGACCCTCGCGGGACGCGGCCTGCACCAGCAGTGAACCCACGGCACGCAGTGGCCCGGACGGGGGCGGGCCACTGCGTCCGGGCGCCCCCGGGAGCCTCCCCCGCCGCATGCTTGACAGTTCACCCGTCCCGTGCGGGACTGGGAGGGCGAAGCCGGGCGGACAAGTCGGGGGTGAGTCCTCTGCCGGAGCTGCGCTATCCCAGCGTTCCCGAACTGGTCGCCTCCGCTCAGGGGTTGGCGGCTCGGGAACCCGGGCTGTGCGCGCTGCGTCAGGTGGGCGTCTCGCGCGCGGGAAGACCCCTGCACCTGCTGTCGGTGGGACACGCCCGCCGTGCCGTGCTCGTGGTGGCGGGTGCGCACGCCAACGAACCGACGGGCGGTTCCACGCTGCGGGTGCTTGCCGAAAGAGTGCTGGCGGAGCGCGAGTTGCGGGCGGACACCTCCTGGCACTTCCTGCTGTGCGCGGACCCGGACGGGGCGAGTCTGCATGTGACCCCGGCGCCGCGCAGCCTGCTCGACTACCACCTCGGCTTCTACCGGCCGACCGGCGCGGAGCAACCGGAGTGGTCGCCGGCGGTGCTGCCGCCGGACCGGCTGCCGCCCGAGACGCGGGCGCTGACCGGGGTGATCGACGAGTTGCGGCCCTATCTCCAGGTGACGCTGCACGGCACCGACCTGGGCGGCAGCTGGGTGCAGCTGACCAGGGACGTCCCGGGCCTCGCCGAGCCGTTCGCCAAGTCCGCGGCGGAACTGCACATTCCGGTGGAGACGGGGGCCTCGGACGCGGCGGGCTGGCCGGCCTCGGGCCCCGGAGTGCACGTGATGCCCGGCCCGGAGACCGGCGTGGCCTACCCGAGCATGCCGGACGACGCCCGGCACAGCACCTGGTACCACGCGCACCGGTACGGCGGCCTGACGGCCGTGGTGGAGGTGCCGATGTGGGCGAGCGACCTGGTGGACGACCCGGCACCGCACCCGGCTCCGGCGGCGGCCATGCGGCGGCTGGCCGCGCGGCTGCTGCGGGACGCGCGCGAGGTGGAGCGGATCCTCGCCGAGGCGCTGCCCCGGCTGGAGGGCGTGGACGGGCCGCTGCTGCGGGCCGCGCGGTGGGCGCTCGGGCTGATCCCGGGCCTGGCCGAGGACTGGATCCACACCGCCCCTGCGGGCACGACGATGGCGTACGTCGGCAGCGTGGACGCCTTCGGGCGCCGGCTGCCGCTGCGGGCCGCGTCGATGCTGCTGCGGGTGCTGCGGGAGACGGACGACCGGGCGGCACCGCGCCTGGAGCAGCTCGTCGCCACCTGGTGCGACGCCTTCGCGGAGCGGTTCCGGGCCCGCTGGGTGCCGTTGGAGCACCAGGTGGAGCACCAGTCCCGGACCGTGCTGGTGGCGGCGCAGCAGGCGCGTGAGCAGATGGCGTGAGCCGCCCCGGCCCACGCCACCCGGCCCGGGACACCGGCCCACGCCGCCGAGCCCCGGGACACCAGCCGGCGTGCCTCTGCCCCGGCGCACCAGCCCGCACACCGAGCCCCGGGGACGCCGGCCCGTGCAGGCCCGCCCGGGCGGCTCCGGTCAGCCGTCCAGGGTGAAGACGGATCCCGTCCGTGCCCTCATGACGCACGCGCTCGTGTACGTCTCCCGGAAGTCGACCGTCCGGCCGTCCCAGCGCCCGCGCGCGTGGGCGGTCACCGGGGCGAAGATCATCGGGCAGAAGGTGTCGGCGGCCGGGAGGCGGCCGATGTCCCCGCCGACGGCGGCCAGTTCGGCGCACGCCTCGCTCGCGCGCGCGTGCCCCCGCGGCGGGTCGCACAGCAGCAGCGCGCCGCGGGTGTCACCGGAGCGGGCGTCGCCCTTGGTGACCGTCAGATGGAGCCAGTTGGCGGGAACGAGGTCGTGGGAGGCCGCACGGGCCGGGCCCGCGGTGAGGAGACCGGCGGCGGCCAGCAGGGCGCCGGCCGCCGCTGCCGTTCTGGTGAGGTACGTCATGCCCGTTCCATCGGCACGGCGGCCCGGCTTCCGCAGTGCGGCTCACCCGATCGGGACGGCACGCGCGCGTGCGGGAGCACGCGTTCGAACGGGACCGGCCGGGCAGGCTCAGGGAGCCGTGAGCCGGAACGCCATCCTGCCGAAGGCCACCTGGTCGCCCTCGCGGACGGCGACCGCCCCGACCACCCGGCGGCCGTTGACGGTGGTGCCGTTGGTGGAGCCCAGGTCCTTGAGCACCCACAGGCCGCCCTGGTGGCGGAGTTCGGCGTGCACCCGGGAGACGGTCTCGTGGTTGAGGCGCAGCCCGTTCGCCGGGTCGCGGCCGATGCGCAGCGGGTGGCCGAGTCCCGGGTGCGGCAGCAGCAGCTTGGGCAGCCGCTCGGCCTGCCAGGCCCGGCGCAGCCGCACGGTGAACCCGGAGACGGCCTCCACGGTGCCCAGGACCGCGCGGGAGAACCGGTTCTCCCGGGGCAGGTCGGCGACCAGGGCGGCGAGTTCGTCGGAGCGGCGCGCGGCGAGTGCCAGCTCCATGCGGCGCACGAACGTGTCGTGCGAGAGCCGGCCCATCGCGACGCCGTCGCGCAGCACCCGCAGCGCCTTGTCGCGCTCCTCGTCGGACAGGCGCGCCGGGTAGGTGGAGAACTCGAAGGACGACGTCACGCAGGTGATTGTCGGGCAGTGCACCCCGGGTGTCCAGAAACCCCGGAATCCGTGCGGGTGTGCGGGCACTTCCGCGACACCTGCCACCAAAGGGCGAATTCGAAAGCGGATTGATCGTCCGGGGCGGCACGATGGACACGCGGGACATCACGGTGAGCAGACGAAGGGGAACCGTCCGTGCAGTTCGAGGTGTGGGCACCGCAGGCAGACCGAGTGACGCTCCATTGCGAGGGCACCACGCGCGCGTTGGCGCGCGATCCCGCGCGCGAAGGGTGGTGGACGGGCGAGGCGGAGGCGGCGGACGGCGCGCGGTACGGGTTCGCGCTGGACGACGGTCCCGTCCTGCCCGACCCGCGCTCGCGCCGCCAGCCCGACGGCCCGGACGGGCTGAGCGCGGTCGTGGACCACGGGCGCCACGCGTGGCGCGCGCAGTGGCCGGGACGCGCGCTGCCCGGCGCGGTGCTGTACGAGCTGCACGTGGGCACGTACACCCGCGAGGGCACCCTGGACGCCGCCGCGGCCCGTCTTGAGCACCTGGTGGAACTGGGTGTGACCCACGTGGAGTTGATGCCGCTGTGCCCCTTCCCGGGCCGGCACGGCTGGGGGTACGAGGGGGTGTCGCTGTGGGCGGTGCACGAGCCGTACGGCGGCCCCGCAGCACTGAAGCGCTTCGTCGACCGGGCGCACGAACTCGGGCTGGGCGTCGTCCTGGACGTCGTGCACAACCACCTGGGCCCGTCGGGCAACTACCTGCCGCGGTTCGGGCCGTACTTCACGGACACGCACACCACCCCGTGGGGCTCGGCGGTGAACCTGGACGCGCCCGGCTCGGACGAGGTGCGCGCCTTCCTCGTCGGCAGCGCGCTGGCGTGGCTGCGGGACTACCGGATCGACGGGCTGCGGCTGGACGCGGTGCACACGCTGTACGACACGCGCGCGTGCCACTTCCTGGAGGAGCTGTCGGCGGCCGTGGACGACCTGGCGGCCGAGACGGGCAGGCCGCTGTTCCTGATCGCCGAGTCGGAGCTGAACAACCCGCGGTTCATCACCCCGCGCGCGGAGCACGGCCTCGGGCTGCACGCACAGTGGAACGACGACTTCCACCACGCCCTGCACACCGCGCTGACCGGCGAGTCGCAGGGCTACTACGCCGACTTCGCGCGGGATCCCTTCGCCGCGCTCGCCAAGACGCTCACCGGCGGCTATTTCCACGACGGCACGTACTCCAGCTTCCGGGGCCGCCGGCACGGCCGGCCGCTGGACCGGACGCGGGTGGCCGGGCACCGGTTGCTCGGTTACAGCCAGACCCACGACCAGATCGGCAACCGCGCCCAGGGCGACCGGCTCTCCGCCCTCCTGTCCCCCGGTCTGCTGGCCTGCGCGGCCACGCTGACGCTGACCGCGCCGTTCACGCCGATGCTGTTCATGGGCGAGGAGTGGGCGGCGACCACGCCCTGGCAGTTCTTCACCGACCACACCGATCCCGAGCTGGCCGAGGCGGTACGGCGGGGCAGGCGGCGCGAGTTCGCCTCGCACGGGTGGGCCGAGGAGGACGTACCCGACCCGCAGGACCCGGCGACCCGGGAACGGTCCTGCCTGGACTGGTCGGAGCCGGAACGCGAGCCCCACGCGCGCGTGCTGGCCTGGTACCGCCGGCTGATCGCCCTGCGGCAGGAACAGCCCGATCTCACCGACCCGGACCTCGCCGACACGAAGGTGGCGTACGACGCGGACGCCCGCTGGCTGGCCTTCCGGCGCGGGGACGTACGGGTGGCGGTGAACCTGGGCAAGGAGGAGGCCGCGATTCCGCTCGGCACCGGCCGGATGGAGGTCCTCGCGGCCTGGGAACCGGTCCAGGCACCGGGCCCGGACGGACTGCTCCAGGTGCCCGGGGAGTCGTGCGTGGTGCTGACCCAGCCGTGAGGGAACGGGGCGCTGAACGGCGGGCATGGCTGCCGTCCGCGCCCCGCGGCTGCCTCGGGTGCCCTGAGGGGACCCCGCGGCCGGCGTTCGGGCCCTGAGGAGAGCGTGCGACCGGCGTCGGACCTTGAGGAGGGCCTGCGGCCGGCGCTCGGGGGCCGAGGGGCTGCGGCCGGAGCTGCGGCAGCGAGGGGCT
>NZ_MUMF01000709.1 GCF_002155905.1 Streptomyces tricolor | reverse complement strand
CAGGGCCGCGCCGATCGCCGCCGTGTCCGCCGCGCCGAGAGGGCCCTCGTCGGCCACCTTGTCGTGCAGGGAGGGGCCGGGCACGTACTGGGTGGCGAACCAGGGCCGCTCGGCCTCCAGGTCCGCGGCGACCAGCCGGGCCGTGCACCCGCCCCGGATGCGCCGGGCCGCCGACACCTCGCGCGCGAACCGCGACCGGAACTCCTGGTCCTCCGCCAGATCGGGCCGGATCACCTTCAGCGCGACCCGCTGCCCCTTCTTGTCGGAGCCGAGATAGACCACGCCCATCCCGCCCGCGCCGAGCCGTCGGTGAAGCCTGAACGAGCCGACGACGCGCGGGTCCTCGCGCCTCAGGCGCATCATCGCCATGTTCATCCCCGCTGCCCGGTCCTGTGACGTGGCACAGCTTACGTTTCCCCGGCCGCCTGCGCGCAGAGGCCGCGCCCTCTCGGCCGGACGGATTGTGTGGGCCGTCCGGGGGAGGTGAAACGCGGTCAGCACGCCCTGTGGTACGGCGACTTCCGGTCACCAAGGGGGTCAACCGGCCAGCGGAGCAGGGAGGTTGGGCGTGCGCGAGGGCGGGGCACACGGGCGCGCGCACCCGTCGGCCGACGGCCCGCGACGGCCCGCGGACCCGGCCGCACCCCGGATCGCCCGTGCTGCCGTGCGCCCCTCCCGACCCCGCCCCGAGTGATCGAAGTCACTCCATCCGGCCCGCAGGACGCATCCGAAATGACCGGACAGAGCGGACGCCCCCTCCGGGAAGACCCCGAGACCCTGGCGTGCGTCTCCACCCAGGGGAGTACTTCGCAGGTCATGGCTCATCCTTCGGGAGGCCCGGCAATCGGTACGAGGGCATGACGCCCGGTGGTCGCCGCGCGCCTAGATTTGAGGTCAAGCGGCGGGTGCAGCACTCGTCCCCCGAGGTCAGGCACCCGCCGCTGCCGAAGACAACCGAACGGTCAGGAGAGGGACCATGGCCCACACGGCACCGCGACGCCCCGCGTTCGCCCCGCGCCGCACGGGTCGTCGCCACCCCTTGGTGGCGACGCTCATGGCCCTTCCCCTGGCGGCCCTGCTCCTGCTCGTCTTCGACGGCTGGGAGACGGTGGCCACACAGGCGTCGTCCGTGGGTGCGATGCTGGGGCGCTGAGCGGCGACCCCAGGCCCGGAAGAGCGGTCCGGGCGGGGACATCCATCCATGAAACCCCGTGGGGACGGGGGTGCGGCGGACGGCACAAATGCCGGCGCAGCTGGGGAGCTGCGCCGGCATT
>NZ_MUMF01000708.1 GCF_002155905.1 Streptomyces tricolor | reverse complement strand
CCGCCGGGGCGCCGGGCGGGTTCGGCATGCCGGGGGCGCCCGCCGCACCCTGCGCGCCCGGGGCACCGGGGACGCCCGGGGCGCCCGGAGGCTGCGAGGCGCCGCCCAGCTGACTCGGATCGGCCAGCACCGTGGCCGCATGGTGCACGATGCCCGCCGGGGTACCGCCCGGCGGCGTACCACCCGGAGCACCAGGAGGCGCGGCAGGCGGGTTCGGCGCACCGGGCGGGTGGGGCGCGTCCCCGCCGCCCTGCGCCTCAGGCCCCTCCGGCCCGAGCGCCGACACCAGCTGGGTCGGCACGTACCCACCCGCGGGCGCACCCGGCGCGGGCGGCGGCGTCGCGCTCCCCGGCCGTGCGCCCGGCGTACCCGGCGTGCCCGGCGGCGGAGGCGGCGCACCCACTCCACCGCGCGCCTTCTTCGGCGGCGGCGCGGCCTTGCTCGTCGCGGCGTCCGCGATGTCCCCGGCGTTCGGCGCGAGCGGCCGCGCGGGCGCACCCGGACCCGCCGGAGGCTGCGGCGCGCCCGGCGCACCGCCCGGCGCCTGCGGATAGCCGTACCCCGGAGCCCCCTGCGGAGCACCGGGACCCTGCGGATAGCCGTACGACGGGGCGCCCGGCGGCAAAGGCGGCGGCGTGCTGCCCTGCGGAGCACCCGGCGCGCCGGGAGCCGTCGCAGGCATGGGCGCGGCGCCGGGCGCCGGAGGGTACGACGGCACACCCTGCGCAGGGGTGCCCGGCGCCACCGGTGGCTGCGGATGGCCGTACGCCGGCGTACCCGGCGCCGACGTGCCGCCCTGCGGCGCACCCGGCCCGCCCGGCAGGTCGAGCGCGGGCGCGACCGCCGTCCGCGGCAGCTGGCTGCCGCCCGACATCAACGCCGTCGGCGCGTCCGGCGCCACCGCCGGCGGGCGCGGCGCCGCGTCGTCCGCGTCACTCAGCGGCGGCGCGAAGACCGTCGCGGGCAGCGGCACGGAACGGTCCTCGTCACCGGCCTGCGCGTTCGTGTCGGTGCCGGCCCAGGGCGTGGCCCCCGCGGGCACGTCCGCCGGAGCGGTGGCCGTCCCCGCCGGCACCCCGGCCTGCGTCTGCGCGAGCCCGCCCCCACCGGAGGAAGCCGCCCCCGGCGCCGTACCACCGTCCGACGCCGGACCCGCGTCCGGAGCCGCGCCGGAAACCGACCCGCCGTCAGCAGCCGCAGCCGCCGGAGCCGAGGCAGACGCCGCAGCCGAGGCAGCCGCCCCCGCCCCCGTCTCCTCGGGCCGCCGCTCCCCGATCCCCAGCTTGTCCGCCGCCTCCTGCAACCACTCCGGAGGAGTCAGCAGGAACGACGTCTGGTTCAGGTCCAGGCGGGCCGCCGCCGGCGCCGCAACCGCGTCCCGCGGCTCCTCGGCACGGCCGTACTCCTCCTCGTACCGGCGGATCACCTCACCCACCGGCAGCGCGGGCCACAGGCTGGCCTCCCCGCTGTCCCGGGCGATGACCAGCCGCTGGCCGCCCGCGTCCGACCGCGGCCCCTCCGCCCGGTCCTCGCCCCACACCACGAACCCCAGCTCGAACTCCCGCACCCGCACCTCACGATGCTGGTACGCGGGCACGTCGCCGTTGATCCACTCCTCGGCGCGCTCCTGCGCCTGCGCGTAGGTCACCATCGCCTGCAGCTCACTCCCCCACCGGGCCGGAAGACGCCGAGCCGGAAGACACCGGGACGACACGCGCGAAACCGCCGTCCACCATCAGATGCGCCACCGTCTCCAACTCCGGCGGACTGCCGGCCAGCCGGGACAGGAAGACGTCGAAATCGTCACCGCACGGCAGCAGCAGACGCTCCACCCGCTCCGCCGGCGACCACGCCGGATCCGTGTCCCGCACGTCGTCGTACGCGCAGAACCACACCGAACCGACCCGCTCGCCCTTCACCTTCACCGCGAGCAGCCCGCCCTGCACGAAGGCCACCCCCAGGTAATCCTTCGTCAGATGGTCGCGCAGGCACTTGTTCACGTACACCAGGTCATTGACCGCGGCCTCGTCCCGCACCGTGAAGAACGGCTGGTCCACCAGCAGCCCCAGCTCGGCGTCCAGCGCCGTCCCCACCGGAGCACAGCCGCCCGCCGCCTTCAGGAACGAGCGGTACGCACCCGGCAGCCGGTAGCCGAGGTCCTCCTCGACCCCCTGCACCTGCGCCTCCGACACCGCCACACCCGACTTCGGCAGCCCGAAGTGCGCCGGCCGGGACTCCTGCAACGGCCGCGTGCCCCGCTTGCCGTGGTCCACCGGCGCCGTCGCCACCCCGCCGTGATGCCGCAGCAGCGCCTTCACCTCGACCGGCACCAGCTCCAGCCGCCGCGTGCCCGCCACGTGATGCCACGTCCAGCCGTGCGGCGTCGCCACATCCGGCAGCGTGTCCCACCACTCGTGCCCCTCGGCCGCCAGCGCGGCGTTCGCCGACACGTAGTCCGTCAGCCGCAGCTCGTCGACCCCGAACCCCTCCGGCGGCTCGGCGATCTCCACCGCCACGCGCGCGTACGGCGAGAAATCCGGATAACCCCGCTCATCGACCCGTACCCCTCTCGGGTGACGTGCCGCCCGGACCGGATCCGGAAAGTGCACGACCTGCCCGGCGTAGGCCGCGTTCGGCGGCGCGGCTTGCTGCCCGAGCCGACCTGTCGTCATGGCGGTTGCCCCCTGCGGCGTTCTCTCTGGCCTGAACGGCGGTGTCGATCGCGGATGGCGACAGCCTATGCGGTACGCGCACCCCGGTCACCGGCCCACCGCATCCCGGCGGACCGGGCACCTCCGCCCCCGTGACCAGCCGTCACCCCACCGTCACACCCCGCCCGGACCCGGGCGTGTCGCACCGCCCCAGCTTCCGCACCAGCCACGGCATTTGGCACCCTGTGTCCTTCGGGGGCACGCCCGGGGAGGGAAAGCGATCATGAATACCTTGCAGACCGGAGGTACCGACGTGCGGGCCGGCGACCCTCGCATCGACTGGAGCGGCACCGACACACCCCCCGCCCCCACCCTCCGGCACCGCCGCGACGGCATCC
>NZ_MUMF01000707.1:341-591 GCF_002155905.1 Streptomyces tricolor | reverse complement strand
GGAGCCGGCCGGTGAGCGGCGGCCGATGCGCTGGCGGACGGTCTGGCGGCTCACCCGGCTGGGGCGTCCGCCGGTCATCTGAGCCGGGCGCGCCGGGGAACAGGGAGAAGAGAGGGCGGGACGGGGCCCCGGTCGTTCACCTCCGCCGGCCGGGGCCCTTGTCGTCCCCGGACCCAGCCTGCGGCGACACTCCCCCGAGTTACGCGTCATACGCGCGCGCCGTCGGGCCAGATCCGATGGAATGATCACA
>NZ_MUMF01000707.1:0-275 GCF_002155905.1 Streptomyces tricolor | reverse complement strand
CCGCGCGGGAAGGCTGTGGAGCGGCGTGATGCGGCGGTGCGAGCTGCGCTTCGGACTGCTGGGACCGCCGGTCCTCTACGACCGACCGCCGTACGGGATCTCGTACGACAGCCCTTCCCCAACTCCCGGCGCCGCCAGGCCGGGAACCCCCGGCGGCACCGCGCCCGCGGGAATCCGCCCGTCCGACGGGGTGCCGGCGCTGCCGCCGGACGAGTTCCGGCCAACCGTTCCGCGTCCTGCCGACGAACCGTTGGCCACATGTTAGCGATCCGTTG